>JANXRC010000203.1 GCA_025353195.1 Rhodocyclaceae bacterium
GGACGACAACCGGGCGGGCGGGAAGGTTTTCGGCGCCGATTAGCCGGTAGGGAATGCCGAGCACATGCTTGACCAGCCAGATCACGAAATTCACCCACGGCACCACTGTCCGGCGCCGCATGTGGTGCGGCAGCGGCCGGCAGAGGATCACCCCCAGCGTGTAGGGCGGCGTCACCAGCACCAGGATCAGCAGGAACAGCAGGGAGCGGAATACGGCCATCAGCGAGCGATATGCGCTGCAGCGGCGGCGAGATCGGGAAACACCAGCGTATCGGGTGGCAGCGCCGGATCATCGACGGTCTTGCGGCCCTTGCCGGTCAGCACCAGCATCGGCTGTGCGCCGACGATGGTGGCGGCCTGCAGGTCGCGCAGGGAATCCCCGATCGCCGGCACGCCGGCGAGATCGGCATTGAAGCGGGCGGCGATCTCGCGCAGCATGCCGGGCTTCGGCTTGCGGCAGTCGCAGTTGTCGGCGTGGGTGTGCGGGCAGAAAAATATTGCGTCGATGCGGCCGCCGACTTGCGCCAGCGCCTTGAGCATCTTTTCGTGAATCGCGATCAGCGTGTCGGTCTCGAACAGCCCGCGGCCGATGCCCGACTGGTTGCTCGCCACCACCACGCGGTAGCCGGCCTGGTTGAGGCGGGCGATGGCGTTGAGGCTGCCGGGTATCGGCTTCCACTCTTCGGGCGACTTGATGTACTGGTCGGAATCGTGGTTGATGACACCGTCGCGGTCAAGGATGACGAGTTTCATAAGGACAATTTCACCATGGGGGACGCGGGGAACACGAGGAAAACAGGACGGGATTTACCCCGCGCTCCCGGCGGTTAGGCGGAAAGTTTCGAAATATCGGCGACCCGGTTCATCAACCCGGCAAGGCGCGACAGCAGGGCAAGGCGGTTGGCGCGGATCAGCGGTTCTTCGGCCATCACCATGACGCCGTCGAAGAACGCATCGACCGCGCCGCGCAATCCGGCCAGGGCTTTCAGCGCACCGGTATAGTCGCCTGTACCAAGCTGCGTTTCAATGCCTGGCGCGACGGCCGTGACCTGGGCGAACAACGCCTTCTCGGCAGCTTCCCGCAGCAGCGCGACGTCGACCGTGGCACCTGCCTCGGCGCCCGATTTCCTCAGGATATTGACGATGCGCTTGTTGGCGGCCGCCAGCGCTTCGGCCTCGGGCAGCGCGGCAAATGCCTTGACCGCGGCCAGCTTGGCCGGGATCTGGTCGATCCGCGTCGGGTCCAGCGCCAGCACTGCATCGACCGCCCGGTGATCATGCCCGGCGTCGCGCAGCATGTGACGCAAGCGCTCTTTCAGAAATTCCGCGGCGGCGACACGCCATTCGCCGCTGAACAGCTCCGGGGCAAAGCCGGCGGCGGCGGTGTCGACCAGTTCCGGCAGCGAGAGCGGCAGCGGCGTTTCCATCAGAATGCGCAGCACCCCCAGTGCGGCGCGGCGCAGGCCGAAGGGATCCTTGTCGCCCGTTGGAATCTGGCCGATGCCGAAGAAGCCGATCAGCGCATCCAGCTTGTCGGCGAGTGCGACGGCACAGGCAACCGGACCTTGCGGTAACGCATCGCCATTGAAGCGAGGTTGATAGTGGCTCTGGATGGCGTCGGCCACGGCAGCGGGTTCGCCGTCGGCCAGCGCGTAGTAGCGGCCCATGATGCCTTGCAGTTCGGGGAATTCGCCGACCATGTCGGTGACCAGATCGGCTTTCGCTAGCAGGGCCGCCTGTTCCGCCTGCATCACGTCGGCGTCCAGGCGCTGGGCGATGACGGCGGCCAGCTTGACCAGGCGATCGACGCGTTCGCCCTGCGTGCCGAGCCTGTTGTGATAGACGACTCGCGACAGCTTGCCGATGCGCGCCGAGAGCGGCGTCTTCTTGTCGGTTTCGAAGAAGAACTTGGCGTCCGCCAACCGCGGCCTTACCACGCGGGCATTGCCGGTGACGATGTGGGTGGGGTCGGCCACCTTCATGTTGGAAACCAGGAGGAAGCGGTGAGTCAGCTTGCCCTTCGCGCCGGCGCCGTCCATCAGCGGAAAGTATTTCTGGTTGGCCTTCATGGTGAGGATCAGGCATTCCTGCGGGATGGCGAGAAACTCCGGCTCGAAGCTCGCTTCATAGACGGCAGGAAATTCGACCAGCGCCGTGACTTCATCGAGCAGCGCGTCGTCCTGCAGCCAGGTGAGTTGCCCGGCGGCGCGATCCAGCTGCTCGCGGATCATGGCGCGGCGCTTGTCGAAGGAGGCGATGACCCGACCCTGCTTCTCCAGAACCGCCTCGTAATCTTCCGCACGCTGGATCTCGATCACGCCGACGCTCATGAAGCGGTGGCCGCGCGTGACATTGCGGCTGGGAATGCCCAGCACCTCGCCGCCGACGGTGCGGCGACCGTGCAGCAGGATCAGGCCGTGCACCGGGCGCACGAATTGCGCTTCACCGGCACCCCAGCGCATCAGCTTGGCCACCGGCAGCTTTTTGAGGGCGGCTTCAACCATGCCGGCCAGATATTCGTCGATGCGTCCACCGCTCTTCCTGATGCGGGCAACGAAGTACTCGGCCTTGCCGTCCGTGAGTTTTTCCAGTTGCGCGAATTCGACGCCGGCCGAGCGCATGAAGCCTTCGAGGGCCTTGGTCGGCGTACCGTCAGCGCCGACTCCTGAGGCGACGGCCGGGCCTTTCTTCTCGATCACTCGATCCGGCTGGCTTTCCAGGCAATCGTCGAATTGCAGGGCCAGGCGGCGCGGCGTCGCAAACCAGCGCCCCGCATTGCCGGCTTCGATGAAGCCGGCCTCGGCCAGCGCCTTTTGCATTTGCTGGAGGAAGGACAGGCCCAGTTTCGCCAGCGACTTCGGCGGCAGTTCTTCGGTCAGGAGTTCGATCAGCAAGGTGGCCTTCATCGCGCGGCCCCTTTCAGCATGGGGAAGCCGAGCCGCTCGCGCGAGTCGTAATAGGCCCGGGCGATTTCACGCGCCAGGGCACGCACGCGACCGATGTAGGCGGCGCGTTCGGTGACCGAGATGGCGCCGCGCGCATCGAGCAGATTGAAGGTGTGCGAGGCCTTCATCACCATCTCGAAGCCCGGCAATGGCAGGTTCAGGCCGATCAGGCGCGTGGCCTCGGATTCGTACTTGGAGAACTGCGCAAACAGCCAGTCGATGTCGGAATGTTCGAAGTTGTAGGTCGATTGCTCGACTTCATTCTGGTGATACACGTCGCCGTAGGTAACGCCGGGGGCCCAGACCAGATCGAAGACGTTTTCCACGCTCTGCAAATACATGGCGAGACGCTCGATGCCGTAGGTGATTTCGCCCAGCACCGGACGGCAGGGTATCGATCCGACTTCCTGGAAATAAGTGAACTGGGTGACTTCCATGCCGTCCAGCCAGACTTCCCAGCCCAGCCCCCAGGCGCCCAGCGTGGGCGATTCCCAATCGTCCTCGACAAAGCGGATGTCATGTTCGGAAGTGTTGATGCCCAGTGCGCGCAGGCTGTCGAGATAGAGTTCCTGGATATTGTCGGGCGAGGGCTTGAGCACCACCTGGTACTGGTAGTAGTGCTGCAAACGATTCGGGTTCTCGCCATAGCGGCCGTCCTTGGGCCGGCGCGAGGGCTGCACGTAGGCCGCGCGCCACGGTTCAGGACCGATCGACCGCAGGAAAGTCGCGGTGTGGAAGGTGCCGGCACCGACTTCGATATCGTAGGGCTGGAGCAGGACACAGCCCTGTTTGTTCCAGAAGTCCTGCAGGCGCAAGATGACTTCCTGGAACGTGGGTTTTTGGTTCATCGGGAAACCCCGTTAATTCGCGAGAGCAGCGATTTTACAGGGTTTCCGTTCCCGGGTTGGAACCCGCCGGCTACTCGATCCGGATGTTGCCGGCCTTGATCCAGCGTGCCATGCGGGCGGTGTCGTCGCGGACGAAAGCGGCAAATTCCTCGTGGCTGCCGCCCGATGCCGCCTGCATCGACATGCGCGCCAGACCATCAACCAGCGCCTGCTGTTGCAGCGCGCGGCGCACTTCGGCGTTGAGGTGGCGGACGATGGCCGCCGGTGTTCCCGCCGGAGCGAAGATGCCGATCCATGGATTGACATCCACGCCCGGCATCCCCAGTTCCGCAAACGTGGGGACCTCAGGGAATCCGGGTTGGCGCCGGTCGCCGGTCACGGCCAGGGCGCGCAGTTTTTCGCTCTTGATATGGGCCGCGACCGATGCCGGTTCGACGAAGGCGAGATTCACCTGACCGCCGAGCAGGTCGGCAATGGCTGGCGCGACCCCCTTGTAGGGAATGTGAGTGATCTGGAGGCCGGCTTCGGTCTCGAATGCGACTGATGCCAGATGATTGCTGGTGCCTGATCCGCTCGTCGCGTAGTTGAGTCGTCCCGGGTTGCGCCGCGCAGCGTCGACCAGATTGCGCAGATTGAGGTAGGGGCTGCCGGAATTGACCACCAGCATCATCGGCGCCTTGGTGAGCACGGCAACCGGTTGCAGATCGGTGGTGACGTTCACCGACATGTTGCGATACAACTGCGAACCAATCGAAATGTTCGCCGAACTGCCCATGACCAGGGTGTAGCCGTCGGCAGCGGATTTTGCCGCCGCGTCCAGGCCGATGATGCCGCCCGCACCGGGACGATTCTCGACGATGACCGGCTGACCCAGGCGTTGCGTCAGCGTCTGGGACAGCACACGGGCAACAATGTCGGTCGCGCCGCCGGGGGCGAAGGGCACTACCAATCGCAGCGGCCTGTTCGGGTAGCCACTGACGCTCGTAGCGGGAATCTCAATCGGACGGGCGGGGGCGCTGGTGGTGGGCGCCATTGCGAGAGTTTGCGCGGCCTTTTCGCGCAGCAACCTCTGCTGGGCGGATTGTGCCAGCGCCGCGTAACGGCCGTTGGGGTAGCGGTCCAGATAGCTCGCGTAACCCGTTGCGCTGGTGCCGGCCTTGGCCTGGTCCCACGCCGCCTGTTCCGCGCGTTGCGCCTCCTGCCGCTCGTGCGCCTCGGCCTGCTGCTTCTCCGCCGCCTCGCGCGCCCGCTCGGCCTTGTCATGGTCGTCGAGCTTCTTGAGCTCGAACTTTGCCAGTGCGACGTACTTGCCCTTCGGGTATTGCTTGAGATAGATGTCGAGGTAGTCCCGCGTGCCGCTGTTCTTTACTTCGTTCCAGAACTGGGTTTCGGGATCGCCGCCGGCGATCGCGGCAGAAGTCGGTGCTGGCGACACGGCGGGCGGTCTTGGCGCGGCGGCGGCGGGAGCCGCTGGCTGGCTGGCCCTTAGCCGCCTGATTTGGTTCTCGGCCAGTGCCCGGTAACTGCCTTTGGGGTACTTGCGCAGATAGGCCTCGAAGTCGGCGGGATCGGTGCTGCGCTCGATGCTGGTCCAGAAGGTCTTCTCGATTTCGCCGCGGCCGGGATCGACGGTGACGCGGAAATGGAAGTTCTTCTGTACGGTCTTTGGACCATTGACGTAGGGTGTCTGCTTCTGGGTCGGGTCGGCCTCAACGCTCTTCTGCTCGACATACTCGCTGGCTGTCGTCAGCACGGCGTCGAGACTCAAGTCGGCTCCCTGGAAAGCGGCCAGCAGTCCCGCCGAAAACAGTCCATTGCGTCCTTCGCCATCCGCGGCAACATTACCCGGATCGGTGGCATACACAATCACGGTCCCTTGCGGCGCACTGCCCGGACTGGCAAGACCGCGCGATTTGCCGGAGCGGAACTTGCCGCTGATCGGATTGTTGCGGCAGGCATCGAGCATGACAATGTTGACGCCGCTCTTGCCATTGTCCATTTCATCGAGGATCCGATTGACGTCGACGCCCTGGTAAGGCACCGCGGCTTCGCTTTCCACCTTGGCATTCACCGGCATCAGATAGTTCTGATTCTTGACCTGGATGCCGTGTCCGGCGAAGTAGAACAGCGCTGCTTCGCTGCCGCCAAGCCTGCTGCCGAATTCGGCGATGGTCTGATGCATGGCTTGCAGCGTCTGGTTCTTGCGCTCGATGACTTCGAAGCCGAATCCGCGCAGGGCTTCGGCGATATCTTGCGCATCGTTGGTCGGGTTGGCCAGCTTGGGCAGATTCTCAGGGTACTGGTAGTCGCCGTTGCCGATCACCAGCGCGATACGCTTGCCGTCGCTCCTGGCCGGTTGCACGGCGAGCGCGCGCGGGCTGGTTTGTGGCAGCGCCGGGAAAGCCAGCAGCAGCCCGAAGGCGAGACCGAGTAGCGAAGCCAGGGAACACCGGGAAGGTATCGCGGACCCTCTGATAGATGAAGTTTCAATTATGAACCTGCGCAGTTTGCGGTCAACCGCGCCATTCCCTCTGCGACGACCTGGTCGCCGCCGCCGCATCCGGTATCATCTGCGTCAAGTCAACAAAACGGCAAAGGAGCGGTACCGTGGATCATCTAGTCAGCGTGGTTTTGAAGAACGGCGAGCGTTATGCTTTTCCCCTGGGCGCAGACGATCTTGCGGCTTTCGATGCTGCCAGCGCGCGGCACTGGATCTCCGAGACATTCGTTGCCGCCGGGCTGGAAACGCCGAACCCCATGGGCAAGCTGCTGCTGGTCGACCAGATCCTGATGCTCGCGTTGAATTTCAAGTCCGCAGACTATGACCCGCTGACGCCCGAGGTCCGCCGCTTCCTGTGTGCCGCGATGCAGGCCATGGGACGGCCGACCCTCACGATTGATCTGGCGGCTTACAAGCTTTGACTTCTCGTCGGCGCAGCACGGTCAGGCAGGCGCCGACGGCAATCAGCAGCGCCAGCAGATTGCCCCAGCGCGCGTAGGGTGTCATGCCCGTGCGGCCCTGGGCCGGTACCACCAGCGCATCGGTGACGAAAGGCGGCAGGGCTGCCGCGACGACGCCATCCGGGCCCACCATCGCGGTCATGCCGGTGTTGGTCGCGCGCAGCATCACGCGGCCGGTTTCGATGGCGCGCAACTGGGCGATCTGCAAGTGTTGCGGCTGCGCCAGCGAATCGCCGAACCACGCCGTGTTGGAAAGATTCACCAGCAAAGTCGCTGCCGGCAATGCGCCGAGCAGTTCTTCGCCGAACAGGTCCTCGTAACAGATGTTCGGCGCGATGCGCTGCCCGGCAATGCTCAGCGGCTCCTGTCGAGCCGGGCCGGCGGTGAAATCCGACATCGGAATGTGTGCAAAACGGAAGAACCAGGCAAAGCCCGGTGGCGCGTATTCGCCGAACGGCACCAGGTGCCGCTTGGCGTAGGCGCTGGCGGCGAGTTCCGCGGTCAGCGTAACCGCGCCGTTGGTATAGCCGCCGTCGGTGGTTCCGACGGCAACACCGATCAGCGCTGCGCCGTGGCTCGTCAGGCCGCGCAACACCTCGCGCGGAACTTCATTGAAGTACAGCGGCAGGGCGGTTTCCGGCAATACGATGAGCGGTGCCGGGTGGGCCGTGGCCAGGCGCAGATAGGTGTCGATCGACAGCGGCAGCCGCTTTGGATCCCACTTCAGGCTTTGTGGCACGTTGCCCTGCAGCAGAGCCACCGTGACCGGAGCGCCTGCCGGTTGCGTCCAGTCCATGCGGTGCAATACGCCGCCAGCGACGAGCAGCAGCAGTATGGTTAGCCACGACCGAGGACGGCGCCAGCCGCTGAGGATCATCTCGCCAAGCAGTCCGCCGATCAGGGCGACGATGAAACCGAGGCCATAGACGCCGAGCACGGACGCCCAGCCGGCCAGCGGGCTCGGCGGGCTTTGCGAGTAACCGACGGCGAGCCAGGGGAAGCCGGTGAATAGGTGCCCGCGCAGCCATTCGGCGAGTGTCCACAAGCCGGCAAACAGCAGCACGTCGCGCGGCGTGTTTCTGCGCCAGCGC
>JANXRC010000251.1 GCA_025353195.1 Rhodocyclaceae bacterium
CAGCGGAAGCAGCCGCAACCGCGGCAGCAGGTGCCGCCGCTACCGGAGCACCAGCCGCTGGAGCAGGAGTCGGCGCTGCCTGGACCGGCGGCGGGGGCGGTGCTTCCTTGCCGCAGCCCATCAGGGCGACAGCGACTATCACGGCAAGCGAAAGGGCTTTGGTCTGCACGTTCATGGCAATGCTCCGTTCAAGGCGAGAAATGGCGGGATGGCAGATCGGATGGCAAGTCACCCGGAGAGGTACTTGCCCGCTGCCACGGGCCTGTCAATGCTACCCCATTCTCACCTTGCTGCCGAATGACCTCAATCCGGCACTTCAAGCGAAGCCCGCGTTTGGCCGCAAGTAGGCCTTGACTGAAAGTCGGCGCCGGCGGAACGGCGCGGAACTGCTAGTCCGCGCGAATCCAGGTCTGGGTGCGGCCGAAAAACAGGATGGAGCCGCGCATTTCCAGTTTCTTGCCGCCTTCGATAACGGTCACCTTGGCGTTGTAGACCTTGCCGTTGTTCGGGTCGAGTATCTTGCCGCCGCCGTAAACGTTGTCGCCGTCCTTCTTCAGGTCGCTCAGGATGGTCATGCCGATCACCGGCTTGCCTTTGCGCGGATCGTCGCTGGCGCATTCGTCGCATTTCGAGTCCTGCTTGGCCGGGTCGACAATTTTCTCGATCATTCCGGAAATCACGCCATCCTTTTCCGTGATGCGAACGAATGACTTGGCTTTCTTGGTTTCGTCGTCGATGGTCTGCCAGAGGCCGACCGGGGACATGGATTGGGCGCAGGCAGCCAGGCTGAGGCCGGCGGCAAACGCGGTGACGCAGAGGCGGGACAGCAGTGAAGCCATTGGGAGTCTCCTTTTGAGCAGATTGCGCTGCGGAAGCAGGTGCTCTGCCAGCCTGATTCTAGCGGTGCCGGCGGCAATAACAGCAGCCTTATTTAAAGGATAAGAAAAAGTGAATGGCGCTTATAGATCGATGCGTTTACATTGTCCGCCAACGAAGCGGGTTATCGGCGCCGAAGGCGTCGCGCGCGGAACCATGCAACATTCAAGGGAGCAGGACTCATGCATCAGGGACGCACCACGCTAACCCGTTACACGATTGAAGAAGAGCACAAGCATCCGGGCGCCTCGGGGGAGTTTTCCGGGCTGCTCAATTCCCTGGCGACCTCGATCAAGATCATCTCCAACCAGGTGAACAAGGGCGCGCTGATCGGGGCGCTGGGCAATGCCGGCGCCGATGGCGCCCTGGTCAACGTCCAGGGCGAGGTGCAAAAGAAGCTGGACGTCATAAGCAACGACGTCATGTTGCAGGAAAACCAGTGGAACGGCCACTTGAGCGGCATGGCCTCCGAGGAGATGGAAGGGGTCTATGCGATTCCCGACCATTGCCGGCGCGGCAAGTACCTGCTGGTTTTCGATCCGCTCGACGGCAGCTCGAACATCGACGTCAATCTCACGGTGGGCAGCATCTTTTCGATTCTGCGCGCACCCAATCCGGGCAGCAACGCCAGCCTCGAGGATTTCCTGCAGCCCGGCACACAACAGGTTTGCGCCGGGCTCGCACTCTACGGGCCGTCGACCATGCTGCTGCTGACTACCGGCCATGGGGTCGATGGCTTCACTCTGGACCGCGAGATCGGTGCCTTTATCCTGACCCATCCGCAGATGCGCATTCCTGCCGACGCCAGCGAATTCGCCATCAACGCCTCCAACGAACGCTTCTGGGAACCTCCGGTGAAGCGCTACGTGACGGAGTGCCTGGCTGGCAAGACCGGACCCCGGGGCAAGGACTTCAACATGCGCTGGGTTGCCTCGCTGGTGGCGGAAACCTTCCGCATTCTGACGCGCGGCGGCATCTTCATGTACCCGAAGGACAGCAAGGACCCGTCCAAGCCGGGGCGCTTGCGACTCATGTACGAAGCCAACCCGATTTCCTTCCTCATCGAACAGGCCGGCGGCTTATCGACGACAGGCCGCGAGCGGGTCATGGAAATCGCTCCGGCGGAACTGCATCAGCGCGTGCCGCTGATCTTCGGTTCCAAGCATGAAGTCGAGCGCGTCTCCGCCTACCACGCCGAATACGCCAGCGGCAAGGAGCCGGACACCTTCAATTCGCCATTGTTTTCAACGCGCTCGCTGTTCCGGACACAGTAACCCAGGAGAGCCTCATGTCGGTCAAGCATCCCATCGTCGCCATCACCGGATCTTCCGGCGCCGGCACGTCCACGGTCACCAAGTCTTTCGACCTGGTCTTTCGTCGCGAGAATCTCAACGCGGCCATCGTTGAGGGCGATTCCTTTCATCGCTTCGACCGCAAGGCCATGAAAGTCGCAATGGAAGAGGCGCGACTGCAGGGCAACAACCACTTCAGCCACTTTGGTCCCGAGGCCAATCTGCTCGAGGAACTGGCGGACTTGTTCAAAGGCTACGGCAAGACCGGCAGGGGCAAGCTGAGGAAGTATCTGCACAACGCCGACGAAGCGGCGCCGTATGGCCAGCAGTCCGGTGAATTCACGCCCTGGGAAGACATTCCCGGCGACACCGACCTGATGTTCTACGAGGGTTTGCATGGCGCCGCAGTCACCGACACGGTCAATGTTGCCCAGCATGCCGACCTGCTGGTCGGCGTGGTGCCGACCGTGAACCTCGAATGGATACAGAAGCTGCATCGCGACAAGAACCAGCGCGGCTACTCGACCGAGGCCGTGGTGGACACCATCCTGCGCCGCATGCCGGACTACATCAACTACATCACGCCGCAGTTCTCGCGGACCCACGTCAACTTCCAGCGGGTGCCGACGGTGGACACCTCGAACCCCTTCATCGCCCGCGACATTCCGACGGCGGACGAAAGTTTTGTCGTCATCCGCTTCGCCAACCCGAAGGGCATCGACTTCCCCTATCTGCTGTCCATGATCCACAATTCCTTCATGTCGCGACCGAACATCATCGTGGTGCCCGGCGGCAAGATGGAACTGGCCATGCAACTGATCTTCACGCCCCTGATTCTGCGCATGATGGAGAACCGCAAGCGGGCCTGAGCAACAGGGAATCAAGCATCCACAGCCACTAGCGCGATCCACCCGGTTTCGCCGATAATACCGGGCTACCTTGACGGAACTCAGCCCGTCTCCCAACTTTTCGATGCCGCCATGACAACATCGCCGTCCGCTTCGTCCTCAGTAGTCGCTTCCGTGGGGTCCAATCTTTCCAACGCCATTCGCGCCCTTGCCATGGACGCGGTGCAAAAAGCCAACTCCGGCCACCCGGGCGCTCCCATGGGCATGGCGGAAATCGCCGAAGTGCTGTGGAATCGCCACCTGCGCCACAATCCGCAGAATCCGCACTGGGCTGACCGCGACCGTTTCGTATTATCAAACGGCCACGGTTCGATGCTGCTCTACTCCCTGCTGCACCTGACCGGCTACGCTCTGTCGATCGATGATCTGAAGCAGTTTCGCCAGTTGCACAGCAGGACCCCGGGGCACCCCGAGTACGGCTATGCGCCGGGCGTCGAGACCACCACGGGTCCGCTGGGGCAGGGCATCACCAACGCGGTGGGCATGGCCATGGCGGAAAAGCTGCTGGCGAATGAATTCAACCGGCCCGGCCACCAGATCGTCGACCACCGTACATATGTTTTCCTTGGCGATGGCTGCCTGATGGAGGGCATTTCGCACGAGGCCTGTTCGCTCGCAGGGACCTGGGGTCTGGGCAAGCTGACTGCCTTTTGGGACGACAATGGCATTTCCATCGACGGACATGTCGAAGGCTGGTTCACCGACGACACGCCCAAGCGTTTCGAGGCCTATGGCTGGCGGGTGATCCGCAACGTCGACGGGCACAATCCGGCGGCCATCGATGCGGCGATTCGCCAGGCAAAGGAAGATGTGACGCGGCCGACGCTGATCTGCTGCAAGACGGTGATCGGGATGGGCGCGCCGAACAAGCAGGGCAGCCACGACGTGCATGGCGCACCGCTGGGCGACGCCGAAATCGCTGCCGCGCGCGCGCACATCGGCTGGTCGCATGCACCCTTCGAGATTCCGCAGGAGGTCTATGCCGGCTGGGATGCGAAGAAGCAAGGCGCCGAGCGGGAGGCCGACTGGAACCAGAAGTTCGGCAACTACGCCAGAGCCTTTCCGAGCGAAGCCGCCGAATACAAGCGCCGCATGGCCAATGAACTGCCAGCCAACTGGGCGGAACACGCCAAAAAGGCCGTCGAGGCCGTAAACGCAAAGGCCGAGACCGTCGCTACCCGAAAGGCCTCGCAGATCGCCATCAATGCCCTGGCCCCGGCGCTGCCCGAGTTCGTCGGCGGCTCTGCCGACCTGACCGGCTCCAACCTGACCAACTGGGCGGGTTGCAAGAATGTCTCCGGCAAGACGCCGGGCAACTACATTTCCTACGGCGTGCGCGAGTTCGGCATGGCGGCGATCATGAACGGCATGGCGCTGCACGGCGGTGTACTGCCTTTCGGCGGCACCTTCCTGATGTTCTCCGAATACGCCCGCAACGCCTTGCGCATGGCAGCGCTGATGAAGCAGCGCGTGATCTATGTGTTCACGCATGATTCGATCGGCCTCGGCGAGGACGGCCCGACCCACCAGCCGGTGGAGCAGACCGCCACGCTGCGCATGATTCCCAACATGGATGTCTGGCGCCCTTGCGACACGGTGGAAACCATGGTGGCATGGACTGCCGCCGTGGAAAAGCTCACCGGCCCGAGTTCACTTTGCCTGTCGCGCCAGAATCTGCCTTTCGTGCCGCGCGACGCGGCGGCCATCGCCAATATCTCCCGGGGCGGCTACATTATTTCCGAGGCGAAGAACGGCAAGCCCAAGGCGATCATCATCGCCACCGGGTCCGAGGTCGATCTCGCCCTCAAGGCGCAGGCGGCAATGGCGGCTGAAATCCCGGTGCGCGTGGTGTCGATGCCCTGCACCAATGTCTTCGACCGGCAGGATGCCGCCTACCGGGAGTCGGTGCTGATCAAGGGCGTGCCCCGCGTCGCCATCGAAGCCGGCGTCACTGACGGCTGGCACAAGTATGTCGGCGCAACGGATGGCGGCCAGGGCGCGGTCATCGGCCTCGACCGTTTCGGCGAGTCGGCCCCGGCCGGCCAGTTGTTCAAGGAATTTGGTTTCACGGTGGCAAATGTCGTGAAGACGGTCGAGCAATTCATCTAATCACTCCCAGGAGCTTATTCGCATGGCTATCAAGGTTGGCATCAACGGCTTCGGCCGCATCGGCCGCATGGCATTCCGCGCCATCGCCAAGGATTTTCCCGAAATCGAAGTCGTTGGCATCAATGACCTGCTCGAGCCCGATTATCTGGCCTACATGCTGAAGTACGACTCGGTGCATGGCAACTTCAAGGGCGACATTGCCGTCGACGGCAACACCCTGATCGTCAATGGCAAGAAGATCCGCCTGACGGCCGAGAAGGATCCCGCCAACCTGAAGTGGAAAGAAATCGGCGCCAAGATCATCATCGAATCGACGGGTTTCTTTCTCACCAAGGACACCTGCCAGAAGCACATCGATGCCGGCGCCAAAAAGGTCGTCCAGTCGGCTCCGTCCAAGGACGACACGCCGATGTTCGTCTATGGCGTGAACCACGAGAAGTACAAGGGCGAAGCCATCGTTTCCGCCGCATCCTGCACCACCAACTGCCTGGCTCCCGTGGCCAAGGTGCTGCACGACAACTGGGGCATCAAGCGCGGCCTGATGACCACGGTGCATGCCGCCACTGCTACCCAGAAGACCGTCGATGGCCCCTCCAACAAGGACTGGCGAGGCGGTCGCGGCATTCTGGAAAACATCATTCCATCCTCCACCGGCGCCGCCAAGGCCGTCGGCATCGTGATTCCGGAACTCAACAAGAAGCTGACGGGCATGTCCTTCCGTGTCCCGACTTCCGACGTATCGGTGGTTGACCTGACCGTGGAACTGATCAAGGAAGCGCCCTACAAGGATATCTGCGCGGCGATGAAGGCTGCCTCCGAGGGTTCGATGAAGGGCGTGCTGGGCTACACCGAAGAGAAGGTGGTCGCCACCGACTTTCGCGGCTGCTCCTTGCCATCGACCTTCGACGCCGAAGCCGGCATTGCACTCGATTCGACCTTCGTCAAGGTCGTGGCCTGGTACGACAACGAGTACGGCTACACCTGCAACATGCTGAACTTCCTCAAGCACGTCGCAAAGTAAGGCAAAAAGGAGAGATTCGCCATGACGTTCAAGCGTCTTACCGATTTCGACCTGGCGGGGAAGCGCGTCTTCATTCGCGCCGACCTCAACGTCCCGGTCAAGGACGGCAAGGTCACGTCGGACGCCCGCATCACCGCCTCGATGCCGACCATCGAGCATTGCCTCAGGGCCGGCGCCAGGGTGATGGTGACCTCGCACCTCGGCCGCCCGGAAGAGGGCGTGTTCACGGAAGAGAACTCGCTCAAGCCGGTGGCCGACGTGATGACCGCCAAACTGGGCAAGCCGGTGCGGGTGATCCGCGACTGGGTCGATGGCGGCTCATGGGTAAATGAGGTCGCTGCCGGCGAAGTGGTGCTGCTGGAAAACTGCCGGTTCAACAAGGGCGAGAAGAAGAACGTCGAAGCCACGGCACGCAAGTACGCCGCGCTCTGCGATCTGTTCGTCATGGACGCTTTTGGCACCGCACACCGCGCCGAAGCGTCGACCTACGGTGTGGGGCAGTTCGCACCGGCGGCCTGCGCCGGCCTGCTGGTCGCCGCGGAACTTGAAGCGCTGACCAAGGCGCTAGCCACCCCGGCGCGGCCGATGGTGGCCATTGTCGGCGGCTCCAAGGTCTCGACCAAGCTGACCGTGCTCGAAGCGCTGTCCGAGAAAGTCGACCAGATGGTGGTCGGCGGCGGCATCGCCAATACCTTCCTCAAGGCCAGTGGCAGGAACGTCGGCAAGTCGCTGTGCGAGGATGATCTGGTGCCCACCGCTCAGGCTCTGATGAAGAAGATGACAGCGCGCGGCGCCACCATCCCGATCGCCGTCGACGTGGTCTGCGGCAAGAAGTTCGACGCGGCCGAGCCAGCCGTGCAGAAGGATGCCGGTGCCGTCGCCGATGACGACATGATTTTTGACATCGGCCCGAAGTCGGCGCAGGAACTTGTCGACATCATCATGAAGGCTGGCACGGTAGTGTGGAACGGCCCGGTCGGCGTGTTCGAGTTCGACCAGTTCGGCGCTGGCACCAAGGCCATCGCCAAGGCCATCGCCAACACCCGGGCTTTCACTCTGGCCGGCGGCGGCGACACCATCGCCGCGATCCAGAAGTACGACATCTACGACAAGGTGTCCTATATATCGACTGCCGGTGGCGCCTTCCTCGAGTTTCTTGAAGGCAAGCGCTTGCCGGCGATCGATATGCTGGAGCAGCGCGCCAAGAGCTGAGTGATGGTGGACAGATCCGCTGCGCGAGCGACCACGCCATGACCGAAAAGCGTTCGACCAAGATCGTCGCCACCCTCGGGCCGGCTTCCAGCAGTCCGGAAAGGCTCGCCGAACTGGTAGCGGCCGGCGTTGACGTCGTGCGCCTGAATTTTTCGCACGGCACGGCGGAAGACCACAAGAAACGCATCGACATATTGCGCGATGCTGCGCACAAGGCGGCCCGCACCGTTGGCGTGATGGCCGACCTGCAGGGGCCGAAGATCCGCATCGGCAAGTTCGCCGCCGGTCCGGTGGCAATCAAGGCGGGACAGAGTTTCATACTCGATGCCAAATGCACGCTGGGCGATGCAGGCCGGGTCGGCCTCGACTATCCCGAACTGGTCGAGGATGTCGTCGCCGGGGATGTGCTGCTGCTGGACGACGGCCGGACGGTGTTCGACGTCGAGCGCATCGAGGGCAGCGAAATTCACTGCCGCAACCGGCACGACGGCGAGCTTTCCAACAACAAGGGCATCAACAAGCAGGGCGGTGGACTTTCCGCGCCGGCGCTGACGCCCAAGGACATGGCCGACATCAAGACGGCGGCTGCGCTCAATGTCGATTACGTTGCCGTTTCCTTCCCCAAGTCGGGCGGCGACATGCGCCAGGCGCGGCAGCTGCTGCGCGATGCCGGATCCGACGCCTTGGTGATCGCCAAGATCGAACGCGTCGAGGCGGTGGAGAATCTTGAAGACATCCTGCATGCCACCGACGGCATCATGGTGGCGCGCGGCGATCTGGCGGTCGAGGTGGGCGACGCGGCCGTGCCGGCCCTGCAAAAGCGCATGATCCGGATGGCCCGCGAGTACAACCGCTTTGCCATCACCGCCACGCAAATGATGGAATCGATGATTACCAGCCCGGTGCCCACCCGCGCAGAAGTTTCGGATGTCGCCAATGCCGTGCTCGACGGCACCGATGCCGTCATGCTGTCCGCCGAGACTGCTTCCGGCGCCTATCCGGTGGAGGCGGTGGCAGCCATGGCGCGGGTCTGTATCGCGGCCGAGAAATCGCAGACCGTCACCCTCGATACGCACTTCCTCGATCAGGTGTTCACCCGCATCGATCAGTCGATCTCGATGGCGGCGATATTCACCGCATTCCACCTCAAGGTGAAGGCCATCGCCACGCTGACCGAATCGGGCTCGACCACGCTGTGGATGAGCCGGCTCAATTCCGGCGTGCCCATCTACGCGCTGACGCCACGCATCCGCACCCGCTACCGGGTCAGCATCTACCGCGACGTTTATCCGCTGCTGACCGAATACATCGCCACCGATCGTGATGAACTGCTGTGGCAGGCCGAGGAAATCCTGATTGCCGCCGGCGCCGTCGAGAAGGGCGATCTGATCGTGCTCACCATCGGCGAGCCGATCGGTCAGGCCGGCGGCACCAACACCATGAAAATTGTCAAGGTCGGCGAGCACCGCCGACCCAAATCCGCGCCCCGATAAACCAAGGAGATCGTCATGCCCCTCGTATCCATGCGTCAACTGCTCGACCACGCTGCCGAAAACGGCTACGGCCTGCCGGCCTTCAACGTCAATAATCTGGAACAAATTCAGGCGATCATGGAAGCGGCTGCCGAAACCAACAGCCCGGTCATCATGCAGGGCTCGGCCGGTGCCCGCAAATACGCCGGCGAGCCCTATTTGCGCCACCTGATCGAAGCGGCGATCGAGACCCATCCGGATATCCCGATCGTGATGCACCAGGATCACGGCGCCAGTCCGTCGATCTGCATCCAGTCGATGCGCTCGGGCTTCTCCAGCGTGATGATGGATGGCTCGCTGCAGGAAGATGCCAAGACCCCGGCCAGTTTCGAGTACAACGCCCGGGTTACTCGTCATGTGGTCGACATTGCCCACGCCATCGGCGTTTCGGTCGAGGGCGAACTGGGTTGTCTGGGCTCGCTGGAAACCGGAATGGGCGAAAAGGAAGACGGCCACGGCGCGGAAGGTGCACTGTCCCACGACCAGTTGCTGACCGACCCGAATGAAGCCGCCGAATTCGTCAAGGCGACCGGCGTCGATGCGCTGGCGATCGCCATCGGCACCTCGCACGGCGCCTACAAATTTACCCGGCCGCCAACCGGTGCCGTGCTGCGCATCGACCGCATCAAGGAAATCCACGCCCGCATTCCGAATACCCACCTGGTGATGCACGGTTCTTCGTCGGTCCCGCAGGACTGGCTCAAGATCATCAACCAGTACGGCGGCACCATGGGTGAAACCTACGGCGTGCCGGTGGCGGAAATCGTCGAGGGCATCAAGCATGGGGTGCGCAAGGTCAATATCGATACCGATTTGCGCATGGCCTCGACCGGTGCGATCCGCAAGTACCTGGCCGAGAACACCAAGGATTTCGATCCGCGCAAGTATCTGGCCGCCGCGCGCAAGGCCATGAAGGAAATCTGCGTGGCCCGTTATACGGCCTTCGGCTGTGCTGGGCAGGCTGGCAGGATCAAGCCGATTGCCATGGAGAAGATGGCAGAGCGCTACAAGAAGGGCGAACTGAACGCGATCGTCAAATGATCGGCGATTTACGGTAAATTACTCGACCGCTCCATTCGGGCGGCTTGTCCTTTTCCCGTTATGAACATTCAGTCCCACACTTTTGACCGGCTGCGCAAGTTCTTCAGTAGCGGCCTCGACATAGTCGAGTATGCCGGCCTCCTGGTGATTGCCTTCGCCACCACCATCGCCATGTATCAGGAGGCGCTGGGCATGATCGAATTGCGCCGGGTGGCGCTGGCGGATCTGCTGCTGATGTTTCTGTTCCTCGAAGTGCTGGCGATGATCGGCCAGTATTTGAAGTCAGGGCAGGTTCAGGTGCGCTTCCCGCTGTATATCGGCATGGTGGCGCTGGCGCGCTACCTGATCCTCGATCTCAAGGAAATGACCGAATGGCGCATGCTGGCGGTCGCCGCCGCAATATTCCTGCTGACGATTTCCGTGCTGGCAATCCGTTACGGCCATGTCCGCTTTCCCTATCGCGAGGATGCCGACGAAAAGGCCGGCAAGCCCTACGTTCGCGAATAACCCTCCTGCTCAGAGCATCTTCATGTCCACTCCAATGCCTCCATTGTTCGAATCCACCATCAAGAGCCTGCCACTGCTGGGCCGCGGCAAGGTGCGCGACATCTACGCCGTCGACGAGGATAAGTTGCTGATCGTCACCACCGATCGCCTTTCGGCGTTTGACGTGATCCTGCCTGACCCGATTCCGGGCAAGGGCGCCGTACTCACGGCGGTGGCCAATTTCTGGTTCGGCAAGCTGGCCCATGTGATACCCAACCAGCTGACCGGCATCGATCCCGAAACCGTGGTGAAGGGGGCTGAAGAACAAGCCCAGGTGCGCGGCCGGGCACTGGTGGTGAAGCGCCTGAAGCCGTTGCCGATCGAGGCGGTAGCGCGCGGCTATCTGATCGGCTCCGGCTGGAAGGACTACCAGGCGACGGGCGCCGTGTGCGGCATTCCGCTGCCGGCCGGTCTGCAGATGGCCCAGCAACTGCCGGCGCCGATATTCACCCCGGCGACCAAGGCCGAGGCAGGCGACCATGACGAAAACATCGACTACGCCACTGTCGAGAAGATGCTCGGCGCCGAACTGGCGAAGACCGTCAAGGACACTACCCTGCGCCTGTATCGCGAGGCCGCTACCTATGCCCGCGTGGTTGGCATCATCATCGCCGACACCAAGTTCGAGTTCGGTCAGGACGCCGAAGGGAGGTTGTACCTGATCGACGAGGTGCTGACACCCGATTCCTCGCGCTTCTGGCCGGCCGACCGCTACAAGGTGGGCATCAGCCCGCCCAGTTTCGACAAGCAGTTCGTCCGCGATTACCTCGAAACGCTGGACTGGAACAAGCAGGCGCCGGGGCCGAAACTGCCGCAGGACATCATCGAGAAGACTGCCGCCAACTACCGTGAGGCGCTGACCCGCCTGGCCGGCCCGCACGCGCTCTGATCTTCCCGGCGCTTTTTGCCCGATGAATGACTCCGTCGCCGTCCCGCCAGCGCCGTCCGCAGGGGATGCCAGCCCGCGAAGCGGAATTCCTGGCATGCAAGGCACCGGCCCCGGCTCCGCCGGGAACATAACTCTTCCCAAGGTGCGGGAGATCGGCTTCGGAGCGCCGTTGCGATGGCTTCGACTGGGCTGGGCGGATCTCCGGCGGCAGCCCGCGGCCAGTCTGTTCTACGGTGCCGCCATCGCCGTCACCGGCGCGGTGATTCTTGGCGTAACGGCAAATCTGCCTTATCTGTTCGCTGCCTCCATCAGCGGTTTTCTGCTGGTCGCGCCGATGCTCCTGGCCGGGCTCTATGAACTGTCGCGGCGCTATCTCGCCAATGAGCCGGCATCGGTCTTCGACTCGATGGTGGCATGGAAGCGCAACCCGTCCGCTCTGGTCAGCTTCGGACTGCTGTCGATACTGGCCGGCACGGTGTGGCAGGTCATATCCATCGTGATCATCGCCGTGTTCTACAAGGGCAGCCCGCTGGGACCGCTGGACATGATGGTCGAGGTAGCGATCAATCCGCAGCACTACCTGATGTTCTTCATCTACCTGTGTGCCGGCGGTGTGCTGGCGGCCCTGGTGTTCGCCGTCAGCGTGGTTTCGATGCCGATGCTGGTCGATCGCCGCTGCGACCTGCTTTGCGCGCTGGTAACCAGTGTCAATGCCGTTGCCGAGAACCCGCTGCCGCTGGCATTCTGGGCTTTCATCATCATGCTGCTGACCTGCCTCGGTTTTGCCACGGCGCTGGTCGGGCTGGTAGTCGTGATGCCCTGGCTCGGACACGCCAGCTTTCACGCCTACAAAGATCTCGTCGCATAGACGGCGAGGCATTGCAGTTGCCTCCTTCGCCCCAACCTTGGAACCATGAATCCACTACTCGATTTCAGCGGGCTGCCCCGCTTTGACAGTGTTCAGCCCGAACACGTCACCCCCGCCATTCGCCAGTTGCTCGACGAAAACCGTGCCCTGATCGAGCGGCTGATCGCGCCGGATACTGCCGCGACATGGGATGCCTTCGTACAGCCGATGCTCGATGCCGGTGAGCGCCTGTCGCGTGCCTGGGGCATCGTCGGCCACCTGCATTCGGTCAATGACGTGCCGCCCTGGCGCGAGGCCTACAACGCCATGCTGCCCGAGGTTTCCAGCTTTTATGCCGACCTCGGGCAAAACCTCGCGTTATTCGCCAAGTTCAAGCTGCTCGCCGCCGCTGCGGAATTCCCCGCGCTGTCGCCGGCCCGGCGTCGCATCATCGAAAACGAATTGCGCGATTTCCGGCTATCCGGCGCGGAACTTCCCGAAGACAGAAAGCCGCGCTTCAAGGAAATCCAGGAAGAGTTGTCGGCGCTGGGCGCGAAGTTTTCCGAGAACGTGCTGGACGCGACCAACGCCCACGCCGAGTGGATCGAGGACGAAGCCGGAATCAAAGGCCTGCCCGCGGATGCGAAGGCCGCCGCAAAGGCGGCAGCGGAGAAAGAGGGCAAGCCGGGGTGGAAGTTCACGCTGCATGCGCCGTCCTATATTCCGGTGCTGCAGTTCTGCGACAACCGCGATCTGCGCGCGCGCATGTACCGCGCCTACGCGACGCGCGCTTCCGAGTTCGGCCCGCAGGAATGGAACAACGGCCCGCTGATCGAGCGCCTGCTCGCCCTGCGCGACGAAGAAGCGAAAATGCTCGGCTACGGCAACTTCGCCGAGGTCTCGCTGGCGACCAAGATGGCCGATACGCCGGCCCAGGTGGCGGGCTTCCAGCGCGACATGGCGGCCAAGGCGCGTCCCTTTGCCGAGCGTGACATCGCCGAACTGCGCGATTTCGCCCGCCAGGAACTCGGCATGGACGCTCTGGAAAGCTGGGATCTTGCCTGGGCCTCGGAAAAGCTCAAGCAGCAGCGCTACAGCTTCTCCGACGACGAAGTGAAGCAGTACTTTCCCGAGCCGAAGGTCCTGGCCGGATTGTTCCGCGTCATCGAGGCCTTGTTTGCGGTCAAGCTCGCGCCCGATGCGGCGCCGGCGTGGCATCCCGCCGTGCGCTTCTTTCGCATCGAGCGCGAGGGCAAACTCATCGGCCAGTTCTACCTCGACCCGTATGCGCGCGAAACCAAGCGTGGTGGCGCCTGGATGGACGAAGCCATCACCCGCCGCCGCGTCGCGAGTGGCGTGCAGATTCCGGTGGCCTACCTCAACTGCAACTTCCCTGCGCCCGTCGGAGACAAGCCGGCTACCTTCAGCCACGACGATGTCATCACCCTGTTCCACGAATGCGGCCACGGTTTGCACCATCTGCTGACGCAGGTGGACGAACTGCCGGTGTCGGGCATTCACGGCGTCGAATGGGATGCGGTCGAATTGCCGAGCCAGTTCATGGAAAACTTCTGCTGGGAGTGGGATGTGCTGACCGGCATGACGGCGCACGCCGAAACCGGAGCGCCGCTGCCGCGCGTACTGTATGACAAGATGATCGCGGCGAAGAATTTCCAGAGCGGCCTGCAGACCCTGCGCCAAGTCGAATTCGGCTTGTTCGATCTGCTGCTGCACAGCGAGTTCGTCCCCGGCGCAGGCCGCAGCTTCATGGACTTGCTGGCCGAGGTGCGCCGCGAAGTGGCGGTGCTGGTGCCGCCCGAGTGGAATCGTTTTCCGCACAGCTTCTCGCACATTTTCGGCGGTGGCTATGCGGCGGGCTACTACAGTTACAAGTGGGCCGAAGTGCTTTCCGCCGACGCCTACGAAGCCTTCGAGGAAGCGGCGAAGACCGGCGGCAGCACGCTCGATGCGGCGACCGGCGAGCGCTTCTGGCGCGAGATCCTGTCCGTCGGCGGTTCGCGTCCGGCGCTCGAGTCCTTCAAGGCCTTTCGCGGACGCGAGCCGCAACCCGACGCCTTGTTGCGGCATAACGGCATGGCGGTGGCAGCCTGAATCGCCGCGGTGCCGGCACCGACTCTTGTGAAGCGGCTCGACGTGCCGTGAAACAAGTTGACACAATTCATCGTCAGCGAACGGGTTTGACCGGCGTTACTAGGTTTGTACGGCATCACGCCGACTAACCGGAAACAACATCATGAAAACCAGAACCTCACTCCTGATCGCGGGATCCCTGCTGTTTGCCTTGACCGGCCTGGTGCCGGCACAGGCAGCCGTCGATGAGGAAGCCGCGCAATCCCTGCTGAAGAAGAGCGACTGCTTCAAGTGCCACTCCGTCGACAAGAAGAAGGATGGCCCGGCCTACAAGGAAGTCGCCAAGAAGTACAAAGGCAAGGCGGATGCGGAAGACAAGATTGTCAAACACATCACGCTCAAGCCCATGATCGAGATCGACGGCAAGAAGGAAGAGCATAAGGCGATCAAGAGCAGCGATCCGGCGGAGATCAAGAACGCCGCACAGTGGATTCTGACCCGGTAACGGATCAAGGCATCAAGACCTCGATCGGAGGGGGAATGTTGTCTAGTCGTTCGCCCTCAAGTTCAGTTCCCGGCCCGGCCTGAAGTCCGTTCCGGACTTGCCGGGCATGTCGGTACCAGCGCCGGTCTTCGCGGTTCGCGAGACTAGCGCCGGGCCGCTACGTGCACATCCAAGGGCATGTCGTACTTCGCAATATGACTGAGCACGGCGTTCTTGATTGCGCGTTGGGCCTCTGCAGCGGTCTTGCAAATTCCATTTCCGGCATCCAGTTCAACCTGAACAAGTTGATTGAGCAACATCTTGTGCGCCTGGACGTGCTCAAGCATTTGGTCGACAGGAAGTCCGGCTCTTTGCATGAATATCTCTTCAGTTTCGAAATGCAGGGTCTCCAGTCTTTTCACGGCTGATATCAAGTCCACGAAGAATTGTGAAGTGATCTCGGCGGCTGGCGCGTCGTTGAGTTTCCCAATCCAGTTCAACAACTCTTCATGCTGTTCGTCGATCAACTGCATTCCCGTGCGCATCGATTCCGTCCAGGCGGGCTGATCACCGGCGTCTTTGGTCTGGGTGGCAGTTCCCGGCTTGCCCGATTCTGGAACCGCGATAGTGCTGGCCGCCAGCGCATCAATCGACGCCAACACGGCATCGGATGCGGCCCGGAGCGAGCTTGATCGGCTTTCCGCGTTGCCGGTTGCGTGCTCTTCCAGGAGCGCGCTGGCAGCATAATGGAAGCGTATGTGCGCCTCGACCAGATCGGCATACTCGGGCATGCGTGCATAGCGTGCGCCCGAACCAAAAATCCATTTGCCGAGATTGCAGACCACATCGTCACAGACGATCCGCGGATCCAGGCTGGATTTCTCGATTCCTTCAATGACAAATGCGATGTGAAGGGCAACTATCTTGTGCCATGCCTTGGCAATCTCGAAATCAATCATCGTGCGCCGTCGACGGATGGGTTGCTGCATTATGCGTACAGTACCCATGTTTATAGCATGGGTAAATATGAAATGCCAGAATCCGGGCGGCAGTTTGCGTTTCCAGAAGACTTCCGCCGAGTGTGACCAGCCTCGACCAGCGCCACAGGTTCTCGCAAATCAAATCTTCCTTCCGGGCCGGCCATCGCTCACAATATGTCCATGAGGAAACCCACATCGCCTCCGGTGTCGAGTTCGCGCGCGTTATCGGCAAGGGCGCAGCAGAAACCTGCCGCAGTTCATGAGCGGTTCGTTCTCCGCTGGCATCGTCGCGCGACCTTCGAATTGCGGCCGCGAAGCTCTGCATCCCGTTTCTGAGAGAAAGTGGTGCTGACAATGCTGTCGCAGGTTCTGGTCCGCCACTGGGTGACGCTTCACGGCCTGATAGCGATGTTGGGTTTGGCCGTTTATGTGATTGCTTCGCATACCCTGCACCAGCGACGCCATCCCTCGGCCGCGATCGCTTGGGTTGTCGCCCTGGTATTTTTGCCCTATGTGACGCTGCCGCTCTACCTGATGTTCGGCACCCGCAAAGTGGTCACCTACCGGCCGGCCGCCAAGAGGCATTCACCTTTAACGCGGGATTCCAATTCGGATGCTCCCGCCGCCCGAACACGACAACTCGCAGCCGCAATGGATCTTCCCGCTGCTGCGCCCTACCACCAGTTGAACATTCACGAAGACGGCACCCAGTCTCTGGCTGTGCTGCGAAAAATGATAGACGGTGCAGCCCGCACGCTCGACCTCTGTACTTTTGTATTCGGGCGAGACCGGCTGGGCGACGAGATCGCCCGACGACTGAAAGAGCGGGCCCGCGACGGAATACAGATCAGACTGTTGGTTGACGGCGTTGGCGCCTATCTTGGCGGCCATTTCGATTTTGAGGACCTGTCGCTTGCGGGAATCAAGGTCGAACTATTCGTGCCGCCCTTGCGTTCGTCTCTCCAGGGCCGCACCAACCTGCGCAATCACCGCAAGATGGTCATCGCGGACGGCGAATGGCTATGGTGCGGGGGCCGGAATCTTGCGACTGAATATTTCGAAGGTGCCGCGGTATCGGGCCATAGACGCGCTCCGTGGATCGACCTGAGTTTCGATCTGCATGGCGCCTTGGCAGCGCAGGCGCAGCAGCGGTTTGAGGAGGACTGGGCATTCGCAACTCAGCGCGCGCGACCCGATCCCGTCCGTCCGATAAACCAAGCCTCGGCGGACGGCGTGACCGTCGGCCAACTTATCGCAAGCGGCCCTGATCAAATCGACGATACGCTCTACACCCTTTTGGTCTCGGGCTTCTTCATCTCGCGCAAGCGCATTCTGGCGGTCAGCCCCTATTTTGTTCCCGACCCCACCCTTCTCATGTCCCTGACACTGGCCGCCCGCCGTGGAGTCACGGTTGATCTGCTGATGCCGAGGAAATCAAACCACCGCCTGGCGGACCTGGCCCGCCACCGCGCGTTGCGAGAACTGACCACGGCGGGAGCCCGCGTCTGGTTTCTGCCCCACATGATTCATGCCAAGGCGGTGGTGATTGATGACGAACTTGCCCTCGCCGGCTCAGCCAATCTGGATGAACGCAGCCTGTTCCTGAACTATGAACTGATGGTTTCATTCTATGAATCGACCGACGTCGAGCGGTTCGCGCAATGGATCGAACGCCAGCGAAAATCAGCGACGCCCTATCACGCCGAGCCGCCCGGGATTTGGCGGGAGATAGCGGAAGGATTGTTGTTGTGGCTGGCCTTTCAGCTTTGAATTGCCGGCGCAAGTGCAGTGCTCAGTAACCTTTGTCGCGCAACGTCTGCTTGGGTTGCTCAACGCTGAAATCGATGCCGGTGAAATACTTTTGCAGCGGGCACGGTGTATCCGTACTGCAACTGTGTTCGCGCGCGCACTCGACCTGGGTCTGGTCCAGCAGCACCATCTGCCCGCAGACGGGGCAGGGCTCAACAGGTGAATCGAACATGATGCACCTCCGCTTCCCTGGCCTGGTCGGCCGTCGGCCCTGATTATAGGCGCGACCCGGCTCGGGTATCATCGGCGCATGAAGATCGCCACATGGAACGTGAACTCTCTCAAGGTGCGCTTGCCGCATGTACTCGACTGGCTGGCTGCGACTCAGGCCGATGTGCTTTGCCTGCAGGAAACCAAGATGGAAGACAAGGTCTTTCCCTACTCCGAGCTGGAGGCCGCGGGCTATCACGCTGCGCACAACGGGCAGAAGACCTACAACGGCGTCGCCATCCTGGCGCGCGGCAAGCTGGAAGACGTCCGCTGCGACATTCCGGACTTTGCCGACGAGCAGAAGCGCGTGCTGGCCGCGACGGTCAACGGCGTACGCGTGGTCTGTGCCTACATGCCGAATGGTCAGGCGGTGGGGTCCGACAAGTACCAATACAAGCTGCGCTGGCTGGCGGCGCTGGCCGGGTTGCTGCGCGACGAACTGCAGCGCTGGCCGCAACTGGCGCTGCTCGGCGACTACAACATCGCGCCCGAAGATCGCGATGTGCATGATCCGGTTTTGTGGAAGGATCAGGTCTTGTGCAGCGAGCCGGAGCGCGCCGCATTCCGCCGGTTTGTCGAACTCGGGCTGTCCGATTCCTTCCGGCTGTTCGAGCAAGCGCCCAAGCTCTATTCCTGGTGGGATTACCGGCAGATGGGTTTTCGCCTCAACCGCGGCTTGCGCATCGACCACATCCTGCTGTCTAAGCCGCTGGCCGAGGCATGCCGGGCCTGCATCATCGACAAGGTGCCGCGCAAGCTGGAGCGGCCTTCCGATCATGCCCCGGTGATGGCCACGCTGGAGCCCGAGCCGGCGTGAACGCCGAGGCGCTGGTGACCCTCTACCCGGTTCTGGCGAAACTGCCTGCCGGGCTTCTGCAGCGCATTGGCGACAGCCTGCAGATCCTGTCGGTTGCTTCCGGTACCGCAGTATTCGATGAACGTCAGCCGTGCCGAGGGTTTCCGTTCGTTCTCGGCGGAGCGATCCGCGTCATAAAAGTCAGCGCCGGTGGTCGCGAGCTGCCGCTCTACAGAGTCATGGCGGGCGAGAGTTGCATTATCAGCTCGAGTTGCCTGCTGGGTCACGCCGACTACAACGCGCGCGGCGTTGCCGAGGGCCCGACGACGCTGGCCCTGTTGCCGCGCGCCTTGTTCGACGAGATGCTGGGCGAGGAAGGGTTTCGCGACTTCGTTTTCGCGCTGTTCTCCGAGCGCATGGCCGAACTGATGCAACTGGTGGAAGAAGTCGCCTTTCGCAAGCTCGACCAGCGCCTGGCCGCGCTGCTGCTGGGCAAGGGGCGCGTGGTGCATGCCACCCACCAGCAACTGGCGGACGAACTCGGCAGCGTACGCGAAATGGTCAGCCGCCTGCTGAAGGGCTTTGCCGAGCAGGGGCTGGTGCGGCTCGGGCGCGAGCAGGTTGAGCTGCTCGACGCCGCCGGCTTGCGCCGGGTTGCCTCTGTGACTTAGGTTACAGTCAGGCGCGGGTGGAAATGCTGTAATGGCCTGCTGTTGCATAACCCCTCAAGGAGCACACCATGAAACTGAACGTCGGCGGCATAGACCGCATCCTGCGCATTGTTGTTGGTCTCGGACTGGTTGGCTGGGCAGCCACGGGTGGCCCGGTGTGGGCGTGGATCGGCGTACTGCCCCTGGTTACCGGCGCAATCGGCTGGTGCCCGCCTTACGCACTGCTCGGCTTCAACACATGCGCGGTGAAGAAGCAGCAAGGCTGAATTATCGCGGCGCTACCGGTTGCGCTTGGCCCAGCCAGCGCAGCACGCCGCGCGCCGCGGCGCGACCGCTGGCAAAGCAGGCCGTGAGCAGATAACCGCCGGTCGGGGCTTCCCAGTCGAGCATTTCTCCGGCGCAGAAAGTGCCGGGCAGCGCATGCAGCATCAGGTTGTCGTCCAGCGCGGCGAACTCGACGCCGCCTGCGCTGCTGATGGCTTCGTCAAGCGGACGCGGTGAAATGAGCGGCAGCGGCAGCGACTTGATGATCGCGGCGAGCCGTGCCGGGGTGGCGAGATCGGGCGCAGCGGAGCATTCGTGCAGCAGCGCCGCCTTGACGCCGTCGATGCCGGCGCGGCGACGCAGATGGTTGGACAGCGAATCGCGGCCGCGCGGGCGCGAGAGATCGTCCGTCAGGCGCTGCAATTTGCGCCCGGGGGCGAGGTCGAGATAAAGCATGGCGCTACCCGTGGCCTCGATGCAGTCGCGCAGCGGTGCGGAGAGGGCATAGATCAGGTTGCCTTCGACGCCGTGCTGCGTGACAAGGAATTCCCCTTCCTGTTTCTTCACTGATCCGTCACGAGCGACAAATGAGGCGCCGACATTCTTGACCGGCGTACCGGCAAAACGCTGGCGCAGGTACTCGCTCCACGCCGCGTTGAAGCCGCAGTTGGCGGGACGCAGGGCTTGCACCTTGACGCCACGCGCAGCCAGCAGCGGCAGCCAGGCACCATCCGAACCCAGCCGCGCCCAACTGCCGCCGCCCAGCGCCAGCACCGTGGCGTCAGCGCCGACTTTCAAATCGCCAGCCGGCGCAACGAAACGCAACGCGCCGTCGGCATCCCAGCCCAGCCAGCGATGGCGCGCGTGGAACATCACGCCCGCGCCGCGCAGCCGGTGCAGCCAGGCGCGCAGCAGCGGCGCGGCCTTCATTTCCTGCGGGAAGACGCGCCCGGAACTGCCGACGAAGGTGTCGATGCCGAGTTCGCGGGTCCAGTCGCGCAGTTGTTGCGGACCGAACTCGGCCAGCCAGCGGCTGATCTCCGTGCGACGGGAACCGTAGCGGGAGAGAAACCGGTCCGGCGCTTCCGCGTGCGTCAGGTTGAGTCCGCCGCGGCCGGCGAGGAGAAACTTGCGCGCCACCGAGGGCATGGCGTCGAACACCTCGACATGCATGCCGGCCGCGCTCAGCACTTCTGCCGCCATCAGGCCGGTCGGCCCTGCGCCGACGACGGCAACTCTGCGCCGTGGCAGGTCAGCGACGGGCAAGGTCAGCCAGCCAATTGGCGAGGCGCACATAATCGGCCACGGCGATGTCTTCGGCACGCGCCGTGGGCGTGATGCGCAGCGCGGCGAGATCCGCCTCGCCGATGAACTCGCGCAGTGTGTTGCGCAGCATCTTGCGCCGCTGCGAGAACGCGGCGGTCACTACCCGCGCGAACAGCAGCGGGTCTTTCGCCGTATCACCAGCGCCGACTCTTTTCGGGATCATGCGCACGATGGCCGAGTCGACCTTGGGCGGCGGATTGAAAGACCCGGGCGGAACAATGAACAGGCGCTCCATGTGGTAGTGGTATTGCAGCATCACCGACAGGCGGCCAAATTCCTTGCTGCCCGGCTCGGCCACCATGCGATCGACCACTTCCCTCTGCAGCATGAAGTGCATGTCATGGACCAGGGGCGTGAACGGTACCAGGTGGAACAGCAGCGGGCTCGAAATGTTGTAGGGCAGGTTGCCGACTATCTTCAGCGGGCCCGACTCCTTTAGCGCGCCGAAGTCGAACTCGAGCGCGTCCCCCTCGTGAATGGTCAGTCGTTCCGGCGGGAAGCGGCTTCTCAACCGCGCAATCAGGTCGCGGTCGATCTCGACTACGTGCAGGTGCTCGATTCGTTCCAGAAGCGGCTCGGTGATGGCGCCGAGTCCGGGACCGATTTCCACCACCGTGTCGCCCGCACGCGGGCCGATGGCGTCCACGATCTTGTGGATGATGCCGGGCGAGACGAGGAAGTTCTGTCCGAACCGCTTGCGCGCGACATGGCCCTGATGTTCTTTCACGCGCTGGTACTTTCGCTGCGTACCGGCATGCCGTCATGGAACAGGGTCAGCGTGCCGGGCGCCAGAATGGTCCATTCTTCGTTGTCCGTCAGCGGCTGGGTGGCGATCACCGCCACGCGATCGTCGGGGCTCGTTACTGCGCTGAAATCCACGCTGACGTCCTGGTCCTTCAGGTGGGCGACGGCGAAAGGAGCCTGGCGCACGACGTAGCAAAGCGTGCTGCCGCAGTGGGCGAACAGGCAATCGCCGCTGGAAAGCAGGAAATTGAACTCGCCGTGCCGCGAAATCTGTCCGGCGAGGTCCGCGAGCGCCGCGAACAGGGCATCGCGCTGCGGCATCCCAGTGGGGAAGCGGCTGCGCAGCGCTTGCAAGATGTGGCAGAAGGCGCGCTCGGAATCGGTGTCGCCGACGGGAGTGAAGCTGCCGTTCGCAGGCGGCGCGAATTCCTTGAGATTGCCGTTGTGGGCGAAGATCCAATAGCGGCCCCACAGTTCGCGCTGGAACGGATGAGTGTTCTCCAGCGCGATGCGCCCCTGCGTCGCCTTGCGAATGTGGGCGATGACATTCTGCGAGTGGATCGGGTAGTTGTGCACCAGTTCCGCCACGGCCGATTGCGCCGACGGCTCGACATCGATAAAGACCCGGCAACCAGGCCCTTCGAAAAACGCGATGCCCCAGCCGTCTCGATGTACATCGGTGAGGCCGCCGCGTGTGCGAAAGCCCTCGAACGAAAAACAGATGTCGGTGGGCGTGTTGCAGTTCATGCCGAGCAACTGGCACATCTCACTTGTTCCTGCGTGATGCAATGTCCATGGCCGCATCGACGGCTGCGAACAGGCTTGCGGGGGAAGCCTTGCCGGTGCCGGCGAGATCGAGCGCCGTGCCGTGGTCGACCGAGGTGCGGATGATCGGCAGACCGAGCGTGACGTTGATGCCTTCGTCGAATGCCGCATACTTGAGCACGGCGAGCCCCTGGTCGTGATACATCGCCAGTTGTGCGTCGGAACCGGCGAGGACATTCCTGGTGAAAAGCGTGTCGGCGGGCAGAGGTCCGATCAGGTTCATGCCTTCGCCACGCAGCTTGTCGAGCACCGGGCTGATGACCTCGATTTCCTCGCGACCCATGTGACCGCCTTCGCCGGCATGCGGGTTCAGTCCGGCGACGAGGATGCGTGGCCGCGCAATGCCGAACTTGGTCTGCAGGTCGGCGTGGAGGATGCGGAGCGTGGTTTCCAGATCGCTGCGCGTGATGGCGGCGGGGACGTCCTTCAGCGCCAGGTGCGTGGTCGCGAGCGCGACGCGCAGGCCAGCGCCGGCAAGCATCATCACCACGCGCGGCGTGGCGGTGTGCTGGGCAAGGTATTCGGTATGGCCGCTGAAGGCGATGCCGGCATCGTTGATGACGCCTTTGTGCACGGGGGCGGTGACCATCGCGGCATACTCGCCGGAGCGGCAACTGGCTAGCGCGATGTCGAGCAGTCGAAGCACGTAGTGCGCATTGCCCGGGTCGAGTCGTCCGCTGGTGCAGGGCACAGCCAGAGGTATGTGCCGAATGTCGAGGCTGTCAGCGTCAAGACCCAGGGCGTGGGCCCGCTGTTCCAGCAGATCGCGATCGCCGAGAATCACCAGATGTGCGGGCCAGGTCCGCTTGGCCAGGCGCAGGCAGATCTCGGGGCCGATGCCGGCGGGCTCGCCGGAGGTGACGGCGATCACCGGCGGCGCGGAACTGTCCGTGCTAGCGCTCTTCGGTGCGGTATTCGACATAGGCGCGGTCGCGCATTTGCCGGACCCAGTCCTGATACGCCTCGTCGGACTTGCGCGCGCGTAGCACCTGCCGCGCGGCGAGACGCTGGCGCTCTGCCGTGGCATCTTCGGTGCGACGCTCCAGCACCTGGATCAGGTGGAAGCCGAAAGGTGACTGTATCGGCTCGCTGATCTGGTTGATCTTCAACTCGTCCATCGCCTTCTCGAAATCGGGAACGGTGTCACCCTGATACAGCCAGCCGAGATCACCTCCTTTGGCGGCCGAAAGATCGTTGGAATTCAGGCGCGCCAGTTCGGCAAAATCGGCGCCGTTGTCGAGCCGCTCCTTGAGTGCGACCAGTTTGCGCCTGGCCTCGGCTTCAGACACAAGTTCGTTGACCTTGATCAGGATATGACGGGCTCGGGTCTGCTTCAGTGCCACCACGGGCTTGGCTTCGGCACTGCCTTGTCTGTCGATCAGCTTGACGATGTGGAAGCCGGCCGGGCTTCGAAAAATATCGCTGACTTCGCCGGGTTTCAGCTTCTTTACGGCTTCGCCGTAGAGTGCCGGCAAGCGATCGAGCGGGCGTGTGCCCATGGCTCCGCCGGAGAGACCGTCGGGCGCATCGGAATAACTGGCGGCCACTTTGGCGAAGTTTTCGCCACGCCGGATCTGATCAAGCGCGGCTTGCGCCCGCGCCCCGATGCGCATCAACTGATCGGGCGACGCCTGTTCCGGTACGCGCAGGACGATGTGCGCCGTTTGCACTTCAATGTTGCCGATGTCGCGGTCCTGCTCCGGGTTGGCGAGATAGTTGTCGATCTCGCCGTCGGAGACGACGATGCGGCTTTCCACCTCGCGGTCGCGCAGGCGCGCGAGGACGATTTCGTCACGAATCTCTTCGCGGAACTTGATCCAGGCGATGCCGTCCTTTTCCAGCGTGGTGCGGAAATCCGGCAAGGAGAGGCGGCTGCTTTCGGCGATGCGACGTATCGCTGCATCGAGTTCGATGTCCGATATTCGCAGGCCGGTTTCCTTGGCAAACTGCAGTTGGACGCGATCGGTGATCATGCGTTCGAGAAGCTGTCGTTCGAGTACCTCGCGCGGCGGCAACTGCACGTTCTGGCCGCGCAACTGGCGTGCCACGGTAGCGAGACGGCCACCCAGCTCGAAGGCGGTGATGGCTTCGTCGTTCACCACCGCGATGATGCGGTCGATCTCCACGGGCTGGGCACGCCGCGTCTGGGCCTGCGCCGCGATGATGGACAGGCTGGAGAGCAGACAAATCAGTAGTAGACGAAAGATCATGGGATAGTGAGCGGGCCTTCAGGGTGCGGCTGGTTTATCAAGCCGTAGCCGGGTACGTTGCGTCGGAGTATATCGAGCGGATTGGAGCCGACTTTAGCCAATCCGTTGAACTCGAGCTGGAAGAAAAGCGCAGTGTTCGACTGCTGCGTTTGTATCGCGAGGCGCTGGAACACGACGCGGCCAATCCAGCAACCGCCATCGTACTCGAGACCGGCGACCGATTCGATCATGCGCCGGTCCATGGTCGAGTAGTTGAAGCGGCCCACCGCGTGCCAGCCGCCAAACACCGGCCACTGGCCGGAGATGTCGATCTGGCCGAGGCCGGGCTGTCCCAGCAACAGGTCCCGCGTATAGCGGTAATCGACATTCAGCAGTTTGCCCGGTTCGGGCTGATAGCGGCCCCCGATGTTGAAACGTTCCAACTGGTTCAACCGCGGGTTGTACTGGAGGTCGGAGTTGGCGTAGAGCTTCGTCGGCTGGATGGTGACGGAGAGCGCGGCAAGGTAGTCGGTCTGACGGTCGCTGCGCAGCACTTCGCCGGGCAGGCCGACCTTCTGCGTACTGAAATAAAGAAGTTGGCCTACTGCGCCGCGTACGATTTCGGCACCGGTCTGCGGATCCAGCAGGCGTGAGGTGAGCATGGCCGTAAGCTGATTGGCATCACCAATACGGTCGCCGCCGCCATAGCGGTTTTCGGTAAAAATCGACGAGAAATTGAAACCGTTGGCGCCGCTGTCGAACACCGGGTACTGGCTCTGGTCACGCACCGGCACGTACAGGTAGTAAAGACGCGGTTCCAGCGTTTGCGTGGCCTTGCGGCCGAACCAGTCGGCGTCGCGCTCGAGAGCTACGCCCGAATCCACGCTGAAGATCGGTACGCTGCGGGTAAGTTTTTCGGGCGCACCGACGGGCTGCTGCTCGCGGGTGTAGCTGGTGTAATGCAGGCCGATCTTGGGCGTGAGGTTGAAAGCCGCCGTGCTCAAGGGCAGCGAAATCTGTGGATACGCGGTAAAACGTTTCGCCAGCTCCATTCCCGGCGTCGGGTTGCTGAAATTGACATACTCGCCGCTGAACGCAGCGGCCAGCCCCAGCGGCAGATCCCTGCGGTTGGCACTTACGGTCAACTGCGGCAGGCGCCGGTAAGGTTCCGCCACCGGGGGCAGGGATGGGTCCTGCAGGGTCTGATAGCTCTGCGCCAGAAGGTTGGCCGACCACCAGCCGCCGGCGTAGCTGAGCGTGCCTTGGCGCAGCAGGTTGGTCTGGGCAATCGCCGCCGAACCATTGGCCAGATCGCTGAAGAAGGTACCGTCGGAAGCGCCATTGAGATCCAGGGTTCCGGAAAAGCCATTGCCCAGGTTCTGTCGGTGGGCCAGCGAATAGGAAGACCGGCTCTTGTGCTCGAGCTTGTCGTCGGGCAGATATTGCCCTGTCATCGAACCGCCGTAGGTGGACTCCAGATAGCGGTACTCGCCGTTCCACAGCGTGCCGCGCTTGGTCATCACGCGCGGCGCAATGGTCGCATCCATGTTTGGCGCGATGTTCCAGTAGAACGGCTGGGTATATTCGAGGCCGCCGCGGCTGGTCGAACCGAATGTGGGCGTCAGCAACCCGCTCTTGCGCTCGTTGTTGAGCGAAAAGCTCATCCATGGCGTGTAGAGGATGGGGGCGCCCTTGAAGTACAGGGTGGCGTTGCGCGCGGTGCCCACTTCATCATCGTAGTTGAGGTGCAGATCGGTGGTGCGCGCGAACCACTCGGGATCGTGGCCGGCTGCCGGCGTACAAGTGCTGTAGGTGGCATCGGTGAGCCGGTACTTGCCCTCGCCTTCAAATTCCATGCGTGTAGCCGTGCCTTGCCCGGTGGTGAGTTCGGGTGATACGCGCTCCTCGGTGCCGGTCCACAGCGTTGCGGCCGACCCGGTCTTGATGCGGCGGATGTTGTATTCGGGTTGTTCAAAAAACCCGGTACTGCCCTCCATCTTCATGCGCATCTTCGGGCCGCGGACTCGGTCACCGTCACGCGAAAGACGGACATTGCCTTCAGCTTCGACCTCATCGGCTTCCTGCCAGTAGGTCATCCGGTCACTGAGCAGGATGGTATTGCGCTTGCGCAATTCGACGTCGCCGTCGGCGACCACTTCGACATCGTTCTTTCCGGCGATCTGATCGGCGGCGATAAAGGTCGGCAACAAGTCTCCCGGCCGCTTGAGATAGGGCATGACGCCTGCAGCGGGCTTGAGTCTGGGGTCGGGCAGCTCTCCTGCCGCGACATGAGCTGAATAGAGTGGCGGCAGGGGAGGGCGTTCTGCAACCTGGGGTGGTTCCTGCGGCTTCTGGATTACCGCCTCGGGTGCAGCTGCCTTCGACTCTTCCTGACGGCCCGGCGTTGTGGTGGCCGCGGCCTGCGGCAGCGGGGCTGGCTCAGGTGCCATTTTGGTGGCTGCGGCCGGCCTGCCAACAGGGGCCGCAGGCTCGGCCGCCGTCACCGTGCGGGGTGCGGGTGCGGCAGGTGGCGGTATCGGCGCAGCGGGCGGCGGTGTCTGTGCACTAGGCGGTGGTGTGGGTTCGACCACCGGCCTGGCTGGCGGCGGAGTCAGATCGACTCGCGCGCTCGGCACCGGCTCAATCTTCACTGGCGGCGGCGCCGGAGGTCTCGTTGCAACTACGGGTTCAAGGGCAACAGGCGCCGCGGGTGGCGGCAGCGTACCGGCACCGAGCAGCGCAGGATTGATTACCAAGGGCGGCAGCGTTTCCGCCACCGCGGAACCTGTGGTCAGTGCCAGCAAGGCAAGCAGTGAGCTGGTGCCGAATTGTCCGCGATGCGATTGAGCCATGCCGTATCGAAAGAGCCTATTTCAGTACGAATCGTACCCCGCGCCGTCGGGCGTCGGGATGCGATGCAAGGCGGAGGGAGTGCGACATGGTCCCTCCATGTAAGCGACCGACAACGTGGCAGCGCGCCCAACGCCCGGCGGCCCCTCGGGTTGAGGCCAGGATCGGCGTCTGCGGCGTTGCCGCGCTTGCCAATGGGAACAACCATTGGCCGCGCACTGCGCCTTGCATCCATCCGATCCTGGTCTCAACGCGGGGCATGATTCGTACTGAAATAGGCTCTAAGTTGGCGCAGCGGTGGCGGAAGAACGCAGACGCGAACTGCACGCACTGCATGCTGGGGAAGCCTTTGCCGGCCGATGCTAGAATCGGGAATTCTAACACTTCATGCCTGCGGAACGAGCTCTCCGGCAAAGCTTTTGCGCCTTTCCACGCAGCTCGCGCATCTTTAATATGGAACGCCAGCAGCAAATCAGGACGTGGCTTGCCGCCTTGTTGCCGGACCGCAGTTTCACGCTGGCACCGGCCTCCGCCGACGCCAGTTTCCGCCGCTATTTTCGTGCCGCGCTGGAGGACGGCACGACGCGCATCGTCATGGATGCACCGCCTGCCAACGAGGATTGTCGGCCATGGCTGCGCGTGCAGCAGCTCTTTCGGGCGGCCGGAGCCCATGTGCCGGAAGTCCTGGCGCAGGACCTGGAACGGGGCTTCCTGCTGCTCTCCGATCTGGGCAACACGACTTACCTGCAGGCGCTGGACGCCGACAACGCCGCGCGGCTCTATGCCGATGCCATAGCTGCGCTGGTAAAGATCCAGTTGGCGAGCCGTCCCGGCGTGCTGCCCGAATATGATCGAGTGCTGTTGCGCCGGGAACTCGATCTCTTCCCGCAGTGGTTTCTGACGCAGCACCACCGGATGGTCCTTGCGGAGCAAGAGAGACAGTCGCTGGAAACGGTGTTCCAGCGCATCCTCGCCGCAAATCTTGCCGAGCCGAAGGTTTTCGTGCATCGCGACTATCACTCGCGCAACCTGATGCATATTCCGCAATCCGGCGCTGCCAATCCCGGCATCATCGACTTTCAGGACGCCGTGTATGGGCCGATCAGCTACGACATGGTGTCGCTGCTGAAGGACGCGTACATCGAGTGGGATGAGGATCTCGCCCTCGACTGGCTGGTTCGCTACTGGGAACAGGCGCGCAAGGCGGGCCTGCCGGTGGCGGCCGATTTTGGCGAATTCTTCCGCGACTACGAATGGATGGGCGTGCAACGTCACATCAAGGTGCTGGGCATCTTCGCCCGGCTCTATCACCGCGACGGCAAGGAGGCCTACCTCAAGGACCTGCCGTTGGTTGCGCGCTACCTGCGCAAGGCCTGCGAGCGCTACAGCGAGCTCAGCCCGTTACGCAAGATTCTCGACCGGCTGGAGGACAAGATCACCGTGCTGGGATTCACCATGGACAAACGCGATTCGTGAGTGCATGAAAGCCATCATTCTTGCGGCGGGTCGCGGCGAACGGATGCGGCCCCTGACCGACATTACGCCTAAGCCATTGCTGGCGGTCGGCGGCAAGCCCTTGATCGCCTGGCATCTGGAGCGTCTGGCAAGGGCCGGGCTGCGTGAGGTGGTGATCAATCACGCGCATCTTGGGACGCAGATCGAGGCGGCACTTGGGGACGGCGCACGCTGGGGGCTGTCGATTCGCTATTCGCCCGAACCCGAAGGAGCGCTGGAAACGGCCGGCGGAATCGCCAACGCCCTGCCGCTGCTCGGCTATGACGAGCCCTTTCTGGTGGTCAATGGCGATACGTATTGCGACTGGGACGTGGCGCGGGCAGTCAGCGTGCTGACGCCGGGCAATCTCGCGCACCTGGTGCTGGTGCCGAATCCGCAGCACCATCCACAGGGCGACTTTTCCCTGGCGGGGAGCGTCGTCGGTGCCGACATCAAGGCTGCGGCGCGCCGTGGCGAACAGGTCTGCACCTTTTCCGGTATCGGCATCTATCGCCCGCAGATGTTTGCCGACATTCAGCGCGGCCAGCGGGCGCAACTGGCCCCGCTGCTGCGCGTGGCCATGGCGGCACGCAGAGTCTCCGGCGAATTGCATGCGGGCCGCTGGGTCGATGTCGGCACGCCACAGCGGCTGGCCGAACTGGACAGCGAACTCGGATCGCTATCCCACCAGGGGATACCGTCCCCGATGCAGGAGCACGGGGACATATAATCGTTTGATGCAGCCATCGCCATCCCCCACCGGGAACCCTTTCGAGCCGTATCGCCAGCGCCGACTTTCATTGATCGAGCGCATGACCCGCGGTGGCGGCGGCATCGCCGTCGTCCCGACCTCACCCGAGTACGCGCGCAACCGCGATACGCACTATCCCTATCGCGCAGACAGCTACTTTCAGTACCTGACCGGCTTCATCGAGCCCGAGGCGGTGCTGGTGATCGTCGTTGGCCGCGGCGACACGGCGCCGCAATCGATGCTGTTCTGCCGCGAGAAGAATCTGGAGCGGGAAACCTGGGACGGCTTCCGCCATGGTCCGGAAGCCGCCCGTGAAGTATTTGCCCTCGATGCCGCGTATGCCATTGGCGAACTCGATGCCAAGCTGACGGAACTGCTCGCCGACCAATCCGCACTATGGTTTTCGATAGGCCAGGATGCCGGCTGGGATAGGCGCATCGCTGCCGCCTTGAACCGCGTGCGCGCCGAAAGCCGCACCGGCAAGCGCGCGCCGGCGATGATCCGCGATGTGCGTGCCGAGCTCGATGCCATGCGGCTGGTCAAGGATGCCACCGAGCTTGCCATCATGCGCCGCGTCGCGGAGATTTCTACGACGGCTCACATTCGTGCGATGCGCTTCGTCGCGCCCGGCCGTTTCGAGTACGAAGTGGAAGCCGAGCTGTTGCATGAATTCCGCCGTCGCGGCTGCGAGTATCCGGCGTATACCTCCATCGTCGCCGGCGGCGCCAACGCCTGCGTGCTGCATTATGTCGGCAACGATCAGGTCTTGCGCGAGGGCGATCTGCTGCTGATCGACGCCGGCGGCGAGCTCAACGGTTATGCCTCCGACATAACCCGCAGCTTTCCGGTCAGCGGTCGCTTCAGCGGGCCGCAAGCAGACGTTTACGACATGGTGCTGGGTGCACAGGCCGCGGCGATCGAGACGGTGCGCCCCGGCGCCACCTTCGCCGATCCGCACGAGGCGGCGTTGAAAGTGCTGGCCCAGGGCATGATCGACTTGAAGCTGTTGTCGGGATCGCTGGATGCCGCGATCGAATCGGAGAGCTACAAGCGGTTCTACATGCACCGAACCAGTCACTGGCTCGGCAAGGACGTGCACGATGCCGGCGAATACAAGGCCGGAGAGCACTGGGCGCCACTCGCGCCCGGTATGGTGCTGACCATCGAGCCCGGCTGTTACATCCGGCCGGCGGACGATGTGCCCGAGGCCTTCTGGAATATCGGCGTGCGCATCGAAGACGACGCGGTAGTGACGGCCGACGGCTGCGAGATCATTACCCTCGCCGCACCGAAAAAGATCGCCGACATCGAAGCGCTGATGCGTGGATGAAATGTCCTCCGCTCTGGATGAAAGATTAGGCGGCCCCGGCAGTCACTCCGTTGCAATTGTCGGCGGGGGACCGGCTGGGATGGCGCTGGCCCTGGCGCTGAAACTCCACGGCGTGACGGCCGAGATATTCGAGGCCCGCGAACGCGCCGTGGTCTGCCGCGATGCCCGCGTGCTGGCCTTGTCCGACGGCGCTCGGCAGATCCTCGAGTGGCTCGGCGTCTGGTCCGGACTTGCCGCAACGCCGATCGAGACCATACACATTTCCCAGCGCGGCGGCTTCGGCCGCAGTCGTCTGCGCGCTGCCGAACTCGGCGTGACGGCGCTGGGCTGGGTGCTGCCGGCAAGCGATTTGATCCTCGCCCTCGATGCCGCGGTGACCGCTGCAGGCATTGTCTATCGCGAGAATACGAGAGTCGGCGCTGGCGACACGGCGACGTTTTCCCTGACCGCTTTCGCCGAAGGGATGGTCGAAGCCGGAGCCGGGACGCTGCACGACTATGGGCAGCATGCCGTGCTGTGCAACGTGAGCGTGGCGGCGCCGCATCAAAATGTCGCGTGGGAGCGTTTTACCAGCGAGGGGCCGGTCGCGCTGCTGCCACTCGGTGACCGCTACGCCGTGGTGCTGACCTGTGCCGACGACACGGTGGCGGAAATCAAGTCGCTCGGCGACGCGGCCTTTCTCGCGCTGCTGCAGCAGCGCTTCGGCACGCGCCACTGCTTTACCGCGGCGGGCCCGCGCACCGCCTATCCGCTCGGTCTGCGCTATCGTCAGAACCCAGTGGGCGAACGCCAGGTCTGGCTCGGCAATGCCGCACAGACGCTGCATCCGGTCGCCGGGCAGGGTTTCAATCTCGCATTGCGCGACATCTGGGAACTGGCCCAGCAGGTGGGTGCCGACGACGACCCGGGCGCGCCGGAAGTGCTCGCCGCCTATGCGCGCGGCCGCCAGGCGGACCGGCGCGGGGCAATCGGGTTTACCGACCTCCTGATCGACAGCTTCGCTCCGGAGTTTGCGCCATTGAGGCATACGCGTGGTGCGGGCCTTCTTGTACTGGATCTGCTGCCGCCGCTGAGGAGCTTTGTGGCGAGGCGGATGATTTACGGCGCCCGCGCCTGGCCCTGATTTTTCGCGGCCTCAATAAAAAGCCTCGATTACCGCCGTCGCGCTTTGCGCTAAAATCGCGCCCTCTCCCACCGTACTCTCTTCCCGACATGGACTTCCTCGGTTTTCAGTTGCGCAACAACCTGTTTGTCGCGCCGATGGCCGGGGTCACCGATCGTCCGTTTCGCCAACTGTGCAAGAAGCTCGGCGCAGGGCTGGCGGTATCGGAAATGGTCACGTCCAACTCGCTGCTCTACGGCAGCGCCAAGACCCGTCGGCGGGCTGATCACGACGGCGAGGTCGATCCGATCTCGGTACAGATCGCCGGTGCCGATCCGGCGATGATGGCGCAGGCCGCAAGGTACAACGCTGATAACGGCGCGCAGATCATCGACATCAACATGGGCTGTCCGGCAAAGAAGATCTGCAACGTCATGGCCGGTTCGGCCCTGATGCAGAACGAGCCGCTGGTGGCGAAGATTCTCGAGGCGGTGGTGGCTGCCGTGCCGGACACCCCGGTCACGCTCAAGTTTCGCACCGGCTGGAACAGCGAGAACCGCAATGCGCCGCGCATCGCCCGCATCGCCGAGGCAGCCGGCATCCGCGCGATCGCCATTCATGGCCGCACCCGTGCCGATCAGTACATGGGTTGCGCGGAGTACGACACCATTGCCCTGGTCAAGTCGCAGGTGAGGATTCCGGTCATTGCCAACGGCGACATTACGACGCCGCAGAAGGCCCGCTTCGTGCTCGACTACACCGGTGCCGATGGGGTCATGATCGGCCGTGCGGCGCAGGGCAGGCCATGGCTGTTCCGCGAGATCGAATACTTCCTGGCGACCGGCGAGGAGCTGCCGCCGCCGCGGGTGGAAGAGATACACCGCATTCTGAGAGGCCACCTGGCGGACCTGTACGCGTTCTACGGCGAGGAAACCGGCGTCCGCATTGCGCGCAAGCACATCAGCTGGTACACCAAGGGCCTGATCGGCGCCGCGCATTTCCGCCACGCCATGAATCAGTTGCAGAGCGTTGGCGAACAATTGGCCGCCGCCGATGAATTCTTCCTCGGCCACGCCGCCGCGAATGATCGACTGCGTTATGAAGACCGGCTTGAGGAAATGGAGGCCGCATGAGCGAACTCAATGACTGCGTGCGGCGCAGTCTTAATCGTTACTTTCGTGATCTGGACGGTCAGGCACCGCATGCGATCTACGGCATGGTACTGAAATGCGTGGAACGGCCGATGCTGGAAGTGGTGATGAAACAGGCGGAGGGCAACCAGACGGTCGCCGCCGACATGCTGGGTATCAGTCGCGGCACTCTGCGCCGGATGCTGGTCGAACACGAACTGCTTTAATCTTGCTGAGGTTTCCATGAAAGTCACACAGGCGCTCATCAGCGTTTCCGACAAGCGCGGTGCGGTGGATTTTGCCCGCGGCCTTGCCCAGCTAGGGGTCAAACTCCTCTCCACCGGCGGCACTGCCAAGCTGCTGCGTGATGCCGGACTCGACGTCACCGACGTTTCCGACTACACCGGATTTCCCGAGATGCTCGATGGCCGCGTCAAAACCCTGCATCCCAAGGTTCATGGCGGCATTCTCGGCCGGCGCGATCTGCCCGAGCATCTGGCGGTCATGGCGCAGCACGGCATTCCGCCCATCGACCTGGTGGTGGTGAATCTCTATCCCTTCCGCGAAACGGTGGCCAAGCCCGGTTGCACGCTCGACGATGCGATCGAGAACATCGATATCGGCGGCCCGACCATGGTCCGCGCCGCGGCCAAGAACCACGGCAACGAGCAAGGCGGCGTCGGCGTGGTCACCGACCCCGAGGATTACGCGCCGGTACTCGACGAACTGAAGTCTGGCGGCGCGCTGTCCTACAAGACGCGTTTTGCGCTGGCCAAGAAGGCTTTCACCCATACCGCGCGCTACGACTCGGCGATCGCCAACTGGCTGACCTCGCTCGACGAGCAGAACAAGCCCGGCGTGTTCCCCGAGAGGCTGCAACTCGCCTTCGACAAGGTCGAGACCCTGCGCTACGGCGAGAACCCGCACCAGCAGGCTGCGTTCTATCGTGAGCCGGGCGTGGTTCCCGGCAGCATCTCCAGCTATCAGCAGATTCAGGGCAAGGAGCTGTCCTACAACAACATCGGCGACGCCGATGCGGCATGGGAATGCGTCAAGGCATTCGATGCCTCGATCGGCCCTGCCGCCTGTGTCATCGTCAAGCACGCCAATCCCTGCGGCGTGGCGGTCGGCGCAAACGCCGAAGAAACCTATCGCAAGGCGTTCAAGACCGATCCGACTTCGGCTTTCGGCGGCATCATCGCCTTCAACGTGGTGATCGACAAGGCAGCGGCCGAAGCCATTGCCGGCCAGTTCGCCGAAGTCATCATTGCGCCGGAAATCACCGCGGAAGCCCGTGCCGTGTTTGCCGCCAAGCAGAATCTGCGCGTGCTGGTTGTTCCGCTCGGCAAGGTCGCCGGCGCTTTCGACTACAAGCGCGTCGGCGGCGGACTTCTGTTGCAAAGCGCCGATGAAGCGCGGATTACGGCCGCCGACACCAAGGTGGTGACCAAGCGCGCGCCTTCGGCACAAGAAATGGGCGATCTGCTGTTCGCCTGGCGCGTCGCCAAGTACGTCAAGTCCAACGCCATCGTCTTCTGCAAGGACGGCATGACGGTGGGCGTCGGTGCCGGGCAGATGAGCCGTGTCGATTCCGCCCGCATTGCCTCGATCAAGGCCGAGAACAACGGTTTGACCGTGGTCGGTTCGGTGGTCGCCTCGGACGCCTTCTTCCCCTTCCGCGATGGCCTCGATGTATTGGCCAAAGCGGGGGCGACCGCGGTGATCCAGCCCGGCGGCTCGGTGCGCGATGCCGAAGTGATAGCGGCGGCCGACGAGCACAATCTGGCGATGGTGTTTACCGGCTTCCGTCATTTCCGGCACTGAGCCATGAGAATACTGGTGGTCGGTTCCGGCGGACGCGAGCACGCGCTGGCCTGGCGCCTGGCGCAGGCTCCCGGCATGCAGCGGGTCTATGTCGCGCCCGGCAATGCCGGTACGGCGCGTGAGCAGGAACTGGAGAACCTGCCGCTTACCGACATCCACCAACTGGCCGAATACGCCCAGCGCGAAAAAGTGCATGCCACCGTGGTTGGGCCCGAGGCGCCGCTCGCCGCCGGTATCGTCGATGTGTTCCGCGAGCGTAACCTGCGCATCTTCGGCCCGACAAAGGCCGCGGCGCAGCTCGAAAGCTCGAAGGACTTTGCCAAACGTTTCATGACCCGGCACAAAATTCCGACGGCCAAGTTCCAGACCTTTGCCGACAGCGAGGCCGCGCACGCCTACATCGACGCCGAGGGTGCCCCCATCGTCGTCAAGGCTGACGGTCTGGCGGCGGGCAAGGGCGTGGTGGTGGCGACCAGCGTGGGTGAAGCCCACGCCGCGATCGACATGATGCTGGCCGACAACAAGCTCGGCGATGCCGGCGCCCGTGTCGTGATTGAAGAGTTCCTCGACGGCGAGGAAGCCAGTTTCATCGTCATGGCCGACGGCCATCACGCGTTGCCCCTGGCCACCAGCCAGGACCACAAACGCCTCAAGGATGCCGATCGGGGCCCCAATACCGGCGGCATGGGCGCCTATTCGCCGGCGCCGGTGGTGACGCCGGAAATTCACGCCCGCGTCATGCGCGAAGTGATCATGCCCACCATCAACGGCATGGCGGCGGACGGCATCATCTACACCGGTTTCCTGTATGCCGGCCTGATGATCAAACCCGACGGCAGTTTGCGCGTGCTCGAATTCAACTGTCGCATGGGCGATCCCGAAACGCAGCCGATCATGATGCGGCTGAAGAGCAATTTTGTCGAACTGGTGGATGCCGCGATCGACGGCCGCCTCAATGAGGTGGCAGCGCAGTGGGATCGACGCGTCGCGCTCGGCGTGGTCATCGCCGCGGCCAACTATCCCGAGACCCCGAGAAAAGGCGACGTGATCCATGGCCTTCCGGCGCCGACCGAGGACAGCCACGTTTTTCATGCCGGCACGGCCGAACGAGATGGCGACGTGGTGACTGCGGGTGGGCGGGTGCTCTGCGTCACAGCGCTGGGTGACAACGTCAAGGCGGCGCAGAAGCGTGCCTATGAAGTGCTCGATCCGATCAGTTTCGACGGTATGCAGTGTCGTCGCGACATAGGGTTTCGCGCCATCAAGCGATGACTGCGCAGTTGGCTGATATGTCGCGCGCGGCGGCCTTGTTGCGTGCCGGCGAACTGGTCGCCTTCCCCACCGAAACTGTCTATGGCCTGGGCGCCGACGCGCGCAATCCGCTCGCCATCGGCAAGATCTTCGCGGCCAAGGGGAGGCCCGCAGATCACCCGCTGATCGTGCATCTGCCTGAGGCCGCGCACCTGGACCGCTGGGCCGTCGACATTCCCGCAGCGGCCGGCAAACTCGCTGCCGCATTCTGGCCCGGCCCATTGACGCTGATCCTCAGGCGCCATCCTGCGGTACTCGATGCCGTTACCGGCGGTCAGGATACGGTTGGCCTGCGCGTCCCCAACCACCCGCTGGCCCTGCAACTGCTGCGCGAATTCGATGGCGGCGTGGCAGCTCCCTCGGCCAACCGTTTCGGTCGCGTCAGTCCGACTACGGCGGCCCATGTGCGTGAGGAACTCGGTGACGCCGTGGCGATGATTCTCGATGGCGGACCCTGTGCGGTCGGCATCGAATCCACCATCCTCGATCTGTCCGGCAGCGAGCCGCGCATCCTGCGTCCCGGCATGCTTGATGCGAACGCCATTGGCGCGGTGCTTGGTCGCCCGCCGATGTTTGGCGGACAACAAAACGCTCCGCGAGTCTCCGGCAGCCTGGAAGCCCACTATGCGCCGCGCACTCGCCTGCAGCTGGTGGCCGCGGCAGACCTGGCAGCGACGGCGCGCGAGGCGCTCGACAGCGGCCGGCGCGTAGCCGTGTTGGCTGCCCAGCCCCTCGCATTCAGCCACGGCAGGCTACTCTGCTGCCCGGCCAGTACCGACGCCGCGCAGTTTGCCCACGACCTCTATGCCCGCTTGCGCGAACTTGACGCGATGGCCTGCGATGTGATTCTGGTTGCAGCGCCACCCGCAGATGAACGCTGGCGCGCCGTGGCCGATCGTCTGCGCCGTGCCGCGGCCGGATCGAAATAGGGGCAAAACCTTACGGTCATCAAGGCCTAGACTTTTTCGGCAGCGGTCGATAATTTTGCTGGAGGCGGATTTTCCGCGAAGAGGAGGGGACTATGGCTGCCAAAGAGCGCAATGGCTCGCGTCCGGGAAAGATCCAGCAGGATTCGGAACGACTCGGCCGCAGCGTCGGGTCCGCGGTCAATGCCGCGATCAACCGGGGTTTCGTGGTGGGGCGTGAAGTTCTGGTCGGCCGCATCCCCGGCATCGTCGTGGGCTACAACATCGCCAGTTTCGGTCAGTTCGTCGGCAATGCCTATCCGCTCGTGGTGCGCACCGCCCTCGGCGTGACCAAGTGCGGCATGGATGAGGTGAGCCTGGTCTGAGGGGGCTTTGCGTGCCTGGGACTCTGCTTCGCGGGCAGGCAACTTCCCTTGCCCTGTCGCGGTTGCTATAATCCGCGCCGCTTGGGGGTGTAGCTCAGTTGGGAGAGCGCGACGTTCGCAACGTCGAGGCCAGCGGTTCGATCCCGCTCACCTCCACCATTTATAAAAGGTCGGACTCCGGTCCGGCCTTTTTCATGTCTGCCGGCAACGCTGGCTAAGCTGGAGTGTTCGCTGCAAGCGAGAGCATGTGCCCGACACGCGGGTCGCTGTGTCCGCCCAGCACTTCTGCGTAAGCCGTCTTGACCGCATCCGGTCCGACGTGGTGTTCGACCACCAGCCACGGTGCAACCGGATCGCCCACCTTGGCGACGAAGCCTTGCCATGCTTGCAGCAAGCGCTGCCCGAGGATGTCGGCACCCCATTCGGCGTTGCGCTTCTTGATTTGCGCCGGCGCAAAAAACAGCGTGGCGCGCGGTCCGGGCAGGTCTTTGGCGCCGCCCAGTTGCGCGACATGGGTGCCGCCGATCGAACTGCTGTATTTCAGATTGGCGAACCGGGTATGAATGGCTTTGCGCAGGCCGGCATTGCCGGCAAAGTCCACGTACACGCAAGCCGCATCCTTCGCGACGTGGTCGAGCTGATCGTAGGGCAGAACCCGGTGATAGCAGCCGAGGCTGCGGCAGAAGTCCAGGTTGGCGGCAGACGTCAGGCCGATCACTTCGATGCCGCGCCGTTGCGCGAGTTGAAATGCCGTGCCATAGGCCGTCTTGCTCGACGCACTTGACAACAGCATGAGCCCGGGGCCATTGTCGTTGGCGCCGAAGAAATTGTTGTCGGCCAGGAAGTCGTCAATCAGCCACGAGGTGATGAACAGCGGGCGCAGCAGCGCCTGCACATCTTCGGTTGGTGGCGTGTAGAAGGGATCCGCGCTGCAGCGCGCATAGTTGTTATAGACCGGATGCAGCGTGGCCCGATGTTCGGCGCCGTCGAAGAATCCCTCGTCTGACGGGCGCGCCGGCTGCAAGACGACACTCGAAGACATCGGGTAGTAACCATAGAATTTCTCGCCCACCGATACGGCAGAGTGCTGCGACTCCACCACGCGGCCAAAGCCCCAGACCGGGATGCGCCCCCATCCATTTTCCGCGGGATAGAAGCCCCAGTAGTTCATGGCGTCGCCAAACGCGGCATAGGTGATGTTGTTGGACGTCAGCGCAAACTTTTCTACGGTGAGGCGGACCTGACCTTCATTGAGCGAGTCTTCAGGCGTCTCGCGCAGTTCGGTGACGGCGAGCTGGTCCTTGCGAACGAGGAAATCAATAGTGTTCATGGGCATCCATGAGGGAATCCGGGCAGAAGCCGCCGGCGGCCAAGCATGGTAACAAGCGCGGAAATGAAAAGGGGCTAGCTTTCGCTAACCCCTTGATGATTCTGGTGCGCCCGGAGAGATTCGAACTCCCTACCCCTTGGTTCGTAGCCAAGTACTCTATCCAGATGAGCTACGGGCGCTTGAGAGGGCCGGATTATACGCAAGAAATCGCTGAAGACAAGACCGCGACCGCCCGGCCACGACGGGACTGTCGCCACTGCGTCGTCCTTATCGCGCGGCGCGGACTCTTTGCGCCAGGGCCCTGACTTGCTCCGCGGATGCTTCCTCGGGTGTCTTGTCCCTGAATAGCAGCCAGAGCAGGGCGCCGTTGATAATGACCAGCGCGACTTCGATGTACAGGATCGGGGCCACCAGCTGTCGCAGCGAGTTGTCGCCAAACACGAAATAGAAGCCTTCGAAGCTGGGCAGGACGGCTTTGGTGATCGCCGCGAAGAATTCGAATGGCGGAAACAGCAGTATCACCACCAGATTGATCGCCATCAGTGCCAGCACGGCTCTTTGCCGACGGTTGCCGCCCGGACGCTGGCGTTGCCGCAGGGGCGGCTTGCGCAGCAGAAGCAGGGCAATGCAGGCATTGACCAGTACCACGATGATCTCAAGCGCGAGAAAGTTGGCATTCACGACGCGATTCGGATGGGAACCGAAGGCGAAGTAGAAGCCGTCAAAGGTGGGGATGTTGCCGCGTTGCAGCGAAATGTAATCAAAGGGGGGAAAAGCCAGAACCAGTGCCAGGTTGGCGACGGCAACCGCCAGCGCGATTCGTTGTGCATTATTCATGGTGCTTCCGCCACGAGCTCGACCGGCCCTCTCCTTCGTGCATGAAATACAAACATAGATTAGTCGAGAACAGATACCGGCGCAATGCCGCGGGAGCGGAGCCGATCACGTGTAAACTTCAGTCTGTCGAACGGAGGAGAGGCACCCGCATGAAAGCGATTCTCTGGATTTTGCTCGGATGTACGGTTGCGTTCCCGGCTTTCGGCCAGGACATCAGCTTGCGCCATGATCTTGATGGCAAGGCGCTGGATGCTTTGGCGACGCTGGTGTTGCGCTTCAACGACGAACTGAAGGGCAAGGGCAGGGTGGTGCTGCAGGACTCGCGCGGTCTGGAACACCGGAACGTACTGCCGAATCTCGCCCTGCTCGATCCTGACGACAGCATGGAATTCTTTGGCTCGCTGCCGCGCTTTCGTCCCCTCCACGAGGTGATGCACGATGCCGGGCAAAAGTTCGAGGCCGCCCACTTCTACCCGCAGGTCGCGGATGCGGTGGACGATGCCAGCGGGCGCATTCAGGCGCTGCCAATGGCGCTCTCCCTGCCGGTGCTATTCACCAACCGGGCCGCTCTGCGCAAGGCGGGACTTGATCCCGACAAGCCGGCGAGGACCTGGTGGGAGTTGCAGAAGATGGCGGGCGAGATCTATGACCATGGCGGCAAGTGCCCCCTGACCACGTCGCGCTTTGCGTGGATTCATTCCGAGAATGTATCGATGCAGGCCGGTGAGGCGATGGTGACCCGGGTTGGCAACGTGAATAAGGTCATGGCCAACTCGATGGTCAACGTCAAGCACCTGGCGCTGCTCGCCAGTTGGCAGAAGAGCCGCTACTTCCATTACTCCGGACCGGGGCGCGAAGGTAACCGGCGCTTTCTCAGTGGCGAATGCGCCATGCTGACCGGCGAATCATCGCTGTATGCGGACGCCAAACGCGCCGGAATTGATGTCGGCATGGCTTCGTTGCCTTACTACGACGACGTGTATGCGCCCAAACCGGCCGACGTTCTGCCTGATGGCGCCGGGCTGTGGGTGCTGGCGGGGCACAAGAAGGACGAGTACAAGCTGGTGGCCCGTTTCATAACGTTTCTGATGCGGCCCGAGGTGCAGAAGGAGTGGGTGCATGCCACGAGCTACTTGCCGATGACACCGGGGGCGGTGACGGCGCTACGCGATTCGGACATTCCGAAGAACCTGCTGGACGCGGCGGAAAAGCGCCTTTCGGTGCCGCACAAGGGCAGCACGCGGGCCAGGCACGGCCCGATCCGTGATCGCCTGCACGAATTTATCGGCGAAGAAGTGGCCTTTGTCTGGACCAGCGGCCGGGCCGCGAAAGAGGCGCTCGACAACGCCGTGCGCCGGGTCAATGAGGCCATAGCTCCGACGGTTCCATCGGCCAAGGCGGTGACCACTTCCCGCAAGCGATGATCTACCCGCGCATCATCGCGCATCGCTGCGGCGGCGCACTGGCGCCGGAGAACACCCTGGCCGGACTGCGCGTCGCGGCGCGCCTTGGTTGTCGCGGCGTCGAGTTCGACGCCATGCTGGCGGCCGATGGCGTCCCGGTCCTGATCCACGACGAGACGCTCGAGCGCACTACCGCGGGACGCGGCCCGGTAGCAGGAATGAACTCTGCCCAACTTGCCCGACTCGATGCCGGTAGCCGGCATCACCCCGCTTTCGCCGTCGAGCCAGTGCCGACTCTTGATCAAGCCTTGCAGCTTTGTGCCGCGCTTGGTCTGTGGGCCAACGTCGAAATCAAACCGTCTGCCGGACAGGAAGCCGAGACCGGACGCGTCGTGGCGCGCCATGCGGCCGCGGCGACGGGCAAGCTGTTGTTGTCGTCGTTTTCGGTGCCAGCCTTGGCTGCCGCCGCCGATCAGGCACCGCAACTGCCGCGGGCCATGCTGGTCAACGCGATTGCCGCGGATTGGCGCCAGCGCGTCGCCGCAACGGGGGCGTGTGCGCTGCACTGTGCGGCACGCGCGCTGACCGCCGAGAAACTGGCGGAGGTGCGTGACGCCGGCTATCCGCTGGCCTGTTACACGGTCAATCGCCGCGACGAGGCCGAGCGCCTGTTTGCCATGGGCGTCAGTGCCGTATTCACGGATCGTCCCGATCTCTGGCTGGCAGCGGAAATGCAAGCCCCTTGAAACAGGTTCTTACATTTCGAGGTCAGCGCCCGCTGGTCTCCGGCGTTATGCGGTACATGGGGCTGTCCCATTCCAAGAACGAGGAGCCATACATGAAACGCACATCCAGTCTGCTGATCGCTGTCCTTGCGGCCTTCGCCCTGCCGGTTCTGGCGCAAAGCAACACGCCCAACATCGACCAGCGGCAGGTCAATCAGCAAAAGCGCATCGATCAGGGCGTACAGTCCGGCGAGTTGACCACCAAGGAAGCGGCCCGCCTGGAAAAGGGCCAGCAACGGATCCAGAAGATGGAAACCAAGGCCAAGGCCGACGGCAAAGTGACGCCCAGGGAACGCGCGCGGCTGCAGAAGGCGGAGAACAAGCAGAGCCAAAAGATCGCGAAGGAGAAGCACGACCGTCAGCATGACCTCAATCACGACGGCAAGGTCGACCGCCCGGCCGCGAAGTAATCCCTTCCCGCTCCACAGAAGCCCGCCTGCGCGCGGGCTTTTTATGTCCGAGCCCCTTTGGGCGAGGACGGTATCCCCCTGTGGGACGAGTCTTGATGTCGTAAAATTGCTCTTTTGTGTCACAGCCTGCGCCCCCGCCATGAAAAGCTCCGAAATCCGCCAGAAGTTCCTCGATTTCTTCGCGTCGAAAGGCCACCAGATCGTGGCCTCCAGTTCGCTGGTGCCGCACGAGGACCCGACCCTGTTGTTCACCAACGCCGGGATGAACCAGTTCAAGGACGTATTTCTGGGCTTCGACAAGCGCAGCTACAACCGCGCCACGAGCTCGCAGAAATGCGTGCGCGCCGGCGGCAAGCACAACGATCTGGAAAACGTCGGCTACACCGCGCGGCATCACACCTTTTTCGAGATGCTGGGCAACTTCAGTTTCGGCGACTACTTCAAGCGCGATGCCATCAAGTACGCCTGGGAGTTGCTGGTCGACGTGTACAAGCTGCCCAAGGACAAGCTCTGGGTGACCGTGTATGCCGAGGACGACGAGGCCTACGACATCTGGACCAAGGAGATCGGCGTGCCGCCCGGGCGCGTGATCCGCATCGGCGACAACAAGGGCGCGCGCTACGCCTCGGACAACTTCTGGATGATGGGCGAGACGGGTCCCTGCGGTCCCTGCACCGAAATCTTCTACGACCACGGCGAGCATATCTGGGGCGGCCCGCCGGGCAGCGAAGATCAGGACGGCGATCGCTACATCGAAATCTGGAACAACGTGTTCATGCAGTTCAACCGCGACGAAGCCGGCGTCATGCACCCGCTGCCGAAGCCCTCGGTTGATACCGGCATGGGCCTCGAACGCATCGCCGCGGTGCTACAAGGTGTGCATTCCAATTACGAAACAGACATTCTCCTTAAGTTGATTGCTGCCGCTGCAAGACTTACCTTCTGTCCTGATCCACTTAACCCTTCGCTAAAGGTCATCGCCGATCACATTCGTTCCTGCTCCTTCCTGATCGCCGACGGCGTGATTCCCGGTAACGAAGGGCGCGGCTACGTCCTGCGCCGCATCATCCGCCGGGCAATTCGTCACGGTTACAAACTGCGAGGGCATGGTGCATTTTTCTATAAGCTTGTGCCGGACTTGGTGGCCGAAATGGGTGATGCCTATCCGGACCTCGCGGCGGCCCAGTCGCGCGTAATGGACGTCCTTAAGCAGGAAGAAGACCGTTTCTTAGCCACCATCGAGCACGGCATGGCCATCCTCGAAGCCGAACTGGAACTGATGGAGAAGACCGGCGTCAGCGTCTTCAACGGCGAGACGGCGTTCAAGCTGCACGACACCTACGGTTTCCCGCTGGACCTGACCGCCGACATTTGCCGCGAACGGCAGATGCACGTCGACAGCGTCGCTTTCGACGCCGCGATGACGCGCCAAAAGGAGCAGGCGCGCGCCGCCGGCAAGTTCAAGATGGCGGCCAATCTCGATTACGAAGGGCCGGGTACGAAATTCCACGGCTACGAAACGCTGGAAGCCCGCGGCAACATTCTGGCCTTGTACAAGGACGGCAGCGCGGTCAATGAACTGATCGAAGGTGAAATGGGCGTCGTGGTGCTCGACGACACGCCGTTCTATGCCGAATCCGGCGGTCAGGTCGGCGACATCGGCGAACTGCGCTCGACGCATGGCATCTTTGCCGTGGAAGACACGCAGAAGATCCAGGCCAGCGTCTTCGGGCATCATGGCGTGGTGCGCACCGGCACCCTGAAAGTCGGCAATGGCGTCACGGCGAAAGTGGATACGATCGCCCGCGCCCGCACCATCCGTCATCACTCGGCAACGCACCTGATGCACAAGGCGCTGCGCGAAGTCCTCGGCCCGCACGTGCAGCAGAAGGGCTCGCAGGTCGATCCCGACAAGACCCGTTTCGACTTCGCCCACACCCGGCCGGTGACGGCCGACGAGATCGAGCGCATCGAGCGCATCGTCAATGACGAAATCATTGCCAACGCTTCGACGCGCTCGCGCGTGATGCCGATCGACGAGGCACAGAAGACCGGCGCCATGATGCTGTTCGGCGAGAAGTACGGCGACGAAGTGCGAGTGATCGACATCGGTTCGTCCTGCGAGCTGTGCGGCGGCACACACGTGAGCCGCACCGGCGACATCGGCCTGTTCAAGATTGTGATGGAGGCGGGCGTCGCGGCCGGCGTGCGCCGCATCGAAGCGGTATGCGGCGATATCGCAGTGGCCAGCATGCAGCAGCAGAAGGCCCAGCTCGATGCCGTAGCCGCAGAAGTCAAGGCGCAGCCGGCGGAAGCCGCGGCGCGCGTGGCGCAGATCATGGATCACGTGAAGGCGCTGGAAAAGGAACTAGCGCGGCTCAAATCCAAACTCGCCGCCTCTCAGGGCGACGACCTGCTGAGTCAGGCGGTCGATGTCAAAGGCATCAAGGTGCTCGCCACGGCTCTCGAAGGCGCGGACGCCACGGCCCTGCGCGACACGCTGGACAAGCTCAAGGACAAGCTGAAGAGCGCGGCCATCGTGCTCGGCAGTAGCCACGAGGGCAAGGTCAGCCTGATCGCCGGCGTGACCGCCGACCTCACGGGCAAACTCAAGGCCGGCGAGCTGGTCAACTTCGTCGCCCAGCAGGTGGGCGGCAAGGGCGGCGGCCGGCCGGACATGGCGCAGGCCGGCGGCACAGAACCGGCGGCACTGCCGGCAGCCTTGGCTTCCGTCAAGGCCTGGGTCGAAGCCAAGCTTTAGAAGAGTCGGCGCCGGCGGAACGGCGCCGTTTCAGAAACCGGTATCTATGCCCGGCCAGGCGGCGGTCAGCGCCGCCCTGAATTCCTTCTGGATGCGGATCAGCCCGGCCCGGGTGTCGGCTTCGAAACGCAGCACCACGACCGGCGTGGTGTTCGAGGCGCGCGCCAGGCCGAAGCCGTCGGCATATTCGGCGCGCACGCCGTCGATCATGATCAGTTCGCGCGCTCCGGGCAGCAGCTTGCGGCCGCCCTGCTGCAGCTTCGCCACCAGCTCATGGGGTTCGCCTTCGTTCATCCTGATGTTGAGTTCCGGCGTCGAGATGGCGTTGGGCAGGTGCTTCAGCGGCGAGTTGGCATCGTCCCAGCGCGAGACGATTTCGAGCAGGCGGGCGCCGGTGTAGAGCGCATCGTCGAAGCCGTACCAGCGCTCCTTGAAGAACATGTGGCCGCTCATCTCGCCGGCCAGCGGCGCGCCGGTTTCCTTCAGCTTGGTCTTGATCAGCGCATGGCCGGTGTTCCACATCAGCGGCCGGCCGCCCTGGTGGCGAATCGACTCGGCCACCCAGCGCGAACACTTGACGTCATAAAT
>JANXRC010000272.1 GCA_025353195.1 Rhodocyclaceae bacterium
GGGAAGCGCGTGTGGCTGTCGCCGCCCGTGCCCACGGTGTCGGGCAGCAGCAGGCGGTTCCCCATGGGCATCAGCTTCCCCGCAGGCTCGGGCCTGGTCGCCTTCGCGGCGGCCACCGGCGTGATGCCGCTGGACATGCCCGAATCGGTACTGGTGCGCTTCAAGGGCAAACTGCAACCCGGGATCACGCTGCGCGATCTGGTCAATGCGATTCCGCTCTATGCCATCAAGGCCGGCCTCCTCACCGTGGCCAAGCAGGGCAAGAAGAACATCTTCTCCGGCCGCATCCTCGAAGTCGAAGGCCTGCCCGATCTCAAGGTGGAACAGGCTTTCGAACTCACCGATGCCTCGGCCGAGCGTTCCGCCGCCGGCTGCGCCGTGCGTCTGAACAAGGCGCCGATCGTCGAGTACATGCGCTCCAACATCACCCTGATGAAGTGGATGATCGCCGAAGGATATGAGGACAAGCGCGCCCTCGGTCGCCGCGTCAAGGCCATGGAAGCGTGGATCGCCAATGGCACCCTGCTCCAGCCCGATGCCGACGCCGAATACGCCGCGGTGATCGAGATCGACCTGGCCGACGTCAAGGAGCCGATCCTGGCCTGCCCGAACGACCCGGACGACGTCAAGATCCTGTCCGAAGTTGCCGGCGAGAAGATCGACGAAGTCTTCATCGGCAGTTGCATGACCAACATCGGCCACTTCCGTGCCGCCGGCAAGGTGCTCGAAGGCAAGACCGACATCCCCACGCGCCTGTGGATCGCCCCTCCGACCAAGATGGACGCCATGATACTCAACGAGGAAGGCTACTACGCCATCCTCGGCAAGTCCGGCGCGCGCATGGAAATGCCTGGCTGCTCGCTGTGCATGGGCAACCAGGCACAGGTCAGGAAAGGCAGCACGGCGATATCGACTTCCACCCGCAACTTCCCCAACCGCCTCGGCATCGACACCCGCGTCTATCTGAGTTCAGCCGAACTGGCAGCGGTAACGGCGCTGACGGGCAGGATCCCGACCGTGGCCGAATACATGGAGCAGGTGCAGGCGGTAAATGCCAAGGCGGCCGAAGTCTATCGCTACATGAACTTCGACCAGATCGCCGAATTCAAGGAAGTGGCGGATACGGTAACCGTGTAGGCGGCAATTCGGCGCCGTGCCACCAGCGCCGACCCTTGAGCATCGGCAAAGGAACGTCCTCGACGGGAAATCGTCGGGGGCGTTTTGCCTGATGCGGGCGCTGCTTTGCGGTCAGACGGCCGGGATTCCCGCGTGGACTGATATCCAGTCGGCAAACAACGGCATCGGCGTCATCGATTCGACTGCGTCGCTTGCGAAAGCAGATCCGGCGCCAGGATTGTCGCTCCTGGCAGGTAATGCAAACAGACAACCGCCTCCTCAGCCTTCCGGCCGAGGTAGGCCCAATTGAGATAGGCGACACGCAACCTGACCAACTCGTCTTGCGCACTCGTCTCGCCATGTGCAGCCCGTCTCAGTAGCGTCTGAAAGTACTGCTCACTGGCACAATCGAGTTCTACCGGCGAAGTCGCCAGCGGCAAACCGACCATTTCATTGAGCGGGGGAATCATCTCCAATCTCCTGAGTGCCACGCGGTCCTGCTTGACGGACGACTAGTTGGGTTTCGTCACGGATCGGCCGGTCTTTGCAAGCTGTACTTTCGCCACAGCCTTCTTTACCTGAGCATCTCCCGATGCCACCAGCAACATCAGCCCGGCACGCAACAATTCACCTCTCTTGGCGCTTATGCCGAGTTCCAGCAACCGCTTTTTGAGTACAGTAAGCTGCGCATACTCAGTCTCCGGAATCTTGTAGCGATTCGACACCAATTTGACCTTTTTCGGCTTCGCGCCGTTGGACCTGGGCTGTTTTACGGGCGCTAATGCGCTCGCAGATCTTCCGCCCGGTTTTGCCGCAAGGACCTTGGAAAGCCTTACGCGATTGGCCTTGGTCACGGTACTCGACTCGGCCGCCGTCGCGACGAGCTTCGCTGCAGTGGCTACCTTCCTGGCGGCTGGCATTTCAAGTCCTTTCATTGGGATTGCGATTGCGCATGATTGGCCGCGGACAAAGTCCACGGAAGACTCGAGCGCCTGCCCGAGTCACCGCTGGGACCAATGTCAAGCCAGCGAAGCCGAGCACGACCTGCCCTTGCGACGATTCTATGCAAGTCCAATGAAATGAAAATACCCGCGGACAGGTATTTCGGCTACCGCAATACGGGTATTTTCTGGTGCACCCCTGACGCGCGATCACCTGCGTGAAACGGGTGTCAGGGCAAGACCAGGCCAGTGCGGATAGCGTACTTGGTAAGGTCCACCACGTTGTGCACCTCGAGCTTTCTCATGAGGTTGCGGCGGTGCACGTCGACCGTGCTTGGCGAAATATGCAATTCAGCTGCGATGGCGGGCGCGCTCTTGCCCTCGGCAAGAAGGGTGACCACCTGCACTTCGCGCCGCGAGAGCGCGTTCTTGTCTGGCTTCCCCGACTTGGCCTCCCGGCCGCGCAGACTGTCGGCCAGCAGCGCGCCGACTTCGGAGCACAGATAGCTGCGCCCCTGGATCACGCTGCGAATGCCCTGCTTCAACTCGGCGCCGGCCGCAGACTTGGTGATGTAGCCGCGGGCACCCGCGTCGAGCATCTGCTGGATGATGCGTCGGTCAAGATACGTAGACAGGGCCAGCACCTTCATGTCCGGGTGCCTGGCGAGCAAGCGGCGCGTCGTCTCGATGCCTGATTGCCCGGGCAGGGCGACATCCATGACGACCACGTCGGGACTCAGTTCCTTCGCCACCCGCAACGCCGCCTCGCCATCGCCGACCTCGGCGACGACTTGCATGCCGCTGTCCTGCTCCAGCACCGTGCGCAGAGCCTCCCGCACCATCGTATGGTCATCGACAAGCATGATCCTTATTTTCAAGACTGATCCTCCTTTGCTGCAATGGAACACGGCACCGTCAGGGTAACAGAGGTGCCCTTGCCAGGGCTGCTGTCAATTTCCATTTTGCCTCCGATATTGGTCACGCGCTCGCGTATGGAATTAAGTCCAAAGGCACCTTGCCCCGGCCAACCGTCCTCGAGGCCGGTTGGGTCGAAACCGCAACCTTCGTCGCTGACAACCAGCGTGAGCCGGTTCCCATCACAACGGCAGTACAAGTCCGCGTCGGTGGCGTGCGCATGTCTGGCAACATTTATCAGGAGTTCGCGAACAGAACGGTACAGCATCGCCTGTATCTCGCTGACCAGCGGCTTCGGGGCGCGTTCGACGTCGAAATGCACGCGTATCCCATAAACCTTCGCCATCTCATCGGCAAGCCATTCCAGTGCGGCCACCAGACCGAGCGCGTGCAGGATCGGCGGACTCAACTCCAGAGTAATCGCCCGCGCCGACTGTTCGGCATTGTCTACCAGTTCGACGATCTGATGGATTGACGCGTCGAGCGAACCAACGACCAGCGAGGTCAGCTTGATCTTGATAACGGCCAGCAGTTGGCCCAGATTGTCATGCAACTCCTGCGCCAACAGGCGCCGCTCGCGTTCCTCAGTCAACGTCAGCTGGGCAGAAAGCTGGCGCAATTGTTTTGTTCGTTCCACTACCTGCGATTCGAGACTGGCAGCCATTTCTATCAGTTCTTCCCGGGCCTGCTCTTGTTCGGTGATGTCGGTCAGCACCAGGCGCAACTTCGGAGCCTTCCCGTCCCTGGTCAGGCGCAGGCTGTCCAGCCGGACCTCAAGGTGCGTCCCATCCGGGCGCTGCAATGTCACTTCGCAATTCAGGTGGGCATCGAGTTGCAGGGCGTTCATGAAATGCCGATGCCAGCGGTCCTGGTCCTCCTCGGCGATAGACCGACTCAAGCTGCGCTGCACCAGTTTTGTTCGATCCGTCCCCAGCATTGTGGCGCCGGTCAAGTTGATCTCCACAATCAGCCCCTTGTCGCTGAGCGTGAGATAACCGACGGGGGAACAGTCATAGAAGTCAAGGTAGCGGTCGCGCGATTCTTCCAGGTCGGCCTGGGATTGACGCAAGCTCTCCTTCTGCATCTCCAGTTCGATCCGAGGCGCCTGAAGTTGGTGCAGCAACTTCTCTGCCGACCGGGGTGTGGCCTCAAGCAACGGGTCTCTCGGCACAAGCTCGACAGCGGAAGCAGCGCCAAGTCGCGCCTTGGTCCCTACCCCCGGCGGCGGATCATGCCGATCCTTCTTGTGCCCTGGACTCAAGGAATTTCCTTCGCGATACTGACCAGACGGGCCATCCGTGCTTGCGACTTTCGTCTTGCCACGGGCTTCCTCTTTTCAGCTTCACCATCAATGCACGCATACCCCGCCACACCAACGACCGACGCCCCGCTCCCCAACGGACTGGTCTGCTGGCGGTTGATCGACGACAACGCAAACTTGCCCATTATCAACGGATCGACCCCCACCCGGAAATACCCCGAAACCCTTAGCTGGAATACTCTTCCTCCGGTATTTACAGTCCTGATTCAAAACCTAGACTGCATTTGTCTGGGCCATCCAAATGCAGGCAATAGTCGTGACTGACCTGACAACGTGAAGCGAAGTGCCTCCGTTCACTAATCCGGCAAGCACGCCACGAGCAAAGGAAATCAATCATGAACAGCAAGGTCGTGCCTCAAGGTTATCATCCTGTCCGCCGTGACCGACTGCTGCAGGAACAGACGCAGGACGCCTACCAGCTCAAGGGCAAGCTGGCGGAGCCGACAGTCTGCGTACAGTGTGGTGCGGTATTCCGCGGGGGACGCTGGCTCTGGGGCGAGGCACCGAAAGACGCCCACCATGCAACCTGCCCAGCCTGTCATCGCACCAACGATCATTATCCGGCCGGGTTCGTCAGCCTCGGCGGAGCGTTTTTCGCTTCCCATCGCGACGAGATCATGAGCCTGGTACAGCACGAAGCGGAACGCGACAAGCAGGAGCACCCGCTCAAACGCCTCATGGCCGTTGAAGAACAGAATGACGGGGTGCTGATCACGACGACCGATATCCATCTCGCCCGCGGCATCGGCGACGCCGTGCACCATGCGTATCAGGGCGAACTCGAATTCCACTACAAGCCGGATGAAGATCTGCTGCGCGTGCACTGGGCGCGCTGACAGCACAAGGAACGGTTCCCGCGGCCATGGACGAAGTCATAGGCAGCGACCAGCGCCACCCGGCCAAATACTGGCACGCCCTCGATGACGGTCGCCTGCAGTGCGATCTCTGTCCGCGCGACTGCAAGCTTCACGAAGGCCAGCGCGGCGCCTGCTTTGTCCGCGGTCGGGCCGAGAACCGGATGGTGCTGACAACCTATGGGCGCTCAAAGCGTGCAATGTTGGCCATGATAATTCTTCCTTCGTCAGTGATTCATAGATACGGGCATCCCGATGCAATGACTGCAAGCCGCCAACAAGCTAGTGCATGTTCCCCAGCAAGGCTTCGACATTGGCTTCGGCCTCCAGCCAGTCGGACATCTCGTTGCCAGGGACAAAGCCGCGCTGTTCGGCGCGGTAATAGGCGGCTTCCGCGATCATTTGTTCGCGCGGACAATCGTCGTCGGCGGACGATGAAACCGGCTCGCGCGATCCGCGCGCCTGCCGCGACGATCCGTTGCCTTGGGTCTTGCTCACAGATGCAGTGCTGGTTTTCATGTCTTCCTCCTGTTATGGATATGGCGGGGTGCGAAGGCACGCTGGCGGCGAAATCAGTGCCCGCGCTCGTGCCTGAAAGCTGCAAAATTCATGAAGCCACCTTCAGCAGCGGGCATCGCTCCAGCGACTGTCCGTGGCATTGTCCTTGTGCGGCATCGAGACGGCGGCAATTGACGCACAGCAAGGCCCGCGCAGTAGTCATGGCAACGGATGAGAAATCACCTCTTTTGACGAGATCGGTGGCCAGGACTCCGAGGCGCGCCACCTTCTCGTGCTGCGCATCAGGCAGGTGGAACTGCTCGAGCCACTGCTGGCTCAGCCGCACCACTGCTTCCAGAAGTTGCTGCGCGTCGCCGGCCGCACAATCATAAGCCGCACCAAACCGGCGGGTGGCCGGGGAACTTAACAAATAGACCGAGTGCACGAGGATGCCTTCAGATCTAGGGCTAGGAATGCGCGGCAGCTTCGGGACGGCGCAAATTCAGGAGAAGAATCTCCTGACCCTCTGCCACCATCCGGGACAGGTGGAGTTCGACTGTAAACTGCTGCCCGCCCGCATCCGTTGCCTCGAACCTTCGCCACTCGCCGTCTGCGCAAAGGTGGACGAGATATCGCGTGTTATAGCTCGGCGAACTCCCGTCTAGGAAAAGACCCCCTATGAATTCTGAAATCCACCTTCCCATCAGTTGGGCATGGCTGGCGCTGAATATCTTCTCGGCGGGCTCGCCGCAACTGACGATCCTGCCCAGGCGATCCAGAATCAACGTTCCGTATTCGCCGCTATTTACAAGGCTCGCGGCGGTGTGAAACATTTCCTGCTTCGATCCGGCTTCCTGCAGCGCTGTTGAGCTTTGTCCCATTCTGGTTTGCACCCCTTGGCGGCGAGTCCGGAAATTTGCCGCAACGCAACCGGAAACGCGCGCGAAATAGCCCGCATCGCGTGAAGATATCCGGCGCCGAGGAGAAAGGAAATACCACGGTCGCCGTATTCTCGATACCAGAAAACCGGTACGTTTTCTCGGCCCCAGTGCCCACCGTCGGTCGCGTCCACAGCCGATCGATTCGACTCGGCGGCCTGTGGACTTGTTCTCCTGGCGCCGATTCGCCGTAACGTCAGCGCCGACTCTTGATCACCAAGAAAAAAGCCCCGACCGGGGAGGCTGGGGCTTCTTTTGTGGGGTGCCGGAAACCTTGATGACCGGCTAAACCGGATCTATTGGCGCTGCGGCCTGCGATGACTTGGCAGTATCCGCCCCCGATAGATATCGCGTCCGGCGTCATGTACGTCGCGACGCAACTGGCGGCGCGCTTCGGGTGTCAGGCGATTGCCGCCGTCAGGCACTGAGGCATCGCGCGCGGAAGATTGCTCGGCGCGCTGTTCGACAGGCATCGTCCGCTGCGGGCCGTCGCCATCGGCGCTACGTACCGGCAGCGGACGCTGCGGAACCTGTGCCGCAGCACCTGCAGCCAAGAGCCACAAGACACTCGCCGTACCAGCCCATCCCGCCCTGCGTCTTGCCGTCACACCGACTCCCGTAGCGCCATTAATGGAGGACATTGTAGACCTGCTCGCCCGCGATTTGGCTGGCGGCCATCAGGTGGTCGACGCCGGCTTGCGGTTCCGCACCCCACAAAGTCAGTGCGATTGCCAGAGTCACGCCGAAAAATAGTGCTTTCATGATTGTCTCCGATGTCTTGCTTTCGGGCCGCCGCTGCCCCTCCTGCTGCCTCCTGTGAGAGGCTCCCATTCAGGCACACTTGCATTGTCGGCAGGGGCTGTAAGCCAAGTGTTACGGTCAGACTGGCTTTGTAATCGTTTGTAAAGGCGGCTGGCACGATGCCGGCGATCCGTTTAGGATTTGGCCCATGAACGAAACCAAAGCCAAGATTCTGGTCGTCGATGACGACCTGCGCCTGCGCCAGTTGCTCGAGCGCTATCTCTCCGATCAGGGGTTCACGGTCAAGGCCGTGCCTGACGCGCCGGACATGGATCGTGCGCTGGAACGCGAGATCTACGATCTGATCGTGCTCGACCTGATGCTGCCGGGCGAGGATGGCCTGGCCATCTGCCGTCGGCTGCGTGGGGCCGCCAACCCGGTGAGCGTGATCATGCTGACGGCGAAGGGCGACGAGGTGGATCGCATTGTCGGCCTTGAAATCGGTGCCGATGATTACCTGCCCAAGCCCTTCAATCCGCGCGAACTGGTGGCACGCATCCACGCCGTGTTGCGCCGCCGCGCTGCCGCACCACCGCCTGGCGCCCCGGCCGTCACGGAGGAAAGCGTGAGTTTCGGCAAGGTTCGAATCAATCTGGCGACGCGTGAACTCGAACGCGATGAGGTGTCCACCTTGCTTACCTCCGGCGAGTTCGCCCTGCTGCGCGTTCTGCTCGAACATCCACGCCAGCCGATGAGCCGCGACAAGTTGATGGAACTGGCGCGCGGCCGCGAATATGAAGTATTCGATCGTGCCATCGACGTGCAGATTTCCCGTCTGCGCAAATTGGTCGAGGAGGATCCCGGCAAGCCGCGCTATATCCAGACCGTATGGGGCTTTGGTTACGTCTTCGTTCCCGACGGGAAAAAACACGAATGAAACTGCTGCCGCGCTCGCTGCTGTGGCGCACTTTTCTGTTGGTCGCCCTGCTGATGATGATCTCCGTCGCGGCATGGTTTGCCATTTTCCGGGCCTACGAGCGCGAACCGCGTGCCCGGCAAATGGCGCAGACCCTGGTCAGCGTGGCCAACCTGACGCGCGCCGCACTGATTTCCGCCCGCCCGGAAGCGCGGCGCGATCTGTTGCGCGACTTGTCTGACCGTGAAGGCATCCACGTTTACCCGGCCGATGCAACGGACCGCATCGAGCCCCTGCCCGACCGGGCCTTTCTCCATCGTGTCGAAGAACTGGTCCAGGAACAGATGGGAGCGGAAACCCGTCTGACACTGGAGCGGGACGGTGAGCGGGCCTTGTTCGTCAACTTTCGAATTGACAACAGCGCTGAAGGCGATTTCTGGCTTGCACTGCCGCGCGACCGAATCGAGCGCGTATTTCCGCTGGGTTGGCTGGGCTGGGCCGTGGCGACGCTGCTGCTGTCGCTGGTCGGGGCCTGGGTAATCGTGTTCCGCATTACCCGCCCGCTGAAAGCCTTGCAGGAGGCCGCGCGCAAAGTCGGCGCCGGCGCAACGCCGGCCCGCCTCGATGAGGCCGGCCCCACCGAACTGGCGACTGTCGCCCATGCCTTCAACCAGATGAGCGCCGATCTGGCCGAGATCGATCAGGACCGCGCCCTGATTCTTGCCGGAATTTCGCATGATCTGCGCACGCCGCTGACGCGCCTGCGCATGGGCATCGAAATGGCCAACGACGAAGACCTGCGCGAAGGCATGACCGCCGACGTCGAAGAAATGGACAAGACCATCGGCCAGTTTCTCGACTTCGCCCGCTCGGAAGGCGGCGAAGCGCAACAGGATGTGGACATTGCCGCTTTGCTGGCCGAACTCGCCACGCAATACCGGCGACGGGGGTTTGCCGTTGAGTTCGCCGCACCGCCAGCACCAACTCTTGCCTCCGCGTTCCAGGGGTGGCCGCAAGCCTTGCGCCGGGCTGTCAGCAACCTGATCGACAACGCCCTGCGTTATGCCGGCAGCGAATCGCCGGTGGAACTGGGCTTGAACACCGCCAACGGCGAATTCAGCATAGAGGTTCGCGACCACGGCCCCGGCATTCCGGCGGAGGACGCAGAGCGCATGAAGCGTCCCTTCGCCCGCCTTGAAGCCGCTCGCACCAATGCGGCCGGTGCCGGCCTGGGGCTGGCCATTGTCGATCGCATTGCGCGCTTCCACAACGGCCAACTCGAATTGCTGCCACGAACGGGCGGCGGACTGGTTGCCCGTCTTGCGCTGCGCGCGCCCAACCCGCCACTCCCTATCACTCAATGAACGACACATCCACCCCATATTCCCGCATCGGTGGCGAACCCGCCGTGCGCCTTCTGGTCAAGCGCTTCTACGAGCTGATGGATACGCTGCCCGAGGCCTATGGAATTCGCAAACTACACGATCAGAATTTATCCAGGGCCGCGGAAAGGCTGTTCATGTTTCTGTCCGGCTGGCTTGGCGGCCCACAGCTGTTTGTCGAAAACATAGGCGAACCGAGGCTGCGCGCGCGCCACCTGCCCTTCCCGGTGGGCCATGGCGAAGCCGCGCAGTGGATGCTTTGCATGCGACAGGCGATGGCCGAGGTGATCGCCGACGAGGACCTGCGCACGGCGCTCGACAATGCGCTCACCAAGCTCGCCGACCACATCCGCAACCGCGACTTTCCGCCGCCCGCCTGAGCTACAGGTCGCTGCTCGCTTGCTTGCGGCGCAAAGCCAGTGCGTGACGGTGCCGAGCCATCAGGCGCGCGTCGGTGACGATGACGCCGATGGTTTCCCCGATCACCATGACCACCCCCAGCACCGGCAGCACCAGCATCAGGCCGGACACGCCGGCCACCGCGCCGCCGACGAAAATCATCAGCACCGTCACCAGCGGATGCAATTCGAGGCTCTTGCCGACGGTGAGCGGCATGTACACAAAGTCGTCGAGCAGTCGCACCACGCCGAATAGCGCAATCGCCCAGTAGGCCATGCCCGGCGTATCGTGGAAGTCGGTCGCCGCCACCAGCACCACCAGCAAACCACCGAGTATCGAACCGACATAGGGCACCCAGGCCAGCACCGCGCAGATCAGGCCCAGCAGCAGCGGCCCGGGAATGCCAAGCAGCCAGAGGCCGCCGGCGAGGGTCACGGTGTCGAGCGCGGTAAGGGTGATCAGGCCCTGAAAATAGGCGCGCGAGGTGCGATCGATCTCGTGCAGCAGAAACAGGGTCCGTTCGAAAAAGGCATTGGGTACCGCAGCGCTGAGAAAACGCTTGAAGCGGTGCCCATCGCGCAGGAAGAAGTAGGCCAGAAATGGTGCCAGCAGCAGCGAAGGGGTCCAGGCCGCCACACCGATGGCGATCGGCTCCAGATGATCGGCGACACTGCCCGCGCTTTGCGCCAGTCGTGTCGCCACGGTATCGGCCAGACGGGCGCTGGCCAGCGTCGGCCAGGTGGCCTCCAGGCTACGCAGCGAATTGTCGAGCAACTGCAGGCCACCGTGAAGGTAACGGGTCACGGTGTCCTGCCAAACCTCCATTTGTCCGGCCACCCGGGGTGTCAGGGCGATCCCGACGACAGTCAGCAGTGCCAGGAACGCGAGCGTAACCAGACTTGCCGCCGCATGGCGGCTCATGCCGCGATAAATCAGCGCCCTGACCGCCGGGTAGAGAAAGTAGTACAGGATCAGCGCGAGCAGAAAAGGCACCACCAGCCACAGCAATTTCTGGAAAACCAGCAGCAGCAGGCAGGTCGTGGCAATGATCACAGCCCAGACAATGGGACCGGAGCCATGATGGCCGCGCCCCGGCATCTCCGACGATTTGATCGACGTGCTCACGGAGGCTACAGGAGGTGGTGATAGGCACCCACCGACAGCGCCATATCGCGCAGGCGGGTGCCAAGGTGGCAGGCCAACTGGCGCGAGATTTTCGAGGCGATGCGGGCGTGGGTGTCCAGCAGGCGCACGAAATCGTCCCGAAATAACACGATCAGCTTGCAGGGCGAGGCCGCACGAGCCTGCGCCGAGCGCGGAGAGTTATCGAGCAGCGCCAATTCGCCAAAAAAGGTGCCGGCGCCGAGCTGCGCCACGCGGCCGGAATCGCCCTGGCGCCGTCGAGGCTGGACAGCGGCATGCTCAGTCCCGCCGGGTTGTACCGTGCGACCGGCGTCCCCACGCTCCTGGCGGGAAATCAGCACCTCGCCGGCGGCAATGATGTAGATCGCCTGACCCTCTTCGCCCTCGTCGAAGATCACCTCGCCTTCGAGGTAGTCGCGTTCGTGCAGCAGGCCATCCACGATCTGCAACTCGGCCGGCGTCAGGTCCACGAACAGGCTGAGTTCGTGCAGGCGCTCCAGGCGCGGGGATGTTTTTCTGGGGCGAAAGAAATTGACCACGGGTTATCGGCTCCAAAATAATGACGTGATTCTAAATCATCCGTCTCCCGGGTCCACTGCATTCAGCGGAAAGCTTGCCAGGACCTTGTACGTTGCCGCGGAAGGATGCAGGTGGGTCTCGACCAGGGAAAATTCGCTCACCCGCCACTGAATCGATGTTTCCAACTGCGGCAGCGACGCGCAGTGAACACGGCGCGCCAGCGTGATGTGCGGGACCAGGGCAGAACCGGAATGTTGATCGATCACCAAACCGGCGGCGCGCAGAGCGCCCGCCAGCGACTCGGCAAGTCGCCGCAGCAGCGCCGGCGGCTGACTGCAGCCTGCCCACAGGATGCCTCGCTGCGGCCAGAAGCCCAGACGGTCGACCCTCAGATCGAAAGCCTCGCCACGCACTCCGCCGGCGATCCGTTCAAGCTGGTCGACTTGCGTCGGCGTCACCGATCCGACAAACACGAGCGTCAGATGCAGCGCCGCCGGGCGCATCACGCGGCCTCCGCTGCCGGCCAGACTCCGGCCAAGTGCCGACAACTGTCCGACCGCCTCGTGATCCGGCCAGAGCGCAAAGAATACCCGCCGCGAACGGGCCTCGCCCATCCAGACCTACGCCACGCGCACCAGCAGCGCCACCGCATGCGCCGCAATGCCTTGGCCACGACCCTCGAATCCCAGGCGTTCGTTGGTCTTGCCCTTGACGTTGACAGCATCGGCCGCGATGCCGAGGTCGGCCGCGATGTTGGCGCACATCGCCGCCACATGGGGCGCGATGCGCGGTGCCTGGGCGATGACGGTGGCGTCGATGTTGCCCACCGTCCATCCGGCATTGCGCACGGCCTCCATGGCGCCGCGCAGCAGGCGGCGGCTGTCGGCCCCCTCCCACTGCGAGCCGTTGTCGGGAAACATGCCGCCGATATCGCCCAGCCCCGCCGCGCCGAGAATCGCATCGGTAATGGCGTGCAGCAGCGCATCGGCATCCGAATGCCCGAGCAGACCCTGATGATGAGGAATGTGTACGCCGCCCAGGATCAGCTTGCGGCCCGGGGTCAGCGCGTGCACGTCATAGCCCTGACCGACGCGGAATGGTGTGCTCATTGCAGAAAAGCCCTTTCACGACAGCGACGGAACAGCTTATCCGTTTCTTCCGAATGATATTCAAGCATCCCTGCAGTAGCGCACAGACCGGCTGCCGCCATGAGTCCAATCTGATGGCAGTTGGACAATTCTCAGCGCAAACCCTTGATGGCACATTGGTTCACAAGGAAAGACATATTGCAATAAGAATACCATTTATGGATCGCATCAAGATGCTGTCCAGGGGTTTCATCAACAGCAGAATTGTCGCTCCCAGCGGGCTCCCGAGCCGCGAAGCAGAGACACCGCCGTCGGCGGTGCCGCGAGGGGTGGTGTCACGAATGGCGTCCGCAGGAGCCGGTCGCCTCCGTTTTGGCAATCAGGGAGGTGGTTATGGCGCGGAGCACACCCATTCAAATCGGGGTTAGTTCCGGCGTCAGGCATTCACTTGACGAGGACTGTCGCCAGCCACAACAGCAACCCCATGCTCACCACGCTAGTGGTGGTGGTCAGGAATATGCTCGAAGCCTTGACAGGGTCTGCCCTAGCCGTTTCAGGGTGAGCGACAGGACGGCGCCGCAGATGCCGCTGATGATGCAGCTTCCGAAATGGAGTGCTGATGAAATCCTTCGCACCCATCTGCAGCGCTCGTAGCCTGTAATCCGGCTGGGAGGTGATCACGATCACCGGAAGTTAATTATTCGGTTCGATGTCCTTGAGGCCTTCCATGACCTGAAACCCGTCCATGTCCTCCATCTCGATGTCGAGCAGGATCATGTCATAGCGATGATTCAGGTGCCGCACACAGACCTCGAACGGATTCGTGGTCCACGCAATGTTGGCATAGCCGGCGTTCCTCAGAATGCGATCAAGTACGCGAACATTCAGTTCCTGATCGTCAACAATCAGGATGCCGGCGTTGAGAAGGTCGGATTCGGCAATCATCATATCTGTCCTGCATACAAATGCTCAGGCGAGCCAGCCTCTGTCGTCAAGCATGACGCCTGGCGACGGTCTACCCTGTTCAAGCGTAGGCAGGAATGCCGACGCTTTCTGTGTGCTGGCACTCATCGCAGTCGAGGGAACCAGGTTTGCCGGGCGGGCTGCTCGCACCGCCTCGCGGAATCGCGCCGTCAGACCACGACGTCAATCTGCGCCAAGGCCTGTTCGATCGCGCTTGAGTCGGAGGGCCGCACCAGACGCCCGACTTCCCTGCCCTGACGCAGGAAAATCAGCGTCGGCCAGAGTTTCACGCGGAACGAACGTCCCAGTCGACGCCCCGGCCCGTCTTCAATCCTGATGTGGCGTACCTGGGGATGGCTGGCGAACGCCGCGGCAATCAACGGCTGGGCGGCGCGGCAGTGTCCGCAATGGGACGCGCCAAACTCGATGACCGTGGGTTCGTCGAGAGCATCGATCTCGGCACGCGACGGTTCAATTACGGGAGGCATGGTGTGCAGGATCAGTCACGTCTTCCCCCGGTTCTCCAGTATCCATTCTGCGAGTTGCAGATCCAGCGGATACGTGACCTTGAGGTTGCTGACATCGGCCGCCACGAGGCGCGGTGCGAGCCCCATCGCTTCCATGGCGCCTGCTTCGTCGGTGACCTGCGGCGCAAGATCAAGCGCAGCGAGCAGCAGGCGGTGACGGAACATCTGCGGCGTCTGCGCCTGCCACAGCCCATCGCGCGACACCGTCTGCAGAATCCGGTCGTCCGCTCCGGCACGCTTCAGGGTGTCCGCCACGGGCACCGCAAGCAAGCCGCCGGCATCGTTCTCGCCCACCTCGGCGATCAGCTTTTCGACCATTGCGACGGTAAGACAGGGCCGCGCCGCATCGTGCACCAGCACCCAGTCGTCGCCGATTCCGGCTTGATCGCCGAGTGCGGCGGCCATCGCCCGCAAGCCGTTGGCGACGCTCTGCGCGCGCGTCTCGCCGCCACAGCGCAGGACGCTCAGTTTTGGCCCGAGCGCCGCCATCTGTGCGGCGGGCCACAGCGCATCGTCCGCGGCCAGCACCACGAAAACATTCACAATCGCCGGAGTGGCGCACAATGTCGCCAGTGCGTGCCGGATCAGGGGCTGACCGGCGAGCGGAAGATATTGCTTGGGTGTGGGCGGGAGCCGGGTGGATTGCGCGCCCATGCGCGACCCCGAACCTGCCGCTGGTACCAGTGCGTGATAAGTCATCGCGCAATTCTATACAATCGCCCTGCAGGAATTCGCGGGAGACAGAAGATGTTCGCCGCAGAAGCCGGATACGAAGTCTTACAGGCCTTCGCCACCAGCATCGGCATCGGTCTGCTGATCGGTCTTGAGCGTGAGCGCCAATCCGACCTCAAGGCCGGCTTGCGCACTTTTGCCCTGGTCGGACTGCTCGGTTGCCTGTGCGCCCTCCTGGCGCAATCGACTGACAGTGGCTGGATCCTCGCTGCCGGCATGCTCGCCGTCGCCGCCATGATGATCGCCGCGCATGTGTCCGATCCGCTCGATACCGGCGATCCGGGCACCACCTCCGTGATCGCGCTGATGGTCTGCTACGCGTTGGGGGCGATCGTCTGGTTCGGCTATACGTCGACAGCGGTCATGCTGGCCATCGCCACCACGGTGCTGCTGTACTTCAAGGCCCAGTTGCATGGCATTTCGAAAAGCATGACGCACATCGACCTGCTTTCGATCCTGCAGTTCGGCGTACTGGCACTGGTGATTCTGCCGATTCTGCCCGACAAGGATTTCGGCCCGTACCAGGCCCTGAATCCGCGCAACATCTGGTGGATGGTGGTGCTGATCTCGGGCGTGTCGCTGGCGGGCTATGCGGCCCTGCGCCTCACCGGAGCGCGGCACGGCGCGGCGCTGATCGGACTGTCCGGCGGCATGGTTTCGTCTACCGCGACCACCATGATCTTCGCTCGCCATGCCAAGGCGAATGTCGATCTCGGACGCACGGCGATGGTGGTGATCCTGCTCGCCAATATTGTCGTCATGGTCCGCCTCGGGCTGGTCTCCTTCGCGGTCGCGCCCGCCATTGTCGACCAACTGTTCGGCGTGCTCGGCTGCGGCATCGCGCTGGGCGTGGCAGCCACGCTCTGGGGCTGGCGGCAGCTGGCAGGCGGGGACACGCTGCCGATGCCGGACGTCACCAACCCGACCGAGATCAGGACCGCGCTGACCTTCGGCGGCCTCTATGCGCTGATCCTGGTGCTTTCCGCCTGGCTGCAGGACGTTGCCGGCAACCGCGGGCTGTACCTGCTGGCGCTGGCCTCGGGCCTGACCGACGTCGATGCGATCACGCTGTCGTCGCTGCGGATGTTCAGCATGGAAAAGCTGACTGCCGCGCAAACCATAACCGCGATAACCCTGGCGACGCTTTCCAACCTCGCCTTCAAGACCGGGCTGGTGATCGTCATCGGCGGCGCGGCGCTGGCTCGCCGCACCCTGCCCGGATTGGCCGCCATCGCCGCCGGCCTGGTCGGCGGACTTCTGCTGATGACCTGATGTGAGACGACCATGAGCCCCGCTAACGTGATTCGTCCGCCGGCCGTTGCCGGAATGTTCTATCCCGGCGATCCTGCCAGCCTGAAGGAGGAACTGGCGGCCTGCCTCGCCGTACCGCCAGCGCCGACTGTTGCTTCCGCCGCCGCCGGTCGGCTCAAGGCCGTCATCGTGCCGCACGCCGGCTACATCTATTCGGGCGGCACCGCAGGCCATGCCTATGCGCTGCTCGCGCCGCTCGCCGGACGCATCCGGCGCGTGGTCCTGCTCGGACCGTGCCACCGGGTTTCCGTGCAGGGACTGGCGGCACCCACGGTGCAGGCATTCGCCACGCCGCTGGGCCGCATTCCGCTCGATCGCGCCGCCCTCGATGAGTTGGCCGATCTGCCGCAGGTAGTCGCCAGCGATGCCGCCCATGCACAGGAACACTCGCTGGAAGTGCAACTGCCCTTCCTGCAAACCGTGCTGGGTCCATTCGAACTGGTACCGCTGGCGGTAGGCGAAGCCACTTCCGGCGAGGTGGCCCGGGTACTGGAACGCCTCTGGGGCGGGCCGGAAACCCTGATCGTGATCAGTTCCGATCTTTCGCACTTTCACAGCTACCGCGAAGCACAGAGCATCGACCAGGCCACGGCACAGCACATCCTCGCCCTGGATCAGCTGACCAGTTTCGATCAGGCCTGCGGTGCGCTGCCGATAAACGGTTTGCTCGCCGTAGCACGCAAGCGCGGACTCAGGATCGAACGCGTGGCGCAATGCAACTCGGGCGATACGGCCGGCGACAAGGGGCGCGTGGTCGGCTATGCTTCCTTCGCCCTCTACGAGCCCGAAACGGTCGTCGCCGATCTCGGTCCGGCCCTGCTGGTGCGCGCCCGCAATGCCATCGCCGGCCAACTCAAGCAACCGACTCAGCCCGAAGCCACCCATCCGGCCATGGCGCTGCCCGGGGCCACCTTTGTCACGCTGACGCAGGACGGCGCGCTGCGCGGCTGCATCGGTTCGCTCGAAGCGCATCGACCGCTCGATCAGGATGTGCGCGCGAACGCCGTCGCCGCCGCCTTCCGCGATCCGCGCTTCCCGCCGCTGACGCTCGCCGAATTGCCGCGCACCCGGGTCGAAGTGTCGCTGCTGACGGCGCCGGTGGCGATGACATTCGGCAGCGAGGCCGACGCCCTGCGCCAACTGCGCCCCGATGTCGATGGCATCATCCTGATTGCCGGCCAGCGCAGGAGCACATTCCTGCCGCAGGTCTGGGAGCAGTTGCCGGAACCGCGTCAATTCATGGCTCACCTCAAACAGAAGGCCGGGCTACCGGCCGACTGGTGGTCCGCCGAGGTGCAACTGCGGCGCTATGAGGTGCAGAAATGGAAAGAAGCCACGACCCCATAGCCGGCGTGCCGGCGCGCTGGTGGCATCACCTCGACGATGGCCGTATCCAGTGCGATCTTTGCCCGCGCAATTGCAGGCTGCACGAGGGGCAGCGCGCGGCCTGCTTCGTGCGCGCAATGCAGGGCAACGAGATGCTGCTGACCACCTACGGCCGCAGTTCGGGCTTCTGCATCGATCCGATCGAGAAGAAGCCGCTCAACAATTTCTATCCCGGCTCCAGCGTGTTGTCCTTCGGCACCGCTGGCTGCAACCTGGCCTGCAAGTTCTGCCAAAACTGGGACATCTCGAAATCGCGCGACATGGACCGCCTGATGGACGATGCCACGCCCCAGGCGATTGCCCGCGCAGCGCAAGTGCATGACGCAAAAAGCGTCGCCTTCACCTACAACGACCCAGTGATCTTCGCCGAGTACGCAATGGATACCGCCGACGCCTGCCATGCACTGGGCGTGAAAGCCGTCGCCGTCACCGCCGGCTACATGCACCTCGAGCCGGCGCGCGAGTTCTACTCGAAGATGGACGCCGCCAACGTCGACCTGAAGGCGTTCACCGACGAGTTCTATGTGAATCTATGCGGCGCACACTTGCAGCCGGTACTCGACATTCTGTCCATGATTCATCACGAAACGGATTGCTGGCTCGAAATCACCACCCTGCTGATTCCGGGCAAGAACGATGGCGACGAAGAACTCAAGGCGCTGTCGGCCTGGGTGGCGAAGGAACTTGGCCCCGATGTGCCGCTGCACTTCAGCGCCTTCCACCCGGACTGGAAGCTCGACACCATCCCGGCCACGCCGCTCGCGACGCTGGTCCGTGCCCGCCGCATTGCCATGGAAGCGGGCCTGCACTATGTCTATACCGGCAACGTGCACGACAAGGCCGGCGACACCAGTTTCTGCCCTGGCTGCGGCAAGCCGGTGATCGAGCGCGACTGGTACCGCATCCTCGGCTATGCGCTCGACGATACGGGGCGCTGCCGGCACTGCGGGACTGCCATCGCCGGACGCTTTGGCGCGTTCGGCAAGCCCTTCGGCCCGCAGCGGATTCCGATACGGCTGCACGCAGGCGTCTAGGACGCTTGGCCGGTCCATCCGGTCAGTCTGTGCCAGTCCAGCGCAACTAAAGGTAATGTTAGCGCTTGGCCGTCCCGACGATTTCGGCTATCGATCTTCCGACGTCTGCGGTCCTGGCCTTTCCACCCATATCCGGCGTGCGCGGACCCTCGGCGAGTACCGTTTCGATCGCGCGCATCACGGCAGCCGCTGCATCCGGATACCCGAGGTGCTCGAGCATCATTGCGCCGGACCAGATCTGGCCGATCGGATTAGCTATCCCCTTGCCATAAATGTCAGGCGCCGAGCCGTGAACCGGTTCGAACAACGAAGGGAAATGCCGCTCCGGATTCAGGTTGGCGGACGGCGCGATGCCTATGGTTCCGGTGCAGGCAGGCCCGAGGTCGGAAAGAATATCGCCAAACAGGTTGGAGGCGACCACGACATCGAACCAGTCCGGGTTCCGCACGAAATGTGCAGTAAGGATGTCGATGTGGTATTTGTCGGTGCGAATGTCCGGATAGCGCTCGGCCATCGCGACGAATCGCTCGTCCCAGTAGGGCATCGAGATCGAGATGCCGTTCGACTTGGTGGCCGATGTGACATGCTTCTTCGCGCGCGTGCTGGCAAGTTCGAAGGCGAACTTCATGATGCGATCGACGCCGCGGCGGGTAAAAACGCTTTCCTGAAGCACGGTTTCCTGATCGGTGCCCTCGAACATGCGGCCGCCAATGCTGGAATATTCACCCTCGGTATTCTCGCGCACGACATAGAAATCAATGTCGCCTACCTTGCGCCCGGCAAGCGGCGTGGGGACGCCGGGCATCAATCGCACCGGACGCAGGTTCACGTACTGGTCGAATTCGCGCCGGAACTTCAGCAATGAACCCCAGAGGGAGATATGGTCGGGAACCTTCTCCGGCCAGCCGATGGCACCAAAAAAGATCGCATCATGCTGCCCGATTGCCTCCTTCCAGTTCTCGGGCATCATGCGACCGTGCTGCAGATAGTAGTCGCTGCTCCAGTCGAACTGGTCCCACTGGCAATCGATGTTGAACCGGCTGGCCGCTGCCTGCAATACCCGCAAGCCCTCCGGGACAACTTCCTTGCCGATGCCGTCGCCGGGGATGACGGCGATTCGCTTTACGTTCATGGTCTGAGTCTCCGTCGCATTCCATTCATGACAAATTTCCGGGGATCGAACCCGGTCTCCTTGCAGATTCGAGTATTCGACGGCCGGCTAAAGCTTGTTCGGGTCGAAGCCGGTTTCACGATAGATGCCGTGCAGGATGTCCTCGCCCAGCTTCTTGCCCCATTCCTGATGCACCTTGACCATCGCGCGTTTCCAGGCGAGGCGCTCTGCCGGAGTCAAGGTGATGATCTGGGTCTTTCCGGACTTGCGTATTTCCTCGAGGGCGTCGTCGTTGTCCTTCTTCGCCGAATTGTTGAAGAAGGCGGTCGCATCCTTGATGGCGTCTTCAAGCGTGCTGCGGATGTCGGGCGGCAGATCGTTCCAGAATTTCTTGTTGGTGATGACTGCGTACCCGTGGTAGCCATGGTCGGTCATCGTCAAATACTTCTGGACCTCGTGAAACTTGGAAGCATAGATATTCGACGTCGGGTTTTCCTGGCCGTCCACAACGCCAGTCTGAAGCCCCTGATAGATCTCGCTGAAAGCCATGACCTGGGGCAACGCACCGACTGCCCGCATCTGGGCATCGATGACCTTCGATGACTGGATGCGCATCTTCAGGCCTTTCAGGTCTTCCGGCTTGCGCAGCGGCTTGTTGGCCGTCATCTCCTTGAATCCGTTGTCCCAGAAGGCCAGACCGAGGATGCCGCGGGCCTCCAGCTTGCCGAGAAGTTGCCGGCCAATCGGTCCCTGGGTCACCTTGTGTTCCTCTTCCAGGTTGTCGAAGAGGAAGGGCAGGTCCAGAAGCTCGAATTCCCGCGCGCCCAGCGGGCCGAATTTGCCTGGAGTTGGCGCCAGCATTTGCACTGCACCCATCTGCAGCGCTTCCATCTCCTCCTTGTCCTTGTAGAGGACCGAGTTGTGATAGACCTCCACACGCACGGCTCCCTTGGTCCGCTCCTCGGCGAGTTTCTTGAAATATTCCACAGCCTTGCCCTTGGGAGTGTTGGCTGCGACGACGTGGCTGAACTTGATGACGATGGGTTGTTGCGCAAGCGCCAGGGGGGTGAAGCAAACAGCGAGTGATACCAGCAGCATTTTGGCCAGCGTTTGCATATTTCATTCTCTCCAAGGCGGATTGATCTTGCGGCTTCATGGTTCTGACCAGACTCCTGCGGACACGTCTGGTCATTCTTGATGCGCAGGTATAGGGCAAGACTTGGTGCGCGTCAACGTATACCACAGTACGCGCGTTCGCCCGTTCATGGCCGAATTCAGGAACGCGGCAGCCAATGTTGGCAGGAATGTCAAAAGACGCTTCACGGCCGGAACCAGCCAGTCGGCGAGTGGTTTCCTAGGCGGTCATCACAACATCGACCCCGCATAATGCGGGGTCATTGCGCTCTGCTCAGGCTGTGTTGAGTCCTTCATAAGCAATCTTGCCACCAACAATGGTGGCGAGCGGCTTTAACGCGGCCAGTTCACGCGACGACGCAGTGTAGATATCGTGCGACCACACCACCATGTCTGCCAGCTTGCCTGGTTCGATCGAGCCTTTGATGTTCTCCTCGAACGACGCATAGGCGGACCCCATCGTGTGAATGCGCAGGGCGTCGCGAATGCTGATGCTCTGCTCAGGGGCGGGCATGTAGCCGCCGCGGTTGGTTCGAGTGACCGCGCCGATGAACGCGTATCGCGGTTCGACCATGATCGTGGCGGGCACGTCGCAGCCGAAGGCGACGGGGATGCCCATGTCCATCATTGACCGGAGCGGAAAGAACCGTTCCATCGCCGCGTCGCTCGTCCACATGTGCTGCCCCTCGCCGAAAAAGCTGATCCACTGCGGCTGCGTGGAGATTATGATGCCGAGCCTCTTGATGCGCTCCAGCGCCTGTGGCGTGACGAACATCGCGTGCTCGATGCGGTGACGGTGGTTCGGCCGCGGACTCGCCTGCAACGCGGCTTCGTAGGCGTTGATCGACATGTCCACCGCGCGATCGCCGCAGGCGTGAATCGCGATTTGCAGCCCGGTGCGGTGCAGCTGCAGTACCATTCGGTTCAGCACGTTCTGCTCGAAGAACGGATAGGAGCGGTTCGCAACCCGCAGGCTCCGGTCGTGCATCAGTTGTGTGCCGGCGCCCCCTCCGCCGTCGATCGCCAGCTTCCATCCTCCGAAAGTGAGCCACTCGCCGCTGAAACGTTCCTGGTGTGCCAACACCGCCTGAAGCTGCTGTTCGGAGGCGAGGTAGCGCATGAGATACAGGCGTGTCTTAAGGGTACCGGCGCGCTCCGCCGCGCGATAGATGTCAATGGTTTCCTGCTGCATGACGATCACGTCCTGCGCGCTTGTGTAGCCTGCTTCCAGCGCTCGCCGCTGCCCCTCGGCGACGTCTGTCGCAGTGTTCACGCCGTACCTCGGGATGCGCCGCTGCACCATCTGTTCGGCCGGATAATGGAAGAGCAGTCCGTTCGGCGCACCATTGGTAGCTCTTCCGATCTTTGCGTTGAGCGGGTCGGGCGTACCCTTCGTGATGCCCGCATCGCGCAGGGCGAGCGAGTTGGCCAGCGAGAACTGCCCCGACCGGTCTTTCAGGTAGAGGGGGTGCTCTGGGGCCACCGCATCCAGTTCGGCGAGGCTCGGCACGCCGTCGATGTTCAGCGAGAAGCCCTGGTTGCCGACGATCCACTGGCCCTTCGGTGTGATTCGCGCGTGCCCGGCGACCAACTGCAGCAGATCTTGCTTGCTGCGCGCCCTGGGAAAGCGCACGTCGAGCATTCCCTCGCGGAACTGCTGGCCGTAGTAGATGAGGTGGAAGTGCGAGTCGACTAGGCCGGGCGTGACACATTTTCCACCCAGGTCAATAACGCGCGTGCTGGTGCCGGCCAATCTGCGGATGTCTTGGGTCGCACCCACGGCAACGATTTTGCCGTTCCGAACCGCAACCGCATCCGCTATGGCATCGTCTGGACTTACGGTAATGACTTTGCCATTGAGCAGAATCAAATCCATCTCGCCCGCAGCGGGGGCCAGGGCATTTCGCGCATCGGCGGCGCATCCCAAGGACGTAGACAAAGCCGCCGCACCTCCCGCAATCGCGGCAAGAAACGATCGTCTGTTCATACTTGACATGGAATTCTCCCAATAACGCCTGCCGCACTGTGACGTGGCCACTATGCACGGAGGTCGCTTTCCCATATTGATATTGATCAAGTACCCGGGGCTGAAGCTTCGATGCGGGCCGATGGTAAAGTGACAAGCTGGCAGCGGCCTATCACACGTACCCGCCGGCGCAAAGAGAGCGCTCTCGGCGTCGACCAACGAACGCATGGAGTCCCAAACAGGAATGCGACCATCTTGCAGTGTTTTCTGGAGTGGCTTGCGGGTCATTCGGCTGGTATTGCTGTCCCTGATGGTTGCCGGAGGTGTCGTCGTGCCGGCGACATCCCATGGCGCATGGGAACGTGAACTGGTCGTCGGCAGCGAGGTCGACTACCCGCCATTCGCACTTGGCGAAGCAGGCGGCGAGCCGGATGGGTTCACCGTCGAGCTCTGGAAGGCCGTGGCGAAAGAAATGGGGTTCAAGTACAGGTTTCGCGTACAGCCCTTCCAGGAGATCCTCGGTGAGTTTCACACCGGCAAGATAGACGTGCTCATCAATCTTGCCTACAGCAGCGAGCGAGCCCAGTTCGCGAATTTCTCGGTGCCACATGTCGTATCGTACGGCACCATCTTCGCCCGGAAAGGTGCGCTTCGATTCGATAGCGAAGAGGAGCTGAAGGCCAAGTCCATCATAGTCTTGAGCGGCGATTTGCTTCATGACTATGCCGTTAGCGCGGGCTATCGCAATCTTGTTCTGGTCACGGATGTAGCCGGAGGCATGAGATTGTTGAGCGAAGGCAAACATGACGCGATGCTCGTCAGCCGCGTTGTCGGTCTGCAGACGCTGAAGCAATTAAACCTGAAGTCCATCGAGCCAGTCGGAGCCCCTATTCGAGATGTGGTTCAAAGATTCGGATTTGCGGTTCGCGATGGAGACAGCGATTTGCTGGCACAGATCAACGAGGGCATGACGATAGTGCGAATGAACGGCACCTACGAGCGCCTCTACGAAAAATGGTTCGGCGCGATAGATCCGAGGCCGGTGCCGCCCATCGAACTGGCGAAGATTCTCGCACCTGCGGCATTTATCATTTTTCTCATCGCGTTCGCTTATCTTTACCAAAGGCGACTCAATGCGACACTGGCAGTGCGCGTGGCGGAGCGCACCAGCGAACTAACTGCGACGCTGCATTCCCTGCGCGAAGGCGAAGCCCGTTTTCGCTGCCTCACCGAGATGTCCTCTGATTTCTACTGGGAGAGCGACGCCGAGCACCGGATTATTCAGCGCACTGAGAGCAAAAGCGAGGCCGCGGCTTCTGTGTTCCGCAACGCGTCGCTCATCGGCCAACTCCGCTGGGAGGTGCCGCATCACTCGCCGGACGAGGCGGGCTGGCTGGCGCACCGCGCACTGCTGGACGCGCATCTTCCATTCCGCGACTTCGAGATTTCGCGCTACGGCGCCGATGGAGCCCTGCTCCATGTCTCCGTCAGCGGCGATCCGATGTTCGATGAAGCCGGGAACTTCAAGGGCTACCACGGTGTCGGCACCGACATCACCGAGCGGAAGATCTTCGAGACCTCCCTGCAAGAGAGTGAAGCCCGCTTCAAAATCATGTTCAACGAAGCTCCATTGGGCATTGCCTTGATCGACTCGTTGACGGGACATATCCATGCCGTGAATCCCATGTTCGCCAAAATTGCTGGCAGAACCATAGACGAAATGGCTCATATCGACTGGATGAGCATTACCCATCCGGACGACGTCCATGAGAATTTGGACAACATGGCGCTGCTGAATGCCGGAAAGATGACCGGGTTCCAGATGGACAAACGCTATCTTCGTCCCGATGGCACCTTTGTCTGGATCAGCATGACCATTGCACAGGTTGATGTGGACGACGCGGCACATCCGCGTCACCTCTGCATGATCGAGGACATCACCGAACACAAACGGGCGGAAGAGGCGCTGCGCAAGAGCAAATACCAGTACGACCTGTTGGCCTCCAGAATCCCTGTGGGGATATACCTCTTGCGCAGCGAGCCGGACGAATCGTTCGCGCTCGACTACGTCAGCCCGAGGATGGCGGAAATGCTGAACGTGAGTGTTGAAAGCCTTCTGCAGAATGTAGAAACCGTGTTCCACGCGATTCACCCCGATGACAGACAAGGCTTTATTGACTTGAATCTGGAAGGAATTCGACAAAGGCGGCCATTTGACTGGTCCGGCCGGTTTCCGGTCGCGGGAACCATGAAATGGCTGCACTTCGGATCGTCACCGGAACCGCAGGAAGATGGAACGATTTCCTGGTTTGGCCTCGTCGCCGACATCACGGAGCGCAAGCGGGCCGAAGAAGAACTCGCGAAGCATCGCCATCACCTCGAAGAACTAGTCCTCTCCCGGACCGCAGAATTGCAGCAAGCCAAAGAGGCCGCCGAAGCCGCCAATATCGCCAAAAGCACCTTCCTGTCCAACATGAGCCATGAAATCCGCACGCCGATGAACGGCATTGTCGGCATGGCGCACATCCTGCGACGGGAAGGAGTCACGCCCGGACAGGCAGAGCGCCTCGACACCATCGACAGATCCGCACAGCACCTGCTGGGCATCATCAATAACGTCCTCGACCTGTCGAAGATCGAGGCCGGCAAGTTCTCACTGGAGGAAGCGCCCATTGCCATCGACAGTCTCTTGGTCAATGTCAGCTCGATCGTAGCCGAACGCGCCAAAGCCAAGAGCCTCCGCCTGGTGGTTGAGACCGAGCCCTTGGCGCCCAATCTGGTGGGCGACCCGACGCGACTGCAGCAGGCTTTGCTCAACTACGTCACCAACGCCATCAAATTCACGGAAAAGGGCACCATAGAGCTGCGCACCCTGAAGCAGGAGGAGACAGCAGAGTACGTGCTGGTGCGTTTCGAGGTAAAGGATACCGGCATCGGCATCCCGTCCGAAACGCTGCCACGGCTCTTCAGTGCCTTCGAACAGGCCGACAATTCAATGACCCGCAAGTACGGCGGCACCGGCCTTGGACTGGCGATTACCCGACGCTTGGCCGGACTGATGGGCGGAGAAGTCGGCGTTGACAGCGCCCCGGGCGTAGGCAGCACCTTCTGGTTCACCGCGCGATTGAAGAAGGGTGACGAGGTGGTCGTAACGCCACTGGCAACGCATGCCGATGTCGAGACGCTAATCCGGCAGCGCTATTCCAGCAGCCGCATTCTGGTGGTTGACGACGAACCGACAAACCGGGAAGTGGCCCTGCGGCAGCTTGAAGCTGTCGATCTTGTGGTGGACACGGCGGAGGATGGCGCCGAGGCAATTGCCCTGGCACGGAAGACGGCCTATACGGCCATCCTGATGGACATGCAGATGCCGAAGGTCAACGGGCTTGAGGCGACGCGGGAGATACGCCAGCTACCCGGATACCGGCATACACCCATCATCGCCATGACGGCGAATGTCTTTGCCGAGGACAAGGCACAGTGCTTCGCGGCGGGAATGAATGACTTCCTGATCAAGCCATTTGATCCCGACACGCTGTTTGCGACCATGCTGCGCGCGCTGAGTCGGCGCTGAGAGGACGGCGCTGCGCATCGCCATGCGGCCGAGCTACAACGTTACCCGCGTCCCCAGTTCCACCACCTGGTTCGGCGGCAGGCCAAAGTAATCCGCCGCTGTGCCGGCATTGCGGCACAGCGCTGCGAACAGGGCCTCGCGCCAATAGGGCATGGCGGCGCCGACGCGGGGGATCACCGTTTCACGGCCGAGGAAGTATGAAGTGGTCATCGGCTCCATATCCAGCCCCTGCTCGGCGCACCACTCCAGAGCCGCCGGCACGTCGGGCGTGTCCATGAAGCCGAAGTGGATGCCGACGCGATAGAAGCGATGGTTCAGTCGCTCGACGACCACCCGCTGCGCTTCCGGCACGCGTGGTTCGGAGCGCACCGTAACGGTCACCAGCGCCACTTGTTCGTGGAGCACCTTGTTGTGCTTCAGGTTGTGCAGCATGGCATGGGGCACATGGTCCGGGTACGGCGTCAGGAATACCGCCGTGCCGGGCACGGTGATCGTGTCCGGTGTTTCGATGCCGGTGATGAAATTCTTCAGTAACAGCGCCTGGGTGTCGAGCCGCTCGTCGAGCAACTCGCGCCCGGCCTTCCAGGTGGTCAGCAGCAGATAGACCGCGCCGCCGAACACCAGAGGGAACCAGCCGCCGTCGTGGATCTTGGTCGAGTTGGCAGCCAGGAAAGTCAGGTCGAGGGCCAGCAGCGAGCCGAATACCGGCAACGCCAGTCGTCGTCGCCAGCCCCACTGGTGGCGCGCCACGATGTAGGCAAACAGCGTGGTGATGATCATGGTGCCGGTGACCGCGATGCCGTAGGCCGCCGCCAGGTTGCTGGACGACCTGAAGGCCAGCACCAGCGCGATCACCCCCAGCAGCATCAGCCAGTTGACGCCGGGCATGTAGATCTGCCCCATCTGGCTGCCGGAGGTGTGCTCCAGCTCCATGCGCGGCGCATAGCCAAGCTGGATCGCCTGCTGCGTGATCGAATAGACGCCGGTGATCACTGCCTGCGAGGCGATCACCGTGGCCGCCGTGGCCAGCCCCACCAGCGGCAACAGGAACCAGTCCGGCGCCATCAGGTAGAAGGGATTCTTGATGGTCGCCGGATCGGCCAGCAGCAAGGCGCCCTGGCCGAAATAGTTGAGAACCAGAGCCGGCAGCACCAGCCCGAACCAGGCCATGCGGATCGGCCGCCGGCCGAAGTGGCCCATGTCGGCATACAGCGCCTCGGCACCCGTCAGGGCGAGGAAGACGGTGCCCATGGCGAGGAAACCCAGGGTCGGATCGGCGGCGAGGAAGTCCAGGGCATGCTGGGGCAACAACGCGGCGAGGATGCCGGGATGGCTGGCGATCTGCGCCGCACCCATGCTTCCCAGCACCGCAAACCACACAATCATGACGGGCCCGAAGGCAACGCCCACCTTGGCCGTGCCCTGGCTCTGGATCCAGAACAGGGCGACCAGGATAACCAGCGTGATCGGCACGATATAAGCCGTGAACATAGGGGTCGCCACATCCAGGCCCTCCACCGCCGAGAGCACCGAAATCGCCGGAGTGATCAAGCCGTCGCCGTAGAACAGCGCGGCGCCGAAGAGTCCCAGCAGGATCACGCCCTGCCGTGTGCGGCCCGAAATTCCCTTGTCGGCCAGCACCCGCGCCATCAGTGCCATGATGCCGCCCTCGCCCTTGTTGTCGGCGCGCAGGATCAGCGCCACGTACTTGAACGAAACGACGATGATCAGCGACCAGAACACCAGCGAAAGAATGCCAAGGACGTTGGCCGCCGTTATCGGCACCGGATGGTGGGCGTTGCCGAAGACTTCCTTGAGGGCGTACAGCGGACTGGTGCCGATGTCGCCGTAGACCACGCCGAGGGCGGCCAGGGCGAGGACGGCGGTGCTGTCGTTGTTCGCTTCCTGGCTCATGGCGCAGACTCCGGCAGCTGAAAACGGTAGCCGATTCCGGTCTCGGTCAGCAGGAACCGTGGTCGCGCCGGATCGGCTTCGAGCTTCTGTCGCAGATGGCCGATGTAGATGCGCAGATAGTGGCTGTGCTCGGCGTAGCCCGGCCCCCATACGTCCTTCAGCAACTGGCGGTGCGTCAGCACTCGACCGGCATTGGCCAGCAGCACGCCGAGCAGGCGATATTCGATCGGCGTGAGGTGAATCGCGACCCCGTCCCGGGTCACCGAGCGATGGACGCGGTCGACGCGGATGTTGCCGAATTCGATCACCGTCTCGCCAGCGCCGACTTTCTGCCGCCGCAGCAGGGCGCGCACCCGCGCCCGCATTTCCTGGACGCCGAAGGGCTTTGTCAGGTAATCGTCGGCACCGGCATCCAGCGCCGCGACTTTCTCCGCCTCCGCCGAGCGGGCGGAAAGCACCAGCAGCGGCAGCAGGGTCCAGGTGCGCAGTTCGCGGATCAAGTCGACACCGTCGCGGTCGGGCAAACCCAGGTCGATGATCGCCAGCGCCGGGGCCGGCCCCGCGAACGCCTCCAGCGCCTCGGCTGCGGAACCAGCTTCGACCACGCGGCCTTCATCCTCCAGCGCGGTGCGCACGAAGCGCCGAATCTGCGGCTCGTCCTCGACTACCAGGATCAGCGGACGATCGTCATTCACCGGCTTCATCCTCCAGCACCGGCGGATTGCCAAGCGGCAGCGTGAAGACCACGCGGGTTCCGCCTTCCGCCCGCCGCTCCGCCCGGATGCGACCGCCGTGGCCTTCGACGATGGCCCGGCAAATCGCCAGACCGAGACCGCCACCCGCGCCCGAATGACGTCCGCGCTCGAACAGGTCGAATACGGTTTCCTCCTGATTTGGCGGCAAACCCGGCCCGGCATCGACAACGGCCACTTCGACCACGTCACCGGCAAGCTTTGCGGTGATCACAATGTCACCTTCCGGCGCGTATTTCGCCGCGTTGTCCAGCAAGTTGCAGAACACCCGCTCGAGCAGGACCGCGTCGAATTCCAGGGGAGGCAAATCCGGCGCCAGGTCCACGCGCAGTTCGCGGCCCACCAGCGCGCCCGTCATGGCCTTGAGGCTGCTGCCGATGACTTCCTCCAGCGGCTGCCATTCGCGATTCAGCACGATCTTGCCGGTCTGCAGGCGGGCCATGTCCAGCAGGTTATGCACCAGCCCGGAAAGGCGCAGCGCCTGGTCTCGAATCGCCACCGCCGATTCCAGCGCCGCTGGCGGCAGGGCCGGACGAGCCAGCGTCAGTGCATCGGCCAGGCCCACCAGCACCGTCAGCGGCGTGCGCAGGTCATGCGACACGGCGGACAGCAGCGCACTGCGCAACCGCTCCGATTCCATGCCCAGGGTGACCTCCTGAACCACTTCGCCATAATGCAGACGCTCGACGGCGATTGCCGCCAACGAGGCCACGGCATCAAGCAGCGGACGCCGCTCTGCAGCGCAAACCCGCTCGGCGCTTTCCGCGAAAACCAGCAGTACCCCGCGTGTCTTTACCGGCGAAACCAGCGGCAAAGCCAGCCCCGGCGCATAACCGCTTTCCTCCGCCACCAGGTGCATCGGCCGCCCTTGCTCATAGACTGCGCGCACATGATTCTGGCATTTGTCGTCTCCTCGCGCCGCCGGGAACGCCACCAGTGAGTCATTAGCCCGCGGCAGATAAAGAATAGCCTCGATCGCCAGACGCGCATTCAGGAAGCGATGCACGATATCGGCGACCTGCTCGGCGGCGATCGCGCCGGAAAGCTCTTTCGCAATATCGTACAAGCTCCGCATCTCGTCCTCGCGCCTGGCCGCGAGCAAGGCCTTTTCGCGCAAGCGGGCGGCGAGCTGTCCAATCACCAGGGCCACCGCCAGCATCACGGCGAAGGTGATCAGATACTGCGCGTCGGCCACCGCCATGGAAAATCGCGGCTCGACGAAAAAGAAGTCGAACAAGGCCACGCAGCCGAATGCCGCCAGGATCGCGGGCCCGCTGCCCAGCCACATCGCCACCAGCGCCACGACCAGCAGGAAGATCATGACGATGTTGGCGGCATCGAACACGCCGTGCAAAGGCAGAGTCAGCAGGGTTGTCGCCACGCACACCAGCGCGGCGCGGAAATAGTCGCCGATACCGCGTGATGGATTCGGTTCGCTCATGAATTCATGCTACCCGCCGAGATGTAAAAAGGGGGTAAAAATCACCTCCGACGCCGGGCGTATAATCGCGCGCCTTCCTGTTGCTCCCGCGCCGATTGCTGCCGTGACTCCCCTGCTGTCGCTCCCCGCACTGCCCAAACCGGGCCAGCGCCTCGATCTGCCGCCGCTGGCTGCTTCTGCCGATGCGCTGGCGCTGGCGCAACTCGCGCG
>JANXRC010000273.1 GCA_025353195.1 Rhodocyclaceae bacterium
ACGTTTACGTGCGGCTTCGTCCGCTCAAATTTCGCTTTCGCCATGTCTGCTTTCCTTAAAGAACGATGGTTAGTCGATCACTTCTTGTTGATGACTGCTTCGGCGACATTCTTTGGCGCCTCGGTGTAGTGCTTGAATTCCATGCTGTACGTGGCCCGTCCCTGAGACAGCGAACGCAGCGTAGTCGAGTAGCCGAACATCTCGGCCAGCGGCACTTCGGCCTTGATTACTTTAATGCCACCGACCTGATCTTCCATGCCGTGCACGATACCGCGACGGCCGGACAGATCGCCCATGACGTTGCCCATGTAGTCTTCCGGCGTCTCCACCTCGACCGCCATCATCGGCTCCAGCAATACCGGACTGGCCTTGCGCATGGCGTCCTTGAAAGCCATCGATGCCGCCATCTTGAAAGCGTTTTCGTTGGAATCCACATCATGGTAGGAGCCGTCAAACAGCGTCACCTTCACATCCACCACGGGGTAGCCGGCCAACACGCCATTCGGCAAGGTGTCCCTGAGACCCTTTTCAACCGCGGGGATGAATTCACGCGGCACGGACCCGCCCTTGATCATGTCAACGAACTCAAAGCCCTTGCCCGCCTCGTTCGGCTCCAGTTTGATCCAGACATGGCCATACTGACCACGCCCGCCCGACTGTTTGACGAATTTTCCTTCCTGCTCCACTGACTTGCGAACGGCTTCGCGATAGGCCACCTGCGGGGCGCCGACGTTGGCGTCGACGCCAAATTCGCGGCGCATGCGATCAACGAGAATTTCCAGGTGGAGTTCGCCCATGCCGGAAATAATGGTCTGACCGGATTCTTCGTCCGTGCGCACGCGGAAAGATGGGTCTTCCTGCGCCAGGCGATTGAGCGCGATACCCATCTTCTCCTGGTCGACCTTGGTCTTTGGTTCGACGGCAACGTGAATCACCGGCTCGGGAAATACCATACGCTCAAGCGTGATCACATGCGCAGGGTCGCACAGCGTCTCCCCGGTGGTGGCCTCTTTGAGACCCACGGCAGCTGCGATATCGCCCGCAAATACCTCCTTGATTTCCTCCCGCTGATTGGCGTGCATCTGCAGAATTCGGCCAAGGCGCTCCTTGCGACCTTTGATCGGATTGAAAATGGTGTCGCCGGTCTTGACCGTGCCGGAATAGACCCGGAAAAAGGTCAGTTGGCCAACATAGGGGTCGGTCATGATCTTGAACGCCAGAGCCGCAAACGGATCCGTGTCATTCGGCTTGCGCTCACCCTGCTGCTCGTTTTCAAGAATACCCTCGACCGGCGGAACATCCGTGGGCGCCGGCAAGTATTCAATGACGGCATCCAACATCGCCTGCACGCCCTTGTTCTTGAATGCAGAACCGCACAGCATAGGCACGATTTCGGCATTGAGCGTACGGGCACGCAAGCCGGCCTTGATCTCGTCCTCGGTCAGTTCACCGCTATCGAGGTACTTGTTCATCAACTCCTCGGACGCTTCTGCCGCAGCCTCAACCATTTTTTCGTGCCATATGTCAGCCGTGGCTTTCAGCTCTGCAGGAATCTCGCCGTACGCAAACTTGACTCCTTGACTCGCCTCGTCCCAGACAATAGCCTTCATCTTGACCAAATCGACCACGCCTTCAAATTTCTCCTCGGCGCCGATCGGTATCTGCAGCGGAATGGGATTGGCCTTGAGACGCGAGCGCATCTGGTCATGCACCTTGAAGAAATCGGCGCCCTGACGGTCCATCTTGTTTACGAAGGCCAGGCGTGGCACACCATAGCGGTTAGCCTGACGCCAAACGGTTTCGGACTGCGGCTGGACGCCACCCACGGCACAATAGACCATACAGGCACCGTCAAGCACTCGCATGGAGCGCTCAACCTCGATGGTGAAATCTACGTGCCCCGGCGTGTCGATAATATTGACCCGGTGCTCCAGGAAATTCTGCCCCATCCCCTTCCAGAAACAGGTCGTGGCCGCCGAGGTAATGGTAATTCCGCGCTCCTGCTCCTGCTCCATCCAGTCCATAGTGGCTGCGCCATCATGAACTTCGCCAATTTTGTGATTGACCCCGGTGTAGAAGAGAATTCTCTCGGTGGTGGTGGTCTTGCCGGCGTCGATATGCGCCGAAATGCCGATATTGCGATAGCGCTCGATGGGAGTCTTGCGGGCCACTTGATTTACCTGCCTTATCTAAACCAAACCGCCATGAGGCCTCGTTTCAGTTTCACGAAGCGACAGGGCGGCAGACAAAAACGAAAGCCTCGGCGGACACCCGACGAGGCGCGATACTACTCAGAAACGGAAATGCGAGAACGCCTTGTTGGCTTCGGCCATGCGGTGAACTTCTTCACGCTTCTTCATCGCCGCACCACGGCCTTCGGACGCCTCAAGCAACTCGGCCGCAAGACGCTGGCCCATCGACTTCTCGCTACGCTTCCTCGCCGCTTCGCGAAGCCAGCGCATTGACAAGGCCATGCGCCGGGAAGGACGCACCTCAACCGGCACCTGGTAGTTGGCGCCGCCCACGCGACGGCTCTTCACCTCGACCAAAGGCTTGACGTTATTCACCGCCAGAGTGAAGACCTCCAGCGGATCCTTGCCGCTCTTCAACTGGATTTGCGCGAAGGCGCCATAGATGATGCGCTCGGCAACCGATTTCTTGCCGCTGGCCATCAGCACATTGACGAACTTGGAGAGATCGACGCTGCCGAATTTCGGATCCGGCAGGATGTCACGTTTGGGAACTTCACGACGACGGGGCATGGATTACCTCAATTACTTTCTTGACATGGCCTTGGGCCCAAGCCGCAACGCGGCTTCGTAGAAATTGCGCTAAGCGGCCTTAGGCCGTTTGGCACCGTACTTGGAACGGCTCTGCTTGCGGTCCTTCACACCCTGGGTATCAAGGCTGCCGCGCACTATGTGATAA
>JANXRC010000022.1 GCA_025353195.1 Rhodocyclaceae bacterium
CCCCCAGCTTGTAGGAGTAATCCTACAAGCAAATGAATCCGCCGCTGATAGTTCTCCTGGGCCAACTACCAGACAATCTTCCCCGGTAGGCAAGAGTCGTTGACGATTGCCGCAATTAGCAGGAAAACCGAGGGAAATCGACATGAATAAGTGGCAAAGGATTATCGCTGTTTGTGCAGCGATGGCAGGCTTGGGCCTGCTCGCGACCGCGACACCGGCGCTGGCCGCAGAAACGAAGGAGGCCGCAAAGGATTTGTTCCTTACCGGCGACGCGAAATGCACCAGATGCCATGACGAGGCCGATAGCCCGCAGCTCCTGGCTCTCGGCAAGACCAAGCATGGCACCAACGCCGACAAACGCACCCCGAGTTGCACCAGCTGTCACGGCGAAAGCGAAAAGCACCTTGGCCACAAGGGTAGCGACAAACCGCCGAAACCCGATGTCACCTTCGGCAAGAATACCCAGACGCCGGCCGCAGACCGCGACGGCGCCTGTCTGAATTGCCACCAGAAGGATGGCAAGCGGATGTTCTGGAAGGGCAGCCAGCATCAGGCCGGCGATATCGTCTGTTCATCCTGCCACCAAGTGCATGCGGCTCAGGATAAGGTGCGCGACAAACGCACCCAGACCGAGGTCTGCTTCACCTGCCACAAAGAGCAACGCGCCTTGTCCAACAAGCCTTCGCACCATCCGATACCGGAAGGCAAAATGACCTGCTCGGATTGCCACAATCCGCATGGCTCCGCCGGTCCCAAGCAGCTGGTCAAGGACAGCGTCAATGCGACCTGCTACACCTGCCATGCCGAGAAGCGCGGGCCCTTCATCCATGCCCACCAGCCGGTGACGGACGACTGCTCGAACTGCCACAACCCGCACGGCACCACGGCCGACACCCTGCTGAAGACCCGGGCGCCCTTCCTCTGCCTGTCCTGCCACGATCCGAGCAGCCACCCCGGCAACGTTCCCGGTCTCGCCAGCAACGTCGACATGTCGAAGAACGCCAACGGCACTTCGCTGGGTGCCACGACGCCGAGAGACAACATCAATTCGAGCGGAGTGGTCGGCAAGACACAAGGGCTTTCCTGCATGAATTGCCACACCAATATTCACGGCAGCAACAACCCGATGAATTCAACAAGAGCCATCCGCTTCTGGCGCTAGGAATCAGGAGATGAACATGAACAATGACAAATCGGTATTCGGTCGTTCCCTAGTCGCTGTCGCCGTTGCGCTCGCCTTTCCGACCGGATCTGCGTTGGCTGACGAAGTCCAGGATCTGACCAATCCGAACAAGAGCGAGGTAGCGCTGCGCATCCAGGACGTGAACAAGGTCAATCCGCTGTATCGCATGTATACAGGGGTGGACCGCAAAGGCGTCACCGGCAGTTTCGCGGTCGACGTGGTCAGGCGGAGCGCGGAAGGCGACTGGTTGAAGCTCCAGGGACGAGATCTTGGCGTGTCGGGAATCCAGGAACTCGGAGCTTCCTACGAAAAGCAGGGTGACTGGCGGATCGGGCTCGACTACAACGAGATCACCAAGTACGCGCCCTATACCATCAATACCAAGGTGTCCGGCGTCGGTACCGACAAGCTGACGCTCAATCAGGATTGGCGTTCGTCTGCGGGGCTGGGAGGGGAAAGCAGCCTCAAGCTCGAACGCACCGCGACATCGCTGACAGGCAGCAAGCTCTTCTCCGATGCCTTCAAGTTCGGCTTCTCGTTCAAGACGGAAGACAAGAAAGGGGCCATCATGTCCAGCATGATTGGCTCGACCTTGAACGGGCAGACCCCTGGCAAGAACTACAGCACGCAGTACTTCGCGCCGCAGCCGGAGAACTTCAGGCACAACCAGTTCGAAGCGACCCTCGACTACTTCACCAAGACCTTGCAGTTAAGCGGCGGCTATTACGGGAGCTTCTTCAACAATGCCAACACGGGGCTGAACATCACCCCGGGCAACAACTCCATACCCACGCTGCCGTGCGCCGCTGCCACCTGCATTACGGCGCTTCCCCTGGCCGCCCAGGGCATTCCGTGGATTGCGCTGCCGCCCGATAACCGCGCCCAGCAGCTGTTCCTGTCCGGCGGCTTCAACTTCACCGACACGACCCGCCTGAGCTTCAAATTGTCGAAGGAACGCCTGACGCAGGACGATGGTTTTATTCCCGCCTATGGGGCCATCACCCCCTTGGCGGGAGCGCCCATTTCGGCGACTTTCACCTCCAATAACCCACCCGGCGTGCCCTATGCCTCAGGCATGACCAGCTCCAGCCTGGGCGGCCTGGTCGATACCACCGCTTACTTCGGCATGCTCACATCCAAACTCAGCAAAGACTTGGACCTGCTGGCCTCCTGGCGGTATGAGGATCGCGACGACAAGACGCCGCAGAGAAACTACCTGGACGCGCAGGCATCCACCGAGTTTCCGGCGGGGGCCACCAATGAGCGGGAATCCCACAAGCTGAATCACGGCAGATTCGAGCTCAGCTACCGTCTGCCGGCGGGTTACCGCCTGATCGGCGGTCTCGACTACGACAAGAAGCAGACCCCGGAGGCGCTTCGCGATGAAGTAACCGACAGGACGGCCCGCATCGAATTGAAGAAGTCCCTGAGCGAGTTGGTCAACGGTTCAGTCAAGATTTCTCATAGCAATCGCACGGGCGGTACTTGGACACTGCTTGATCCGACCAGCTTCCCCACCACCACCAACGTGGCGGCGCCGCTGCAGTTTGCCGACCGCAAACGCGACAAGGCCAGGATCATGGTGGACTGGAATCCGGTGGATCCGCTGTCGCTCCAGTTGTTCTATGAGCAAGGGAAGGACACCTATCCGTTTACCCCGCCGGCTGGCAACGCCCGAATGGGCCAGACGGATGGCAAGACCGAGTTGTACGGTCTCGATGCGTCCTACAAGATCAACGATGACTGGAAGGCGAGCGGCTATTATTCCCACAACCAGAACAAGACGCACCAGAACGAGATGTACACGCCGCGTGTTCTGCCGCAAACGTGTGCTATCGCTCCGGCGAGCGCAACAAATACCTGCTCGCCTTGGACTGCGGACCTCAACTTAGAGGGAATGGTGTTCGGCGCTGCCCTGAAGGGCAAGCTGTCGAGCTGGGATATCGGGGCGGATTACCTGTACTCGAAGGACCAGACCAAGTACAACATCGGCTTCAATCCCCTTTATCCGACGGCGGCTACCAGTTCTGTGCCGGCCGGCGCAGGGGTGTTGCCCGACACGAACTACACGCTCAACCGTCTCAGACTCAATGGTACCTACGCCTTCAGCAAGGAAACCCGCGTGCGTCTTGACTACGTCTACGATGTCCGCAAGATGGACGACTACACGTGGGCGAACTGGACTTACTCGGATGGAACACGAGTCAATGTGGACCCCAACCAAAAGACTCAGTTGATCGGCGTAACGTTGATACAGTCGTTCTGATCCTGCGCAGCGGGGGCGGCGTCCTCCCCTGCTCGATGCACGCCAAAGCGGCGGCCTGTCAGCAGGCCGCCGCTTTTTCATGTGCAGCCACCTACAAATGTTCGCTTTCACTAACGAGGGTCAGGCTGGGAATCGGGCGTGCATTCGGCGTTTGACCGGGAGGCCGACACGGAAGATACTTCCCCCATGCGGTCCAAACTCCTATCTCCTGCAGCGGGCCAGGCCTACACCGCGGTCATCTTTGACTTCGAAGGTACCTTGGTCAATTTCCAGTGGCAGCTGGAACCGGCCGAAGACGAGTTACGCGCCGCGTTCGCCCGGCTTGGATTCGAGGGTGAGGAGTTTGTCCAGGGCAACTACGCCACAATGTGGAACGCCGCGGCCGACCACCTTGCGCCGCAGGGACGCATGGGCGACTTGCGTCACGCGCTGGGGCCCATTTACGACCACTGGGATTTTGACGCGCTGGCCAGATGGGAACCGCGGCCGGGCGCGGCCGAGTTGCTCCGCCAGTTGGTGACCGAAGGCGTGCCCGTGGGCATGGTCAGCAACATAGGACGGGAGGCGCTCAACGGAGCCCTGGGGCGGTTCGACTTTGCCGGATGCTTGCGGCCGGTGGTCGCGCGCGACGATGTGACCTACATGAAACCCAGGGCAGAGGGCATCCTGCGGACGCTTTCGGATTGGCAGCTGGCGGCGGATGAAGTGCTCTTCGTCGGCGACAGCCGGGCCGACGTGTTGGGTGCACGCGCGGCAGGAGTACCGGTGGCCATCATCCGGGGCGGAGAGTGTCAGGAGGCCACCTTTGCCGACACGCCGCCCGATCACATGATTTCGCAATTGAACGAACTCGTCGCGCTGATCGCCGGAAGCACCCAGGCGAGCTATGAAACCGGCAGCGTTT
>JANXRC010000178.1 GCA_025353195.1 Rhodocyclaceae bacterium
CCCGGTTGCGGCCGGCCGCAACCTCGCCGTGCTGCTGGAGGCCGCCGTGCGCGCCACGGTGCTGAAACTGCGCGGCATTGACAGCATGCAGGAATTCGTTGATCGTCAGGAAGCCGCCCTCAGAGCTGACTCCGGCCCCGACCCGGTCAACTAAGGCCGGCACGTTGCGTTAAGGAAGTACGGCATCACGCCGCCCATAATCAAGACCAAGGAGACTCACAATGCACAAACTGATTGCTGTTGCCCTTTCCGCCCTGTTTGCTGCCAGCGTTGCGCTGGCGCAGGCTCCTGCTGCCCCGGCCAAGGCTGCTCCGGCCGCGGCTGCGCCCGCCAAGGACGCGAAGGCGGCTCCCGCTCCGGCCAAGGCCGCCGAGCCGGCCAAAGCCGCCGAAGCGGCCAAGCCTGCCGCTGCAAGCGACTGCGAAGCCAAAGCGGTGAGCAAGGCCGGCAAGCCACTCGCCGGCGCCGCCAAGGCCGCCTCGATCAAGAAGTGCGAGGCAGCCGGCAAGCCTGCGGAAGCCAGCAAGTCGGGTTGCGCAGAAAAGGCTGTCAGCAAGGCCGGCAAACCGCTCGCCGGCGCCGCCAAGACCGCCTTCATGAAGAAGTGCGAAGCAGACGCCAAGGCCAAGTAACTCCCTGGTCCCGCATTAAAAGCCGGCCCGCATAGCGGGCCGGCTTTTTTATGTCTGCGCGGGACGCGCAGACGGTATCCCCTTGTGGGATATGTCTCCGCGGGATATGTATTGACTCGCCTTATCCCTATGCAACGGATTGCAATGCAATTAGTTGCATAGTAAGCTTCGCGGCATGTCGCTCGACCATGCCCTGCTGGTTTCCCTGCTCGAAAAGCCCAGTTCCGGCTACGAACTGGCGCGCCGCTTCGAACGTTCGATCGGCTACTTCTGGCACGCCACCCATCAGCAGATCTACCGCGTGCTTTCGCGCATGGAAGCCGCAGACTGGATCGTCGCCGAAATACGGGCGAGCGAAAGTGCACCCGACCGCAAGGTATTTTCGGTCACCGGGACGGGGCGCAAGGAACTATCGCGCTGGATGGCCGAGCCCGTGGAACCGGAAGGTGTTCGCGACGCACTGATGGTCAAGCTCCGTGGCGCGGCTTTTGTCGACCCGGACTGCCTGGTCCCGGAACTCGAACACCATCGCGCCGCACACGCCAACCGGTTGACGTGCTACCGCGTCATCGAAACGCGAGATTTCGCCGGCGCGCGAAGCGCTAGTCCCGGCGTGCAGAGCACCGGCGCTCTGGATCGCCAGCGTGCCTTGCAGTACATGGTCCTGAAGAGCGGGATACGCTTCGAGCAGGGCTGGCTGGAGTGGTGCGAGGAGGCCCTGGGCCTGCTGCGCAGTTTCAAGAAAAGATAATCAAGGAGAACATCATGAGCAACGCCTATCCGCACCTGCTGGCCCCGCTGGACCTCGGCTTCACCACCCTGAAAAATCGCGTCCTGATGGGCTCGATGCATACCGGCCTGGAGGACATCGGCAACAGCCATGACCGCATGGCGGCCTTCTACGCTGCGCGCGCCAAGGGCGGCGTCGGTCTCATCGTCACCGGCGGCTTCGCCCCCAACCAGGACAGCATCGTGATGCAGGGAGCATCGATTCTCGACAACGAAGTCGAGGCCGCCAAGCACCGCGTCATCACCGAGGCCGTGCATGCCAACGGCGGCAAAATCTGCGTGCAGATACTGCATACCGGCCGCTATGCCTACACCAAGCGCCCGGTCGCGCCCTCGGCACTCAAGGCGCCGATCAATCCGTCGACGCCGCATGCGCTGACCGAAGAGGAAATCCTGAAAACCATCGCCGACTATGCGCAATGCGCCGCGATGTGCCAGTTCGCCGGCTACGACGGGGTCGAGATCATGGGCTCGGAGGGCTACCTGATCAACGAATTCCTCGCGCCGCAGACCAATCACCGCGATGACCGCTGGGGCGGCAGCTTCGAGAACCGCATGCGCTTCGGCCTCGAAGTCATCCGTGCCGTGCGGGCGCGCGTCGGCACCCATTTCATCATCATCTTCCGCCTGTCGATGCTCGACCTGGTCGAAGGCGGCAGCACCTGGGACGAGGTGGTCGCGATGGCCAAGGAAGTCGAAAAAGCCGGCGCCACCATCATCAACACCGGCGTCGGCTGGCACGAGGCGCGCATCCCGACCATCATGACCAGCGTGCCGCGCGCCGCCTACACCTGGGTCACGCGGCGCATGATGGGGCAGGTCAAGATTCCGCTGATCACCACCAATCGCATCAACGACCCGCAGGTGGCCGAGGACGTCATCGCCCGCGGCGACGCCGACATGATCTCGATGGCGCGGCCCTTCCTTGCCGATGCCGAGTTCGTGAACAAGGCCGCCGCCGGCCGCGCCGACGCGATCAACACCTGCATCGCCTGCAACCAGGCCTGCCTCGATCACATCTTTTCACGCCAGCTGTGTTCCTGCCTGGTCAATCCCTTCGCCTGCCACGAGCTCGATGTCACCGTCGAACCTGCCGCCGCGCCGAAACGCGTCGCGGTGGTCGGCGCCGGCCCGGCCGGAATGGCCGCCGCGACGCAACTGGCGGAGCGCGGCCATCGCGTCAGCCTGTTCGATTCCGCCGCCGAAATCGGCGGCCAGTTCAACCTGGCGCGGCGCATTCCGGGCAAGGAAGAATTCGGCGAAACCCTGCGCTACTTCGGCACGCGACTGAAGGAATTGAAGGTCGACCTGCAGCTGAATCGCCGTGTCACCAGCGCCGACTTCCTGGGTTACGACCACGTCGTCGTCGCCACCGGCATCGTGCCGCGCACGCCGGCGATTCCCGGCATCGACCACCCCAAGGTCACCAGCTACATCGACCTCATCGAGGGCCGCAAGCAGGCCGGCAAGAAGGTCGCCGTGATCGGCGCCGGCGGCATCGGCTTCGACGTCGCCGAACTGCTGACCAATTCGTGCGCCCACGGCGACTCGATCGATACCTACCGCAAGGAATGGGGCATCGACCCGGACTACAAGGACAACCGCGGCGGCCTGGCGGCACCGCAGATGCCGGCCACGCCGCGCGAAGTCTGGCTGCTGCAAAGGAAGACCAGCAAGGTCGGCGACGGCCTGGCCAAGACCACCGGCTGGGCGCGCCGGCTGCTGTTGCAAAAGCGCGGCGTGCATCTGCAGGGCGGCGTCGAGTACCTGAAGATCGACGATGCCGGCCTCCACATAGCGATCGACGGCAAGCCGAGCGTCCTCGCCGTCGATACCATCGTCATTTGCGCCGGCCAGGAACCGCGGCGCGAACTGGTGGCCGGACTCGAGGCCGCCGGCATCGAGTACACCCTGGTCGGCGGTGCCGATGTCGCCGTCGAGCTCGATGCCAAGCGGGCGATCTGGCAGGCGACGGAGTTCGCCGTCGAGTATTGAACGCTTACGACAGAAAGGCGGCCCACGCACCCGGTGCTCGCACCGGCAGGGGCTCGTAGCCGGGCAGCGCAAGCAGGCGCTGGCGGAAGGTGTTGCCTTGCAGGCGCGCGAGGAAAGCCTTGCCCTCCGGACTGCCGGCAGTAGCGGAACGCATGACAAAACCATAACGCTCCCACACCAGCGGCACGAAACCGAGGTCGTAGCGCGCCGCTGCCGCCTCGATGCCGAAGCCCACGTCGGCCTGTCCGCCGGCGACGGTGGCGGCGATGGCCTCGTGGGTGAATTCCTCGTGGGCATAGCCGTCGATGCTCTCCGGCCGCAAGCCGTTGGCCGCCAGCAACTGGTCGATCAGGCTGCGCGTGCCGGACCCGCGCTGCCGGTTCACCATGCGCAGGCCGCGACGCGACGCGTCCGCCAGCGTTTGCAAACGATGCGGATTGCCGCGCGCGACGATCAGGCCCTGGCAGCGGCGCATCAACGGCAGGCAGACATGCAGCGCCGGCTTCAGCCAGCGTCCGAGCCAGGTCGATAGTTGTTCCGCGGTCCAGTCTTCCGGCACATGAAAACCGGCGATGTCGCACTCGTCGCGCCCCAGGCCCGCCAGCGCCTCCTCGCTGCCGCGCCAATACAAATCGAAGCTGATGCGGCGGCCATGTTCGACCCAGTCGGCCAGTGCCAGATCGTGGCTCGCCGCCAGTCGCAAGCGTTCCGGAACCGCGCGCACCATCGGCGCCATCAAATCCTCCAGACGGCGTTGCCACGGCGCATGCACGGCATCCAGCGCGACACGCGCGGCCTCGTCGAGTTGCACCAGGGACGCGCCGAATTCCGTGAGGCGGGTACCGCGTCCACGCTCCATGATCACCAGCGCCGCACCCAGAGCCTGCTCGCAGTCGCGCAACAAGCCCCACGCCGAACGATAGGACATGCCGGCCTGTCGCGCGGCATTGCCCAAGGCGCCCTCCGCGGCCAGCGCGGTGAGCAGGGCCAGCAAACGGCTGGTATCGACATCGCCCAGCAGTGGCCCGAAATCCCAGGCCCAGCGCAAACGGGGTAGCGATGCATTCTGTTGATTCGATCTTGTTGCAGCAGCCGACATATTCAGTCCTTTGTTTGCATAGCTTACCCTTCCCGGCCCATATGTAGCACGCTGCATAGCTGACGTCCTTTCATGAACGAGTTCAACGAGCCTCTGGTCACCGCGTGGCAGCTTGTTGCCGGAGCCGATGCGCGCCTTGCCGACATCGTCCTGCTCAGCTTGCGCGTCAGCGTGGCCGCGACCTTGATCGCCTGTGTCGCCGGGATGCCGATCGGCGCCCTGTTGGCGGTCGGCCGCTTTCCGGGACGGCGCGTGCTGATCGTGCTGTTCAACGGCCTCATGGGTTTGCCGCCGGTGGTGGTCGGCCTGCTGGTCTATCTGCTGCTGTCTCGCGCCGGGCCGCTCGGTCAATTCGGCCTGCTGTTTTCGCCGGCCGCCATGGTGATTGCACAGGCCGTACTGGTGACGCCGATCGTCGCCGCGCTGACCCGGCAGGTGATTGCCGATGAATGGACCGAGTACCGCGAACAATTGCGTTCGCTCGGCGCCAGCCGCAGCCGCGCTGCCGCCACCCTGCTCTGGGACGGCCGCTTCTCGCTGTCCACGGCGGCGCTGGCCGGCTTCGGCCGCGCCATCGCCGAAGTCGGCGCGGTGATGATCGTCGGCGGCAACATCGACGGCGTGCCGCGCGTGATGACGACCACCATCGCCCTCGAAACCAGCAAGGGCGACCTGCCGCTGGCCCTGGCCCTGGGCCTGATCCTGATTTCACTCGTGCTCGCGATCAACGCCGTCGCCTATGCGCTGCGCGGCTGGGCACAAAGGCACTGGGGGTGAGCGCGCCAGCCTGGCTTACCATCGATCGCCTGAGCCTCACCGAAGGCGGCACGCGGATCATCGACGGCGTCTCGCTGCAACTTGGCGCGCAACGCACCGTTGTGCTCGGTCCCAACGGCGCCGGCAAAAGCACGCTGCTGCGCCTGATCCACAATCTGCTGCACCCCAGTTCCGGCGAACTGCGCTGGGCACGGGTACTGAGCCAGGCCATGGTTTTCCAGCGCCCGGTGATGCTGCGCACCACAGCGCTGGCCAATGTGGTCTATGGCCTCAAGCTAAAGGGCTACAGCGCAACCGAGAGCGAGCGGCGCGCACAACAGGCGCTGGTCCGCGTCGGACTGGAGCAACTCGCCCGGCGTCCGGCGCGGCTCCTGTCCGGTGGCGAGCAGCAACGCGTGGCGCTGGCGCGTGCCTGGGCGCTCGAACCGGAATTGCTGATTCTCGATGAACCCAGCGCCAGCCTCGATCCGGCCAGCAGCCGCGAGGTGGAACGCACCATCAATGCCATCGCCGCCAGCGGCACCCGCATCCTGATGACCACGCACAACCTCGGTCAGGCACGTCGACTGGCCGAGGAAATCATCTTCATCGACGGCGGGCGCATCGCCGAGCAGACACCTGTTGCCGAGTTCTTTCAATTGCCGCGGACCAACGCGGCAAAACGCTTTCTCGAGGAGGAAACACCATGAAACTTCGCCGTCGTTTCATTGCCGCATTGGGCAGCGCAGCGCTGCTGATCGCCGCGGCCAGCCATGCGCAAGAGCGCTTCATCACGGTGGCATCGACCACGTCCACCGAACAGTCGGGGCTGTTCCAGTACCTCTTGCCGGCCTTCGAAAAAGACAGCGGGATCAAGGTGCGCGTGATCGCCCAAGGCACCGGGCAGGCGCTGGCAACCGGCCAGCGCGGCGATGCCGATGTACTGTTCGTGCATGACAAGGTGGCCGAGGAAAAGTTTGTCGCCGAAGGCCACGGCGTCAAGCGCCAGGAAGTCATGTACAACGATTTCATCGTGATCGGTCCCAAGAGCGATCCGGCCAAGGCCGCGGGCAAGGACATCCTCGAAGGCCTGCGCCGCATCGAGGCCGCCAAGGCGCCGTTCGTCTCGCGCGGCGACAAGAGCGGCACCCATGCCGCGGAGTTGCGCTACTGGAAGCTGGCGGGGGTCGATCTGGAAAAGAGCAAGGGCACCTGGTACCGCGATACGGGCTCCGGCATGGGCCCGGCGCTCAACACCGCCTCCTCGATGAATGCCTACATCCTCAGCGACCGTGGCACCTGGCTGAATTTCAAGAATCGCGGCGAGCTCGGCATCGTTGTCGAAGGCGACAACAGGCTGTTCAACCAGTACGGCGTGATTCTGGTGAATCCGGCCCGGCATCCCCACGTGAAGGTCGCCGACGGCCAGAAGTTCATCGACTGGCTGGTGTCGGATGTCGGCCAGAAGACGATTGCCGACTACAAGATCGGCGGCGAACAGTTGTTCTTCCCGAACGCGAAACGCTGACGCGGGCTAGGCTTGCACCAGCGGGGAAAAGGTCCTGGCCCCTTCCCTGAAGTTCACGACTGGCGAAGTATTTCCTTGTCACCTTGTCGGTCGGCGACGGGCAGGGGCTCCAACAGCTGCCGGATACGCGGTTCGGCGCGCGCCAGCAGAGCCGGATTCTGGCTGAGCACCGTCAGCAAGAAATCCCGGTTGGCTTCGATCTGGCGGATCAGGCCCAGGCTCTGCTCGCCGGTCATGGCGTATTCCCCTGCATCAGCTTTTGCAGTTCATCGATATCGATCATGTCCTTGCCGCGCCCCGTGCCCGTCTTCATCGCTATCAGGTGCGGAATCGACGCAACGGCCACTCGCGCATTGCCCATGTCGACCATCAGCGCATCCCGGCGCAAGTCGGCGTAGGGCACGGTCGGCCGGACCAGCACATCCAACACCGTCGCCTTCGCATCCGGGCGACGCAGGCTGAAAGCCAGCATGCCCTTTTCACGATGCCATTGCTCGATCAGTTCGGGACGACCGAGCGATTCGATCGGCACAGGTATCGTCGGCCGCAGGCCAGCACCCTTGGCCGCGGAAACGAAGCGCTCCAGGTTGTCTGCATCCATCGCGAGGACAACGTCGACATCCATCGTGACGCGTTGATAGCCCTGCAAGGCAACCGCCAGACCGCCGACCAGCACGAAGTCGATTTCCTTTTCAGCCAGCAGTTTGATCAGATCGAACATGCCCATGACGCAAGCCTACCCCATCCACCTGCCGTCGTCCAAGCGGCGGGCGCGGCCCAAGGCTTCGAGGGCTTTGATGATGTCGGGCAGGCGGGATTTCCAGCGGCCCTTGCCGGTGAAGTGGGCGGCGAGCTGGTCCGTGGTTTGCGGCGCGGAGGTGAGCGCGGCGGCGAGCGCGGCGATCTGTTCGGGCAGGGTGACGGGCCAGTGTTGCGGCATCCGAGCGGGCGGGGCTGGGGGACTCGTGACTCCGTCAGATTTTTGATTCCTCCGCCCCGAGTCCCCCAGCCCCGCCAATGACGTTTGG
>JANXRC010000061.1 GCA_025353195.1 Rhodocyclaceae bacterium
GGAACGCAAGCTGATCGAGCAGCAATTGCGAGAAAACCAGATGCTACTCGAAGACAGGATCCAGCAACGCACCACCGAACTGGAGCGGGCCAAGGAAGCCGCCGAAGCCGCCAATCTTGCCAAGAGTGCCTTCCTGGCCAACATGAGCCATGAAATCCGCACGCCGATGAACGGCATCCTGGGCATGGCGCACCTCCTGCGGCGTGAAGGCGTGACACCCGGGCAGGCAGACCGCCTCGACACCATCGACCGATCCGCCCAGCACCTGCTGGGCATCATCAACAACATCCTCGACCTGTCGAAGATCGAGGCCGGCAAGTTCGTCCTGGAGGAAGCGCCGGTCGCCATCAACAGCCTGCTCACCAACGTCAGCTCCATTGTGGCCGAACGCGTCAAGGCGAAGAACATCCGCCTGCTGATAAAGACCGAATCCTTGCCCAACAACCTGGTGGGCGACCCGACCCGGCTGCAGCAGGCTCTGCTCAACTACGCCACCAACGCCATCAAATTCACCGACAAGGGCACCGTAGAGCTATGCATCCTGAAGCAGGAGGAGACCACAGAGCACGTGCTGGTGCGCTTCGAAGTAAAGGATACCGGCATTGGCATCCCGCCCGAAACCCTGCCCCGGCTCTTCAGTGCCTTTGAACAGGCCGACAACTCGATGACGCGGAAGTACGGCGGCACCGGCCTCGGCCTGGCGATTACCCGACGCCTGGCCAAACTGATGGGCGGAGAAGTCGGCGCTGACAGCACGCCGGGCGTCGGCAGCACCTTCTGGTTTACAGCGGCGCTGAAGAGGCAGGAACGGCGGGAAACAGACCGTCTGGAACCGGCCGCGAATGTCGATGCCGAGACGCGTATCCGGCAGCGCTATGCCGGCCGCCGCATCTTGGTGGTCGACGACGAGCCGATCAACCGGGAAATCGCCCAGATTCAGCTGGAAGCCGCCGGTCTGACAGTAGATACGGCGGAGGACGGCGCAAAGGCAATTGCCCTGGCACAAGAGACGGACTACGCGGCGATCTTGATGGACATGCAGATGCCGAACATCAACGGCCTGGAGGCGACGCAGCAGATCCGCGACATCCGCGGCTATCGGCAAACACCGATCATTGCGATGACCGCCAATGCCTTTGCCGAGGACAAGGCGCGCTGCTTCGAGGCGGGAATGAATGACTTCCTGGTCAAGCCCTTCGACCCCGATACCCTGTTTGCGACCTTGCTGCGCTCACTGAGTCAGCGCGATGCCTAGCAGAGATACTGTTTTGGTTTGAGCGGCCGTTGCCAACTTGTTGGCAGTCAGCCGCTTGCCATATGTCATGTGGTGACTTCGGGTCAAATTACCCACGAAAAACGATCCTGCAATGCCGAACGCCTTTCACTGAACTTTGGATTCCGCCCCATGAAAACGCTCAAATCACCCCTGGGAGGCACGATCGATGAATTGCTCGTGGCTCCGGGGCAGACGGTGGCTCCCGATACCGTGCTGCTTGTAGTCCAGTCCATGAAGATGTTTTACGAGATTCGTGCGGACAAACGCGCGCGGATCATTGCCGTCGACGTGGTGACCTCCGAATTGATCGCCGAAGGTCAGGCTTTGCTCCGTCTGATGGAACTGAATGAATCGGAGACCGATCCGCCAGCGGCCCCTCTGCGCATGGCGGAACCTGGCGAGAAGGTGCGCGCCGATCTTCAGCAGTTGCGCGACAGGCTTGCGTTCCTGCCTGACGACATGCGTCACGAGGCCGTCGCCAGGCGCCACGCCCTCGGCATGCGGACTGCCCGTGAGAACATCGCTGATTTGTGTGATGCCGACAGCTTTGCCGAATACGGCGCCTTGGCCGTTGCCGCCCAACGCAGACGGCGGTCGCTGGATGACTTGATCAGGAACACCCCCGCGGATGGGATGATTACCGGGATCGGCAATATCAACGGCGATCAATTTGGCAAGGACGCCTCGCGCTGCGTGGTGATGGCTTACGACGCCACGGTGCTAGCCGGAACGCAAGGGCTTTACAACCACCAGAAGACTGACCGTCTGCTGGAAATCGCCTTGCGCCATCGTCTTCCTGTCGTGCTGTTCGCAGAGGGAGGTGGCGGGCGCCCTGGGGATACCGATGCCGCGATCGTCGCCGGCTTGCACGTTGCAACCTTTGGCAGCTATGCACGCCTGAGCGGCAAGGTGCCTGTCGTCGGGATAGCCGCCGGCCGCTGCTTTGCGGGCAATGCGGCCCTGCTGGGCTGCAGTGACGTCATCATCGCCACCCGCAACAGCAACATCGGCATGGGTGGTCCCGCGATGATCGCAGGTGGCGGATTGGGGCAATTCACACCCGAGCAGATTGGACCCAGCCAGTTTCAGGGCGCGAACGGGGTCATTGATATCCTGGTCGATGATGAGGCGCAGGCGACCTCGGTCGCCAAGCACTACTTGTCGTTCTTCCAGGGCGGCGTGAATCGCTGGACCTGTCATGATCAATCCTCGCTGCGCGACGCACTGCCTGCGAATCGGGCGCAGACCTACGTTATGCGCCACATCATGGAACTCATCGCAGACACTGACTCGCTGCTTGAATTGCGCGGCGGCTTCGGGCAGGGGATCCTGACGGCTTTAGCCCGGATCGAGGGACGCCCCCTTGGGTTGATCGCCAATAATCCCTTGCATCTCGGGGGTGCCATCGATGCCGATGCCGCAGACAAGTCGTCGCGATTTCTCCAGTTGTGCAATGCGCACGGCCTACCCGTGGTATCGCTCGTGGATACCCCGGGATTCATGGTCGGCCCGGACGTCGAGGCAAAGGCCCAGGTCAGGCATGTCAGTCGCATGTTTTTGCAGGGCGCCAATCTGCGCGTGCCATTCTTTGCGGTGGTCCTGCGCAAGGGTTACGGGCTGGGTGCGATGGCGATGACCGGCGGCGGGTTCCATGTTCCGGTCGCTACCGTGGCATGGCCGAGCGGAGAATTTGGCGCCATGGGAATCGAAGGGGCGGCACGCCTCGGCTTCAGCAAGGAATTGGCCGCCAAAGAGGAGGGCCCGGAGCGTGAGGCGCTGTTCAGATCGCTGGTTGATCAGGCTTATGAACAAGGCAAGGCCATCAACATGGCGAGTGCGCTCGAGATCGATGCGGTCATTGACCCGGCACAGACCCGCGACTGGCTGACGAAAGGATTGATGTCGGCAAAAACCGGTGAGCCGAAATCGCCGCCGATCGACAGTTGGTGAGTGATACTTGAGGCCACCCTCGAACGCTTCGCGCTTCTTTCCAAACGCGCAAGCGTAACGATGATGTCGAAGAACCCGGGTCGCCAACCGGCCACCACACGCAGGAGGTATTGGCGGAACCGAGGAAGGCCCAGCCATTCAAGGTTCTGGCAGAAATGCCGGTCTACCGGTGTGGCGGGTGCGGCAAGGAGAGCATCCTTTCCGCCCAGGAGACGGCAAAACTCGCATTCAAGGCGACTGACCAGGCCTACCGCTCGATCGACATCCACCCGATCTAGCCTGCCACTTGGGACGACGGCCTATAGCAAAGCCCTTTGCCAGACACCTTCGTGCGTCAGCAGGTCCTGCTTGCGCGCAAGGCCACCGGCATAACCCGTCAGGCTGCCGTTGGCACCCAGCACGCGGTGGCAAGGCACCACGATGCTCCACGGGTTGCGCCCCACTGCCGCGCCCACGGCGCGAGCCGCCTGAGACATGTCCAATTGCGCGGCCAGCGCACCGTAGCTGGTGGTGGCACCCCATGGAATCGCCGCCAAAGCCTCCCACACGCTGCGCTGGAACGGCGTGCCCCAGGCCGCCGCGCGCGGCGTCTTGAAGTGCCGGCACTGGCCGCGGAAATACGCCTGCAGTTCCCCGGCCGACTGGTCCAGCCAGCGCTGGGACTTCACCGCTTGCCAGCCGGATGCATCCGGGTGGTGGCGCTGGCCTTCAAACCACAAACCCGCCAGGCCGGCATCGCCGGCGGCCAGAAGCATGCGGCCCAAAGGGGTGGCGATGGTCTTGCATACGAGTTTCATGGGGATGCTCCGTGCCAGAGTCGAATGACGGCGTAGCTGCGCCAGGGTTGCCAAACCGTTGCCAGTGCGGTGGCCGCGCGCGCGGGTTGCGGGCCGTCGCGCACGCCCAGGCGCTGCTGCACGACGATGTCGCCTGCGGGAAACGCATCGGGCCAGCGCAAGGCGCGCATGGCGATGTATTGCGCGGTCCATTCGCCGATGCCTGGCAGGGCCAGCAAGGCCTCCACCGTGGCTTGCACCTGCGGGCCGGGCTGCAAGTCCAGACCGCCGTGCAACACGGCATGCGCCAATGCCTGAATGGCTTTCTGGCGTTGCCGCACGATGCCCATTTTCCCCAAATCGTCGGCTGAGGCTTGCAGCAACCGGGCAGGCGTCGGAAACGCATGGGTGAGTTGCGGCCACGGCGTGGTCAACGGCTCGCCCAGGGACTGCACCAGGCGCCGGGTGAGCGTGCGCGCCGCCGCCACCGTGACTTGCTGGCCGAGGACCGCGCGCACCGCCAGCTCGAAACCATCCCAGGTACCCGGCACGCGCCAGCCGGCGCAATGCGGAAAGTCGCGGGCCAGGGCGGCCTCGATGGCCAGCGGGTCGGCGTCAAGGTCCAGCGCCCAGCGCACCTGTTGCAGGACGGCGGGCAAGACCGGCAGCAGGCTGTCGGAGAGCTGCACATGAACCCGATGCGCCGCTGCCTCGAACTGCATGCGCACCCAGCCCAGGTGGCTGCGCGCGCCCACCGACATGCGCACAATGCGCACGAACTCACCGATGCCATCCTCGCCGGAGGTGCATAGCTCCAAGCCGAGTACAGCGCGCTGGCCGAAGAATTTCAGCAGGGCGGCGGCGTCATAGGGCGGACGGTAGGCCAGCTTCAAGCTCACGTCGCTGGCAGCCTGGCCATCGCGTCGGCATGCCGAAGGCGTCAGGTGGTAGTGGATGGCAAAGGCGGTGTTGAAGCGGCGCTGGCTAGCAAAGCCGCTGAGCTGGGCAATGCGGGCAATCGGCAATGCCGTGTCGCACAGCAACTGCTTGGCCAGCAGCAAGCGACGCGTCTGCCGGTATTGCGAGGGTGTCACGCCCAGGTGCTGCACCAGGATGCGGCGCAAGTGGCGCTCGCTCACACCCAATCGCGTGGCTAGGTCGGCCACCCGCAGCGGCGCGTCGGCCAGGGCTTCGGCGCTGTCGAGCATCTGCATCGCTTGCGTGGCCAATATTTGGCTGGCGTCCTGGGTCGACCAGTGCGGCAGGGGCGCCGGGGCCAGTTCGGGGCGGCAGCGCAGGCACGGCCGAAAGCCCGCCGCTTCGGCACGCGCGGCGCTGGCAAAGAACAGGCAGTTTTTAGCCAGCGGCGCCCGCACCTTGCACACCGGGCGACAGTAGATGCCCGTAGTCTTGACCGCCGTGAAGAAATGACCGTCAAAACGCGCATCGCGCGACAGCAAGGCCTGGTAGCAGGAGGCTGGATCGAGCTGGGTTTGAGAGGTGCTCATGTCCGCATGTTACGCAGGCTTTGAGCGCCCGGTAGCCGTTTTCGGACATGCGCTTCCGAACATCTTCAGTGACGAGACAGGCGTCTACCGTGCGGGCGACCAGCAGCCAATGGCTGCGCGAGGAGATTGCGCGCGTTCGAATGTTTCGATGAATGGCCGGCCTCGATGCTGCCGCTGCGTCGGCGCGATTTTGCAGCAGCTCC
>JANXRC010000067.1 GCA_025353195.1 Rhodocyclaceae bacterium
CTGGAAACCGGCAAGACCTCCCTGCTCAAGGGTTTCATCTCGAACAAGACGCGGCGCAAGTTCTCCGCGTACCTGGTGCGCGATCCGGCCAGCGGCAAGGTCGGCTTCGAATTCGAACCCAGGGCACCGAAGGCGGGAGCAAAGCCTGGCGCCAAAGTTGCCGAAGCAAAACCTGGAAAGACGGCGCCAACAGTCGGCGCCAGCGATACGGCGAAGAAGGCCGCGGTGACGAAGCCGGCGGCAAAAAAAGCGGCCGTCAAGAAGCCCGCAGCAAAGAAGCCGGCGGCCAAGCCTGCAGCAAAAAAACCGGTGCCCAAGAAGGCCGAATGACCGATCTGGCGCCTGTCGCCCGAGCCATTCTCGACTTCTGGTTCCTGCCGCCGGACCATCCAGGCCACGGGCGCGACCGCCCCGAGTGGTTCCGCAAGAATGAGGCCTTCGATGCCGCCATCCGCGAACGATTCGGCGCGGATATCGAAGAGGCATTGGGCACTACCCTCGGTGAAGCGCCTGACGAACAACTGCTGGCGCGCATCCTGCTGCTCGACCAATTCACCCGTAATATCTTCCGCGACACGCCGCGCGCCTTCGCCGGCGACGCGCAAGCCTTGGACCTGGCGGAGAAGCTTGTCGCAGCGGGCCGCGACAAGAACCTGTCGCCGTACCGGCGCTGGTTCGCCTACCTGCCCTTCGAGCACAGCGAGTCGCTGCTCGATCAGGAGCGCGCAGTAGCGCTATTCGCCGGCCTGCGCCGCGAAATGCAGAATGAGACTTTCGACCGCGCCTACGACTACGCGCTGCGGCATCGGGAGGTGATTGCCCGCTTCGGTCGCTTTCCCCATCGCAATGCCATCCTTGGCCGCGTCTCGACGACTGGGGAAATCGAGTTCCTCAAGCGACCCGGCTCGTCGTTCTGACGCCGCTAGAATAGCAGCGACCACGATGACGTAGCGAACCGACTGTTCAAAATTGTCGGCTCCGCAGGAGAAGCAGAAATGTCCGACCGCGATGCAAGCCAAACCGCTCTGGCCACGGCATATCTGCGTGCCGCACACCAAGTACTCGATGCAAAGCCCTGCTTGCTCGACGATGCGATTGCGCTAAAACTCCTCGGAAAAGACGCGGCACGACGAATACAAGATACTGCACAACGTTACCTGGCGCCGGAAGCGTTGGCCTTGCGCTCCCACATTGTTCTTCGCTCCCGCTTCGCTGAAGATCAACTTTCTGCGGCAGTAAGGCGAGGCGTCTCCCAATATGTAATTGTCGGCGCAGGGTTCGATACGTTTGCCTTAAGGCAGCCCGAATGGGCATCTTCCCTGACCGTCATCGAGGTGGACCACCTCGGATCTCAAACCGCCAAGCGCGCGCGAATCGCGGAAGCGGGTTTGGAAGTGCCCACGAATGTGATCTTTGCCGACATCGACTTCGAAAAGGAATCCCTCGCCGACGGACTACTGAGACATGGAGTTGCAACGACCAAACCGACATTCTTTTCATGGCTGGGAGTGACGATGTATCTGACCGAGGCAGCCATCGATGAAGTGCTGAGGTCAATCGCCAGATTCCCCGAAGGCAGCGAAGTTGTGCTGACCTTCATGCAGCCACCACCAACCGTTCCGGATATATCCCAAGCAGGGGCTACCCGGATTGCTCAGCTTGTTGCTGCAGCGGGGGAGCGCTTCGTCAGTCATTTTGTGCCGGAAATACTCGAGGCCAAGCTGATTGAAGCAGGATTCTCCCGCGTCGAATTTCTCACTCCGGAAATTGCCAGCGCAACATACTTCGAGCAATGCCAGACAAATCTGCCGCCCCCAAAACGCATCACCATCGCGTCCGCGTTCCGCTAAGGCCTCCGCCAAAAGCCGAGCTGCTGGAAAGCTTGGCGCCAGGCGCGCGCTTCCGTTCGCCGGCCATGGTCCAGTCCCGGGCTTAGAGGATGCGCGCTGCGTACGTTTCTTGGTTCTCGTCCACCAGATGCACCGCACAGGCGATGCAGGGGTCGAAGCTGTGGATGGTGCGCAGCACTTCGAGAGGCTGCTTGGGGTCGTGCAGCGAATGGCCCTTGAGTGCCGCCTCGTAGGCGCCTGGCTGGCCCTGCGGATCGCGCGGTCCGGCGTTCCAGGTGGAAGGCACCACCGCCTGGTAGTTGGAAATCCTGCCGTCGTCGATGACGACCCAGTGCGCCAGGCCACCGCGCGGCGCTTCCATGAAACCTACGCCCCGCGCGTGCTGCGGCCAGGTCGATGGTTCCCAGAACTCTTCGTTGAAGGTGCGGACGTCGCCGCTCTTGATGTTGGCGACGAGCTGGTCGTACCAGCCCTGCATGGCATCGGCCAGGATTTTCGTTTCCAGCGTGCGCGCCGCCGTGCGGCCCATCGTCGAGAACAGAGCCGTGACCGGCAGGTCGAGTGTCTTCAGCGCCATGCCGACGAGATCCCTGGTCTGCGCGTGGCCCTTCGCGTAAAGCATCAGCACGCGCGCCAGCGGGCCGACTTCCATCGCCTTGCCCTTCCAGCGCGGCGACTTGATCCACGAATAGGCCTGTTCCACCGGTAGTTGCCGGAACGGTGGCTTCGGCCCGGTGTAGTTGAGCGTCGTCTCGCCCTGATACGGATGCAAGCCCTGGTCGCGGCCGGCCGCATAGTCGTACCACGAGTGCGCGACGTATTCCTGGATCTGGTCGTCGGCGTTGAGATCGACTTCGTGGAGCGTCGACAGGTCGCGATTGAGGATGGCACCGCGCGGAAATAGGAAGCCCGACGGATCGTTGATGCCCCTGGCCGGCAGATCGCCGTAGCAGAGGAAGTTGCCCAGCCCCTCGCCCTGTTTGAACCAATCCTTGTAGAAACCCGCAATGGCCAGCGTGTCAGGCACATAGACCTGGTCGACGAAAGCGCGCATGGACTCGATCAACGACTGGATGCGCTGCAAGCCGACGATGTCGAGCGCAGTGCCGCCCTGACCGCTGCGGTAATGCGCCTCCCTGCCTGGCGCGGGATGATCGGGATAGATGCTGATCGCGATCGGCGCGCCGCCGACAACAAAATTCGGATGCGGATTCTTGCCGCCAAGGATCGCATGCAGCGCCACGACGTCGCGCTGCCACGCCAGTGCCTCGAGATAATGCGCCAGCGCCATGAGGTTGGCTTCTGGCGGCAGCCGGTAGGCCGGGTGGCCCCAGTAGCCGTTCTGGAAAATGCCGAGCTTGCCCTTTTCGACGAAGGTCTTGATCCGCTTCTGCACGTCGGCGAAATAGCCCGGCGAGGATTGCGGATGACTGCTGATGGATTGGGCCAGCGCCGAGGTGGCCTTCGGGTCGGCCTTCAGTGTCGACACCACATCCACCCAGTCGAGCGCGTGCAAGTGGTAGAAATGCATGACGTGATCGTGGATGTACTGCGCGCCGATCATCAGGTTGCGGATCAGCTCGGCGTTGGGCGGGATTGGATACTTCAGCGCATCCTCGACGGCGCGCACCGAGGCGACCGCATGCACCACGGTGCATACGCCGCAGATGCGCTGGGCGAAGGCCCAGGCGTCGCGCGGGTCGCGACCGCGCAGGATGAGTTCGATGCCGCGCACCATGGTGCCGGTGGAATAGGCCTGCTCGATGACGCCATCCTTGATCTGCGCCTCAATGCGCAGGTGGCCTTCGATGCGGGTGATGGGGTCGATGACGAGGCGTTCGCTCATGTTCGGTCCTCGGCCAGATGCTCGGCCACCAGTTCGGCGAGGCCCAGCATTTCAATATCCATGTGGTAGTGCTCGAGCGCTTCCTCGATGACGACGCGGCAGTTGGCGCAAGCGGTCACCACTGTCTTGACGCCGAGCTCCTCGATCTGCGCTTTCTTGCGCTTGAAGGCGATGGTGCGCAGCGGTTCGGCGCGTTCATTGGCCGAGACTCCACCGCCGCCCCCGCAGCACCAGTTCATCACGCCGGGATCGCTCATCTCGCGAAACTGCGGCGCAATCTGCCCGAGCAGTGCCCGCGGCTGCTCATAAACACCGCCGCGCCGCGAGATCTGGCAGGGGTCGTGGTAGGTGAGCGGCTTGTCGATGCTGCCTTTCAGCTTGAGGCGTCCGGCACGGTTGAGGTCGTCGAGCACTTCCAGGATGTGCTTGACCTCGAATCCGAAAGGACGTCCCATCAGGTTCGGCCCCTCCCAGCGCAGCGCCATGTAGGCATGGCCGCACTCGGGGCTGATGACGCACTTGACCTTCAGTTCCTCGGCGGCCTGGACGATGCGACCGACCAGTTCGCGCGCGAGGTCGGATGCGCCAATCTGGATACCGCTGTTGGTGGCTTCGTAGGCGTGTTCGCTGAGCGTCCATGACGCGCCGGCATTGTCGAGGATGCGGCCGACGGCGCCGAGGTACTCGGGATAGTTGAGGATCTCCCACGACGACATCAACACCAGGTAATCGGCATGCTCCTGGTTCACCGGGATGTCGATGCCGAACTGCTTCTGCATGCGCTTGATCTGCGCCTGCACCGTCACCCACTTGACGCCTGCCGGACTGCCGCTCTGGATCGAGCGCTGCGTCGCGGTCACGAGGCCTTCCGGGGCGTGCCCGGCGGCGGCCATGCCCTCGCGCATCTTGCGGATCATCATCGTGATGTCGTTGCCGACCGGGCAGACCATCGAGCAGCGCCCGCACATCGAGCAGCTGTCATAGACCAGCGGACCCCACGCTGCCAGTTCCGCGTCGGTTACCGGCTTGGCCAGCCCGACGAGTTTCGCCAGCCTGCCTAGCAGCGTGTATTCCTGCTGCCAGATGCGGCGCAGCGGTTCCAGCTTGTGGATCGGCGTGTATTGCGGGTCGCCGGTTTCCGTGTAGAACAAACAGCTCTCCGCGCACAGACCGCAGTGCACGCAACTCGCGAAGAAGCTCGCCACCGGTGCGTCGATGACTTCCTTGAAGGCGTTGATGCCGCGCTCGAAAGAGGCCGTCACGATGCCACTCCCTTTCTGCCGGAAATCTCGCCGTTGTACCAGCGCGCCAGGAACAGGCTGAAGGCATGGAACAGCTTGGAGAAGGGCAGCACCACCACCAGCAGTTCGACCGAGAGAATGTGCATCGCCAGGGTCAGCGTGTAGTCTTCAAACACGTGGTGGTAGGCGGCGTAGCCGGTGACCAGAGGCGCGAAGGTCAGCGCCCAGGCCAGCCAGTCGCCAGTAGTCGTCAGCAGGCGCTTGACCGGATCGACCAGGCGTCCGACCAGCAAGGCGAGCAGCGCCACGATTGCGGCGATCGAAGCGATGTCCACCAGCGGATTCGGCAGGCCGGGCCAGTGCAGGCCGAGGAGGCCGCGGAACAGTTCGATATGCGGCACGAAAAGGAAGACGGCGACGGCCATGCCGATATGGAAGACATAGCCTCCCAGATAGGTGAGCGGCGCGCGCCTGAGCATGCCCGGTGGTGGCAGCGAACGCGTGAGCATCGTCCGCCAGCCGCTGCCGGGCGAGTTCGGCCGCGGCAGCGCGAGGTCCGCCCGGCGGCCGAGCGCCAGAATCTCGGCAAAGCGCAGGATCACGCCGAAGATGCAGAGGCCCAGTGCCAGCACCAGTCCCGGCCCGCGTCCCCAGGTCAGAAGTTCCAGGCCACTCACGATTTCTTCGTCAGGTCTTCGACCTTGACCGCCTCATGCGCCGCCTTCGCCGCGGTTTTCTTGGCGCGGTTGGCGAAGGCAACGGCAGCCCCGACCGCGGCGCCAGCTGCGGCCGCGCCGGCCACGGCCTTGCGTACCGGCGTCACCGGCATCGACAGAGCCTTGTAGAACGACCCTGCGTCCCAGAAGTCCGGCTCCGAGCAGCCGAGGCAGCCATGGCCCGACTGGATCGGGAAAGAAACACCGTTGTTCCACTTCGTCGTCGCGCAGGCATTGTGCGTCACCGGCCCCTTGCAGCCGAGTTTGAACAGGCACCAGCCCTTGCGCGCGCCTTCGTCGTCGAAACTGTCGGCAAACTTGCCCTGGTCGTAGAAGGGGCGACGGTAGCAGCGATCGTGAATGCTCTCGCCGTAGAAGATCTTCGGCCGACCGCGGTCGTCGAGTTCCGGCAGGCTGCGGAAGGTTAGGAAATGCGCGAGCACTCCAGTGATGGCAACGGGAATCGGCGGGCAGCCCGGCACGTTGATGACCGGCCTGTCCCTGACCAGACGGCTCACCGGCACGGCACCGGTCGGGTTCGGTTGCGCTGCAGGCAAGCCGCCGTAGGCGGCGCAGGTTCCAACGGCGATAACCGCTGCGGCTCCCTTCGCCGTTTCCATCAGCATATCGACGTTGCTGACACCGGCAATCGTCGAATAGCCCGGATTGCCCAAGGGCACCGAACCATCCACCACCAGCAGGTATTTGCCGGCGTTGATGCGCATGGACTCGTCCCGCGCGCGCTCGGCCGCCTCGCCGGAAGCCGCTTGCAATGTGTGGTGATAGTCGAGCGACAGCTGTTCAAGGATCAGCCCCTCGATGCTCGGCGTATGCGAGCGCGTCAGTGACTCCGTGCAGCCGGTGCATTCCTGAAAGGAGAGCCAGATCACCGAGGTACGCGGCGCCTTTTCCAGTGCGGCAGCGATGGCGCCAACGCTGGAGGCCGGCAGCGCATAGGCGGCGGCCAAGGTGGCGCAGAAGCCGAGGAAATCGCGCCGACTGATACCAGCGGCGCTGAAGACCTTGCCTAGCGCATTGCCCGCGGGACGATTCATTTTTCCTCCAGACCCAAGGGACTCACCTGCCGGCGGAACATCCTGCAAACAATTTCAGACCAGGAATTCCGCGAAGACAACTCCGGTCTCAGCCCGGCCGGAGCACCAAAAGCTTGTGCTACCTTTTGAACGGGACACTCGAGCAACAGCATCATCTAATATTCTTGACGGCGGGTATTGATGGAGGTCAACAATCTTCCCGTTCAGCTCTCGAGCAAACGTCAGGCGCGGATGACGATTCGTCTGCAGCGCTGCATTGCCACGCTCCGGTTGCACTCGACGAACTCAGGTCTCGCCAGGCACTGATCATGCGTACAATTCCGCACTGCGGCGCTGATGCCGGAAAAAGATGCTTCACCCTCAAGGAAGTCCGTCATCCATGACATCGCACTCAGCGCAGAAATATCCCGGCGCACTATCGCGGTTAGCTCCGTGATCGAAGGTCCTCAGGTACTGTGCGCAGCGGTCGCGCTGCCCGAGGTGGTGGCGTGCCACAGCTGCGACATGTTGCAGCGGAGCATTCCACTCGCGCCGGGGGGCACTGCGCTGTGCTCACGTTGCGGCTCGCCGCTGTTTCGCACCGGCCACCTGGACCGTGCCCTTGCGCTGACCTTCACGGCCCTGGTTGTGTTTGTCATCGCCAGTGCCTTCCCGATTGCCACGATAGAGACTCAGGGGCGCCACAACGCCGCATCGCTTCCAGGGGCGGTCGGCCTGCTTTGGGATGCGGAGATGCACCTGCTTGCCGTGCTGGTGTTCGTCACCACACTGCTGGTGCCGTTTCTGGAACTGGCCCTGCTCGCGGTGATTCTCGGCGCCTTGCAGGCGGGTCACCCGTCGCGGCCGATCAGGTTGATGCTGCGGCTCATTTCGGGCACTCGTCCGTGGGGCATGGTTGAAGTGTTCATGCTCGGGGTGCTGGTCTCGCTGGTAAAACTGGCCCACCTTGCCCAGGTTGTACCTGGTGTTGCCCTTTGGTCGTATGCCGCCTTGATGCTGTTGCTGGCGGCTGTCTGGAGCAATATCGACGGTCGGGAACTGTGGGCCGTTGCGGTTCGCGGGGCTCCCCGATGACGGCGACGGTCACAGCGCTGGAACTCGGCCTGGTCACCTGCCATTCCTGCGGACTGGTATGCCGCCCACCGGACCGTGCCGGGTGCAAGGTGTTCTGCCCCCGCTGCGAGGCTTCGCTGCATGCGCGCAAGCCGGACAGCATTGCCCGTACCTGGGCGCTGCTGCTTGCCGCCTGTGTGCTCTACATTCCGGCAAATCTGCTACCCATCATGGAATCGGGCTCCCTGTTCGGATCGCAGCAGGATACGATCATGAGCGGCGTGGTTTTTCTGGCAACATCCGGGTCCTGGCATCTCGCCGCGCTGGTCTTTTTCGCCAGCATAATCGTGCCGTCCGGAAAACTGCTCGCGATGGCGCTTCTGCTGGTGTCCCTGAGGCGTTCTGCGCCCGGCTCGGCGCGAGCGCGAACCCGCCTGTATCGGGTGCTCGAGTTCTTCGGCCGCTGGTCAATGCTGGATATTTATGTCGTGACACTGCTCGCCGCCCTGGTTCAGATTGAGTCGATCGCCACCATCCGCCCCGGACCGGGGGCACCGTTTTTTGGCGGCGTGGTGGTGCTGACGATGCTTGCCGCGATGAGCTTTGATCCTCGCCTGATATGGGACAACCTGAAAGAGCAAACCCGCAATGACGGAAATACCTGAACTTCCCCCGGCAACGCTGGCGCCTCGGCGCCGCTTTCGGATCCAGCTGATCTGGCTGGTCCCCGCCATTGCGGTGCTCATCGGCGGCTGGCTCGCGCTGCGCGCCGTCATGGAGCGCGGCCCGACAGTGGTCATCAGCTTCGCTACCGCCGAGGGCCTCGAACCGGGCAAGACCCGCATCCGCTACAAGGACGTAGACATCGGCATGGTCAAGGAGGTAGCGCTGTCGCCCGACCGCAGCCGCGTTCTGGTGACGGCCCAGTTCCTCAAACGGGCCGAGCCGCTTCTGGTGGCCGACACGCGTTTCTGGGTGGTGCGTCCGCGCTTTGCCGGCGGCCAACTGACCGGCATCGGCACTCTGCTCTCGGGAGCGCATATCGGTGTCGATGTAGGCAAGTCGTCCGACTCCGCGCGCGAATTCGTCGGCGAGGAAGTAGCGCCGATTGTCACCGCCGGCCTGCCCGGAAGGCAATACAGCATCCATGCGCCCGACCTTGGCTCGATCGACATCGGTTCTCCCGTCTTCTACCGGCGCTTGAAGGTAGGCGAGGTCGAAGCCTATTCGCTGGACAAGGATGGCAGAGGCGTCAGCCTCAAGGCATTCATCAGCGCGCCCTATGACAAGTACGTGACGCCGACGACCCGCTTCTGGAATGCCAGCGGCATCGACGTTACGCTCGATAGCGCCGGTCTGCGGGTACAGACGCAGTCCGCGATGGCCATCCTGCTCGGCGGGGTCGCATTTGAAACCTTGCCCGGCGAGGCCAATCTCGGCCAGGCGCCGGCCGATTCGACGTTCACCCTGCATAGGGATCGGGCGGAGGCGATGAAGGCCCCGGATGGGCAGATGCAGGTCTATGTGATGAACTTCAAGGAATCGCTGCGAGGCCTCTCGCCGGGAGCGCCGGTGGACTTCCGCGGCGTGGTGGTCGGCGAGGTTCTTTCGCTCGGCGTCGAATACGAACCGGAGCGGGAGTGGTTTCATTTCCCGGTGTATGTCACCATCTATCCCGAACGCATAGCGATGCGGCGCCCGCCGGGGGGAGCGCCGGCCAATGCGGGCGCCGATGCACTGCGGGTCAGGAAGGGCCTGCTCAAGGCCATCGTCGAACGCGGGTTCCGTGCCCAGCTGCGAACCGGCAACCTCCTCACCGGACAGCTCTATGTGGCGCTGGATTTCTTCAAGGACGCAAAAAAGGTAGCGCTCAACCCGGCCGCGGTCCCTCCGGAATTCCCCACGGTGTACGCCAGCCTCGAGGACTTGCAGGCATCGCTGGGCCGTATCCTGAAAAGTCTGGAGCAGGTTCCCTTTGCCGCGGTTGCGGATGATGCACGCCAGACCTTGCAGGGACTGGACAAGCTGGCGCGCCGACTTGAATCCGAAGTCGCGCCCGAGGCACAGGCAGCCTTGGCGGGCCTGCGCCTTACGCTGGGCAACATGGAGCGCACGCTGGCCTCGGACTCGCCCGTACTGTCGGATGTACGCGACGCCGCCCGCGAGATGGCGCGGGCCGCTCAGGCCTTGCGCTCCCTCGCCGACACCCTTGACCGACAACCCGAAGCCCTGCTGAAGGGAAAGCGGGAGGAACAGCCATGATGATCCCGCGTTCAATGCTTTTTCGCTTTGTTGTGTTGTTGGCCGCGGCAAGCGCCGGCTGCAGCAGTTCGCCAAAAACCCAGCTCTACACGCTCCAGGCTTCCGCCGTGCCGCAACTCGACGACGGCAATCGCGCCGAATCGCGCCTGCATGTCGTCATTGGTCCGGTTACGCTACCCGAACTGGTGGATCGCCCGCAGATCGTCGTCCTGACCGGGGAGCATGCTGTCCATGCCAGCGATTTCAATCGCTGGGCGGAACCCCTGAAGGCGGCATTCCCCCGCCAGTTGGCGACTGATCTGGCGCGGGAACTCGGATCGACGCGCGTGCGCCTCCCGGGGCTGGAGGGCGCGGGTGACGCGGATCTGCGGATCGACGTGGAGGTGCTGCGCTTCGAGGCTGCCCTCGGGGATTTTGCCCTGGTCGAAGCGGTATGGACCCTCAGGCGCAAGGACCTGCCACCGCGCAGCGGCAGGAGTTTCATACGCGAGCGTCTGACAGCGGACGGTTATGCGCCGCTGGTGGCCGGGCTTGGACGCGCCACGGCCGGCGTCGGCCGCGACCTCGCCGCCGCAATTCGCGAGTTGCGCCCGGAGCGGTGACCGGAACGGCTCAGCCGCTCCGGCCAAAAAATCCCTGCAGCCCGGTGTAGGCCGAGAGCCCGGCGGTTGTCAGCGCCGTCAGGGTACCGCGCACCTCTTGCACCTTCTTTACGGTCGCCTGCAACTGGTCAGCGCGTTTCTTGCTGGTCGATAGCAGGGTGACGACCTTGACCGTAAGCCCCTTGGCGGCGGCAGGCGAGACTGTTTCCAGTTTTTGTCGCAGCATGCGGCCGAGGACCATGCCGGTAATGTAGGAGAAGCCGATACTGGCGGCATATTCGGAGAATTCGCGCCATTCGCGCGCATCCTGGGGCAACAGGGGGGTGTGATCGACCATGCTGATGACCCCGCTCATGCCCAGTACGGCAAGCACGGCCATGGTGAATGCCGCGCCCATCCAGAATGGAAACGACCGCTCGCGTCGCATCAGCAGAAAGGCGAAAGGAAGCGGAATCAGCAGCGACACCAGTCGCAGGTACAGCGTATTCAGGTCGAAAATGACCGTGATCACACCGTGGGCCGCGAGCAGCAAAAGCAACGGAGCAAGCCACAGGAGCAACCAGTCGGACCGGGTGCCGAAAGGCACCGGCTGAGCCGTTGCCGGCGTATCGATTGCAGGCGCGCCGGCTGCGGTGTTCGCCTCCAGTTCCTGTACCCGCTGTTCGAGGGCCTCGATCTTCTCCAGCAACGACTTGATCAGGAACAGGTCACGGCCACAGTGGGGACAGGCCAGCGCCTGATCGCTTACCTCACTGATGCAATACGGACACTGCACCTACTTGACCACGCTCAGCTTGATCACGGTGATCGTCCGGCGGCCTTCGGAGTCCTCCAGGCTCATCTGGATCCGATGCTCGCCGGGGGGAACCTCGGCATTGGCGAGGTCGATACCCTGTTCCGAGATTCCCGGCTTGAGACGATCCAGCAGATCAACCGCTGGCGCCTTGAGATAGGTCACCTTGATGCTCTCGGGGACAATTTTCGCTCCGCCACGGGGTTCGAAAGCGACCTTCAGATTGAATGGCGATTTGATCGTTGTTGCCGGGTCGGGAGAAATGACCCGGATTCCGGGCCCGCGTGTGATGCTGCGGGATTTCGTTTCAACGGCCGCTGGCAGATTGGCCTCGGACTCCGTGATCAACGATGCGGCGCCGGCATTGGCCGACAGCAGAATGACGAGAACGGCCGGGAGGAAATGCTTCATGCAAAGTACCTTTCTGTGTCAGGAAAGAAAACCGGTGTCCAGCATAACTGATCAGCGCGCCTCGGCGAACTTTCGCAGGACGTTGTCGTCCGGCTTTTCCTGTGCCAGTTCCCTCCACAACTCTCGAGCCTCCTCTTTCGCGCCGACCTCAGTCAGCATGGCCGCGTAAAGCACGCGCCGCGAAAACGCTGCGTGGGCGTCGACCTTGAGGGCTGACAATTGCTTGATGGTCGCCGCCGGCGCTACCGAGAACGCCGCCGATGCGTCGGCCGTGCCGCCGCCTTCGGAAGAATATTCGATGCGCCAGGTATATTTCTCGCCCGGGGTCAGTCGATGCGTGGTCGGCAATGCCAGCTGGGTGTCCCGAGTTCGGGCTTCCCAGTGAAGAGAGCCGTCCGGTTTCAGGATGGAGAGCCGGTAGCCGTTGGAAGCCTCGACAGGCGACCAGCGGAACAGTGGCGCATCCGAGACGACGATGGTCTTGACCGGCGAGATCGGACTCAGCACATTCGCCCTGATGGCCCTGCTACCCGTCGCCGGCTTCGCCCGGGCCACCATGCCTGGCGCGATGCGAATATCGGGCATGCCTTTGGCCGGCAGCGCCGTGGCGGTGACGCCGCCGCCGCTGCCCTGCGGTCCCTGCGGCGTGACGCGGTAGTCCTGGCCACCTTTCAGGACGTACTCCTTGCCGCTGGCAAGATCAACCGCAACGACGGTGGCACCTGGCTGCAGCGACAAGCGGGCACCATCGGAAATTTCGGCCAATATCGCCAGCGTGCCCTTGCCTTCGATCTCGGCCCTGCCCGTGACCTCGGTCACGAGGAGCCCGGCCATTGCATCGGTCAGGCAGAACATCGTTGCTGCAATGAAAGGAATCGCACCTGATTTCACGGGGTATATCCTTTGTCGGGGAACATGGGCGGGACATGGGTCGCACTATACCGATGAAGGAGCGTGCCTGAAACCAGCCGCGACGATCCGTCGATGACGTCTCTCAAAGGCGAACTTCTGCTCCGCCGAAGGCTGATCGAAGATCGATCACGAAATGCGGCTCCCCAAAACAACAAGGCCCCTCGCGGGGCCTTGTTGTTCGCTTCGGACTACCGGTGGTCTCAACGATGACGCTGGCCGCTGTGATGACTGGCAGGCTTGGCACCGCCGCCGGCACGGGCCGGACGCGGCGAGCGGGGTGCGCTGCTGCGCTCACCCGTGCCGGCGCCAGTGCGCGTGCGAGCCTGTGCCGGCTTGTGCGCCGGAGTGCGCCCGGCAGCGGGACGCGGCACGGAATGAGTATGCTGCGGCTCGAAGCCGGGCATGACCGAAGTCGGTATCTCGCGCTTGAGCAGGCGCTCGATGTCGCGCAACTGAATGCGCTCGTCGCTGCTCACCAGCGACAGTGCTTCGCCGCTGGCGCCGGCGCGGCCGGTGCGGCCGATGCGGTGGATGTAGTCTTCCGGCACATTCGGCAACTCGAAATTCACCACGCGCGGCAGGGAATCGATGTCGAGGCCGCGCGCGGCAATGTCGGTGGCGACGAGGGCCGCAAGCTTGCCGGCCTTGAAGTCGGCCAGAGCGCGGGTGCGGGCGTTCTGCGACTTGTTGCCGTGCAGTGCCGCAGTACGCACGCCGGACTGCTCCAGCTTCTTGGCCAGCGCGTCGGACCCATGCTTGGTACGGCAGAACACCAGCACCTGGTGCCAGCCGTGGGCGGCGAAGAGATGCAGCAGCAGATCGCGTTTTTTGTCCTGGTCGACCTTGATCACCGCATGGGAAACCAGTTCGGCTGGCGCGTTACGCCGCGCGACTTCGACCAGGGCCGGGTTCTTTAACACAGCGTGGGCCAGTTCGCGCACTTCGGCGGCAAAGGTGGCGGAAAACATCAGGTTCTGCCGCTCCTTGGGCATGCGCTCGATGATGCGGCGAATGTCGCGGATGAAGCCCATGTCGAACATGCGATCGGCTTCGTCGAGCACCAGGGTCTGGACTTTCGACAGGTCGACAGTGCGCTGGCCAAGGTGGTCGAGCAGGCGACCGGGCGTAGCGACCAGGATGTCGATGCCGCGGCGCAGAGTCTGGATCTGCGGGTTGATGCCAACGCCGCCGAACACGGCGAGGCTGCGCAAACCGGTGTGGGCGCCATAGACGCGCACACTCTCCAGCACCTGCGCCGCGAGCTCGCGCGTGGGCACCAGCACCAGCACGCGCGGCGCGGTGTGGGTTACACGCTGCAGCGGGCTGGTCAGCGGATGGGTCAGACGCTGCAATAGCGGCAGGACGAAAGCCGCAGTCTTGCCGGTGCCGGTCAGGGCCAGGGCCTCGAGATCGCGGCCGGCGAGGATATGCGGGATGGCCTGTTGCTGGACAGGGGTGGGCGTGGTGTAACCCTGCTCGCCAATGGCGCGCAGGAGCTCGGCCGAAAGGCCGAGATCGGTGAACTGCATGTTGATTACCTCTGAAGCCGACCCCCGCATACGAGCAGGCCAATCTGGGCGGAAACTTCTATGGGGTGTAACCTTCGATGGGACTTTTGTGTCGCCATTCAGGCACGACCGGCAGACTGGGGCGCGATCGCTGAGGAGGTGAAGCGGGGCGCAGTCTAACACAGCGCACTCCATGCACCCGAATTATTCCGGCGTTACAGATTCCGCTGACCGGTCATTCAAGAGTGTCGCACTCACAGAAGCGCCGGTAGCCGTGCCGCCAGAGCCGACTTTTCGGCCGTTGCAGTGCCGCACAGGGCAAAGCCGCACAGGCTGCCGTCGGGCAACACAAATACGGCACGTACCCCGTCGACGCTGATGTCCTCCTGCCAGTTGCCGACCACGCCTGGCGGCGGCGGGCAGACCACGGTCGGGCAGGCAGGGGTCTTGACCACGACCGGCATCGCCGGATAAGCGACGTCCGTCGGCACGCCGGCAAGTGTCTTTGCCAGTGCGCGCGCCTGGGCCATGATGGGCATGACATAGGGCAGGTTGAATCCCTCGACTTCCGCGCAATCGCCGACCGCGAAGACCTGCACCTCGGTGCGCCCCGCACCCGCTTGCGACTCAGCGTCGGCGATGCGGCAGCGTAACTGGCGATCCGTCACGATGCCCCTGTTCACGACCATCCCCGCCGCCGCCGCGAGCGCGGCGTCTGGTATCAAACCTACCGCCGACAGCACGAGATCGACCGCATGAACGGTGCCGACGCTATCGGTCAGGCTATAAATGTTGCCGCTGGCGGCACCAGCGCGTTCGACGCTCGCTGCGCCGACGCCAAAGTGAAAGCGCACGCCGGCTGCTTCGAGGTGCTGGCGCATGAAAGCGGCCGCCTGCGCGGGCAGCAGGCGGCCCAGAGGCTGCGGCGCGATGTCGAAGACGTCGACTTCGAAGCCGGCCGAACGCAGATCGTTGGCGAACTCGCAGCCGATCAGGCCGGCACCCAGAATCGCCACCCGCTTCACGGACGGTGACGCCAACTGTTCGCGGAACACGGCATAGTCGTCGATGTGATTGACGGATAACACGGCAGCCGCTGCGTCGCCGGCGATAGCCAGCCGGATCGGCTGCGCCCCTGGCGCAAGCACCAACTTTTCATAATCGATCCTGCCTGCGGTGGTTTCCAGCACCTGCCCGGCCAGCAGGATATTCGTCACCCGAACACCGGCGTCGATGCGAATGTTGAGCTGCTTTTCCAGCACCTCGCGCAGGGTCAACATGAGTTGCGTCGGGCTCTTGCCGGCGGCCAATGCATTCGAAAGATTCGGCTTGGAATAAAAGCCGCCGCTGTCCGCCGTCACCACGCGGATCGGGACGGTGGCATCCAGCTTGCGCAGTTCACGGGCGACACTGATCCCGGCCAGCCCGCTACCGACAATGACGACACCCGTCCCGGTCGCACTCATGTTCAGATTTCCTTCATCTCGAAATCGGCCTTGGCCACGCCGCAATCAGGGCAAGCCCAGCTGTCCGGTACATCTTCCCAGCGCGTGCCGGGAGCAATTCCGTGTTCGGGGTCGCCGGCCTTCTCGTCATAGACATAGCCGCAGACGATGCATTGATAGACTTTCATTTCTGGCTCCTGAATGGTTGAATTGAATTGTCGCAAAAGGTCAGGCAGAAACCTTGGCCAATTGGTCACGATAGTGCGCCGCGTGGCGCTCTTCCACCTTCGCCAGCGCGGCAAAACGTTTGGCGGCCATCGCCAGGGTTTTCGCGAAGCGTGCGGCATGCTCCTTCGACTCGGCGATCTGTTCGTCGATTTCCTTCACCGCCGCCTCGTGGCCTTCCTGTTCGGCGGCGTGGCGGAACTGCGGATACATCTCGGTGTACTCGTAGGTTTCGCCGTCGATGGCCATTTGCAGGCAGCGTGCCGGGGTCATTTCGGCCGCGGGGTAAAGCAGGTCGAGGTGGCCGAAAGCGTGGAGAACTTCCTGATCGGCGGTTTCCTCGAAGGTCAGCGCCGTTGCCTCGTCGCCGGCCGCGCGGCAGAGCTTAGCGAAATAGCGGTACTTGATGTGTGCCATCGACTCGCCGGAGAATGCCGACTCGATGTTCTTGATGGTCACGGATTGCGAGTGGTTTGCCATGGTGCGTCTCCTTGCTTAGTGGGTTGACGCTTGCCATGATAGGGATTCGCGATAGTCCAATCCAATGACTTATTGCGATTTGATTGATAGTCTTAGGCTATTAGATCAGGCATAGCCCGGCGCCTATTACCGACGCGATGCTCAACCCTTGAGGAAGGTCGGGCGCAAGCCCTGCCACGAAAGGCGCGGCCATTCGAGCGCGTCGAGCATGTTCTTGACCCGCAGCCCTAGCTCCGTATCACCCTCGATCGACAGCGTGCGATTGAAGAACAAGGTATCCGGATCTTCCTGCCTGCTCACCATCTGCAGGAAAGCCGACAGACGCGCGGTGAAATGCAGATCGGGCTTGTCGAGTGCCACAAGGATGGGCCGGAACGTGCCGAGCCTGTAAGTGAAATCCGCCACCATGCCGGTGTCGAGCACCGTTACTCGAAAGGAGCGCCCCTCGAGTTCCTGCAAGGTTTCTTGCGGCAGCACACCGAGCTTGTTCGCAGCGTTGAGAGCCAGCGCCAGGTTCACCGAATGCGGCCATTGCGGCAGCCGCGCGCCGAGCCGCGCAACCAGCGGCGGCAGAATAAAGGCGGGGATCGTAGGCAGGCTCAAGCTGTTTCGCATCACTAACCTCTCAAGCGGCCTGCTGGACGATGCCCGCGCGACCGAACCAGAATCCGTTGACCAGGCCGGCAGACGCCCAATCGGCGCGGTCTTCGGCCGGCTGCCCGCTGCGCGCCCGATCGAATGCTTCGAGCACCTCAAAAGTATGCGCCGGTTGCGGGCTGATGCGCACGGCGTCGATGCCCTGCGCGATGAGTTCCGGCATCTGCGCCAGCAGGCTGTGGGTCTGCGCCGACATCGTCTGAATGCCGTTCAAGGTCAGGAAGGCCTGCCCTTCGCGGGTGTTCACCAGCATGCCTTCCGGATGGTCGAGACACTTGAACTGGCAATCGTCCTTGTTCAGACCGTAGTAACGCGCGGTAAAGCAGCGGGCCGAAAACGCCAGCGGCAGCTTGCCAAAGGCGAACACCTCGGTTTCAATGCCGGCCGGGCGCGTCTGGTGCAAAGCCTCGATCACGCTGCCGGAAACCTCCAGCGGCGGCAACCAGCGCTTCGCTCCCTGCGCAACGAAAAAGGCCAGGGTCTGCTCATTGTAGATGTTGAGGTGCGGTCCGGCGACGAAGCCGATACCGTGATCGCAAGCCATCTTGACCGCGCCCAGGTCGTTGGCTTCGATCATGCCGCCAGCATCGGCTATCAGGCGGCGCAGGGCCTTGAGGTCGCTTTCCGATTCGAGCAGGGCCTGCGCCGAGAGTACGACTTCCTTGCCGGCTTCGCGCAGGTCCTTGGCCAGGCCGATCCAGTCCGCCGTGCGCAATTGCTGGCGGCGCGAACAGACGGCCTCGCCCAGATAGATGCGGTCGATGGCCGGATGCTGCGCGGCCTGGGCATAGAACTCCATGACCTCGGCTTTCGGCCAGTAGAACAACAGCGGACCTAATGTAATCTGCATTATCGCCAAGGGCGGTTGTAGGCGCCGAGAGTAATTTGCGAGCCTTCCGAGACCTTGCCCAGTTCCGCCTGCCAGGCCGGCTTGACGCTGTACTTGTCCGGTGCGGCGATCACCGCATCGAGCGCCTGGCGCAGGTTGCGGGTAACTTGCGCGACATAGGTGGGGCTGCGCTGACGGCCCTCGACTTTGATCGCGGCGACGCCGATCTTGACGATTTCCGGCAGCATTTCCAGCACGTTGAGACTGGCCGGCTCCTCCATGGCGTAATAGGTCTCGCCCGCGACTTCGAAGCGGCCCTTGCAGATGGTCGGGTAGCCCGCGTTTTCGTCGTTGGCGTAGCGGTCGATGAGGATGCCGTTGAGGCGCACGTCCATTTCGTCGGGCTTCTTTTCCCACTGCACGTACTTGGCCGGCGAGCAGGCGCCGACCGTGTTGGGCGATTCGCCGGTGGCGTAGGAGGACAGCCAGCAACGGCCCTCGTTCATCACGCAGAGGCTGCCGAAG
>JANXRC010000133.1 GCA_025353195.1 Rhodocyclaceae bacterium
CCCTTGCGCTGCAATTCGGCCATTTCCACGCGCAGCTTCTCGATCTCTTCCTTGATGTGGGTGGAGCCTTGCAGCTGCGCCTTCTCGGCACGCCAGATTTCGTCGAGGTTGGCGTATTCGCGCTCCAGCTTGGCGATCTCGTCCTTGATCAGCAGCAGGCGCTTCTTCGAGGCTTCATCCTTTTCCTTCTTCACCGCCTCGCTCTCGATCTTCAACTGGATCAGGCGACGCTCGAGCTTGTCCATCACTTCCGGCTTGGAATCGATTTCCATCTTGATGCGCGCCGCCGCCTCGTCGATCAGGTCGATGGCCTTGTCCGGCAGGAAGCGGTCGGTGATATAACGGTGCGAGAGTTCCGCCGCGGCGACGATGGCCGGATCGGTGATGTCGACACCGTGATGCAGCTCGTATTTCTCCTGCAAGCCGCGCAGGATGGCGATGGTCGCCTCGACCGAGGGCTCATCGACCTGCACCTTCTGGAAACGGCGTTCGAGAGCCGCATCCTTCTCGATGTACTTGCGGTATTCATTCAGCGTGGTGGCGCCGATGCAGTGCAGTTCGCCGCGTGCCAGCGCCGGCTTCAACATGTTGCCGGCATCGATGGCGCCTTCGGCCTTGCCGGCGCCGACCATGGTGTGCATCTCGTCGATGAACAGGATGATGCGGCCCTGGTCCTGCGCCACTTCCTTGAGCACCGCCTTGAGGCGTTCCTCGAACTCGCCGCGGTACTTGGCGCCGGCGAGCAGGCCCGCCATGTCGAGCACCAGTACCCGCTTGCCCTTCAGCGTCTCCGGCACTTCGCCATTGACGATGCGCTGGGCGAGGCCTTCGACGATCGCCGTCTTGCCGACGCCGGGTTCGCCGATCAGCACCGGATTGTTCTTGGTGCGACGCTGCAGGATCTGGATGGTGCGGCGAATCTCGTCGTCGCGCCCGATCACCGGGTCGAGCTTGCCCAGGCGGGCGCGCTCGGTGAGGTCGAGGCAATACTTGTTCAGCGCTTCACGCTGGCCTTCGGCATCCTGCGAACCGACGCTCTCGCCGCCGCGCACCGCCTTGACCGCATCTTCCAGCGCCTTGCGGTTGAGCCCCGCTTCCTTCAGCAGACGCCCCGTGTCGCCCTTGTCCTGGGTCAGGGCCAGCAGGAACATTTCGGACGCGATGAACTGGTCGCCGGCCTTCTGCGCCTCCTTGTCGGTGACGTTGAGCAGATTGGTCAGGTCGCGGCCGATGCTGACCTCGCCGCCATGGCCTTCGACCTTGGGCAGGCGATCCATGGCTTTGCCGAGGGCGGCTTTCAGGCCGCCGAGGCTGACGCCGGCACGCCCCAGCAATGACGCCGTACCGCCGTCCTCCTGATTGAGCAGGGCCAGCAACAGATGCTGCGGTTCGATGAATTGCTGGTCGTTGCCGACCGCCAGACTCTGGGCATCGGAAACAGCCTGCTGAAACTTGGTCGTGAATTTGTCAAAGCGCATGGCAGATGCCCCAAGAAGATGTCATTGCGCACAACATGGGGATTGCCGGGCGGATTTCAATCCTCAACCATGCGAATGCCTCAGCGGCGCCCGGTCTGGCTCTGGAAATACACCACTTTTCGTGCGCGCATGACCTCGCCCAGGGGACGATGCGCCATCAGCGCACTCCATGGATCGAACGCGGCGGACTCGATTTTGGCGGCCAGCGCCTGGCCGGCCGCCGTCTGCGCATCCTGCGGCGGCAGCGTCAGAACGCCCACCGTGACATAGGGCGCCACGTCTTCGGGCCAATCCACGGATGCGTCCTCGATCGGCGTGCGCGCCTCGTCGGCAAAGAATTGCAGCTGCAGTTCAAAACGTAGCGGTCCGCGCTCCAAATGGGCGCGAAAATCCCCCGCCCAATCCGCCGCTGCGCCCGGCTTCACCTCGTCGCTTGCCGCCAGCAAGCGAACCCGCGCCGCATAGGGGCCACAGGCAATCGGCGCCGCGGAATAGAACGGCTGGGTGGCAAATCCCGTAAAGGGCGCGTTGAAGGTCTTGGCGAAACGCTTCATCATGCCCAGCGCGCCGAGGAAGCCGTAGCGCGAGATCAGGTAGCCGAGCAGCGCCCCCGGCCCCTTGGTCAGGCTTTTTACCAGCCCGACGAATTCGTCGGCGCCGGCGAAGGCAAAAGCCGGGTGATTGATCAGCAGAAAGTCCTGGCTCCCGGCAGGGCCTGAGCCCAGCGCGCCGGGACCGCTGACGCCGCGTACCTTGATCGCAAACCCCCTCACATCCGGCTTGCGGTCAGCCTGGACATCGGTGCCGCCGTTCGACAGACGGACCCATGCCTCGTAGCTCCCGGGCGCGGCAAACAGGCCGTGGCGGGCATGCTCCGGCAGACCGGACAAAACCTCTAACGTGCCTTGCAGACCCAGCTGCTGTTTGCGGTGCAAGGCGCGACCCTTGCCAAATTTCGCCGACTTCAGCGCCTGAATCTGCTCGAAGTCGCGCGCATAGCCGGCATGGCGCTCGGCTTCGTCGGCAGCAATCCGCTCTTTCCATCCGGTACTGGGGGTAGCCATCGCGTCTCTCCTGAAAGTTGCCTAAGCCAGCAGCAGTGCCAACAGCCCCAGCAGTGCCGGTCCGGACTGCAAATACATGATTCGCATCTTCACCGTGAGGCCGCCGTAAATTCCGGCAACAACGACGCAGGCAAGAAAGAACATCTGGATGTGAACCCCGGCGGCGGCGGCCGGATAGATCAGTCCCCAGAGCAATCCGGCCGCGAGAAAGCCGTTGTAGAGCCCCTGGTTGGCTGCCAGTACCTTCGACGCCTCGGCGCGCTCAGCCGTGTTGCCGAAGATCCTGAGTCCCTTCGGCCTGGTCCAGAGAAACATCTCGAGGTACAGAAAATACACGTGCTCCAGCGCCACCAGCAGCACCAGGACCAACCCTGCAATCTTCATGATTCATCCTTTCAGGTGAGAACCAAATAGATGCAGTATCGTTCACATGGCGCTCCGGAACAAGCCTGAAACCCGCGGGGCTATTGATTTGGATCAGAGTTTCCCAAGCCGTTGGTGGTACATTGAGTCTGTCAGGTACATCACAGGAGAAACATCATGGCAGGCAAGATGGAACAATTCAGCGAGTTGCCCCGCAAGAACATGGAAGCCGCAATGCGCATGGCGCAACTTTCGATCGAGAATTCCCAGCGCATCATGGCGCTGCAAACCGCATTGGCGAAAGAAATGTTTCAAAGCGGCGTGGAAAACGCCAAGGCGCAGACCGGCGCACGCGATCCGCAGACGATGATGCAGTTGCGCACCCAATACGCTCAGGAAACCACCCAGCGCATGGTGGCCGCGGCGCAACAGATTGCCGAAATCAGCAACGCCGCGCGGGCCGAGTTTGCGCGGATGGTAACCGAGCAACTGGCTTCGGGCAGCCAGGACATGACCGAATCGATGCAGACCTTCATGAAGAGCCTGCCGGGTCAAACGCCCAACATGATGGAATCGTTCCAGCAGGCGATCGCGACCGCCAACGCGGCATTCGAGCAAATCGCGAAAGCGTCGACTGCCGCCATGGGCAATGTCGGCGAAACAGTCAAGAAGGCCGCTGGGGGCAGCAAGCGCAAGTAAGCAGGAAATGCCGCCTTGACGACGGCTGGCCTCGGGAGAGGCCGGCCGTTCTTATTTCTGCCCGCTCTGCCAGCGCCCGGCTGCCTGGTCGTCGCTCTCGCGGGCATCGACCCAGCGTCCGCCGGCGGGCGTTTCTTCCTTCTTCCAGAACGGCGCGCGGGTCTTCAGGTAATCCATGATGAACTCGCAGGCGGCAAAGGCCTCGCCGCGATGGGCCGATGCGACCGCGACGAAGACGATGCGGTCGCCCGGCACCAACCGGCCGACGCGGTGGATCACCCGCACGCCGAAGATGTCCCAGCGCCCGCGGGCTTCCGTAACGATGGCCTCCAGCGCCTTCTCCGTCATGCCGGGATAGTGTTCGAGCGTCATCGCCTGCACGACCGGCGCATTGCCAGCGCCGACTTCCGTATCGGCTGCCTTGTCGGCACGAACAAGGCCGACAAAACTCGCTACCGCACCGACGTCGTCGCGCCCAACCGAAAGCGCGGCGATCTCGGCGCCGGCATCGAAATCGGCCTCCTGCACGCTGACCGACATCTCAGCCTCCGGTCACCGGCGGGAAGAATGCCACTTCGTCGCCGGCCTTCAATGGCGCCTCAGGTCCGACCATCTTCTGATTCACCGCTGCCCGCAGGTTCTTCGTCGTGGCCAGCGCCGACCATGGCTCGCCGCGCGCCGCGAGATGATTGCGCAAGGCGCCGACGGTGCCGATCCCGGCCGGCAGGTCCAGCGACTCGGACGAGACACCCAGCGCCTCGCGCAGGCCGGCGAAGAAAAGTATCTTCGTATCCATCGATTGACTATAGCAGTTCCGAAAACGGCAGGAAACGCACGGTATCGCCTTGGCCGATGGCCCGCCCCGGCGGATTGTCGATCAGCCCGTCGGCCCAAACGCAGGACGTCAGCACACCCGAGCTCTGATTGGGAAACAGTTCCAGCCCGCCTTCAGTATTGATGCGGGCGCGCAGGAACTCGCGGCGCGGGTCGCCGCGGCAGGAGAAATCGGCGCGAAGCGATTGCGCGCGCGGCGTCACGGCCGAAGCCCCCTGCGCCTTGAGAACGAAGGGCCGCACCAACATGACGAAGGTCACGAAGCTCGATACGGGATTGCCCGGCAGGCCAATGAAGGATGCCGCCGCAGCGCCAGCACCGTCCGCAGGGGATACCGCCCCCGGCTGCGCCGGAGGCATAACTCTCCGACGAACTGCGCCGAACGCCAGCGGCTTGCCCGGCTTGATGGCGATCTTCCACAAATCGAGCGCGCCCTCGGCTTCCACCGCCGGCTTGACATGGTCTTCCTCGCCCACCGAGACGCCGCCGCTGGTCAGGATCAGGTCGTTGCCAGCCGCTGCCTCGCGCAGCGCGGCACGCGTCGCTTCACGCGAGTCGGGCACGATGCCGAGGTCCGCCACCTCGCAGCCGAGCCCTTCGAGCAGTGCGCGCAGCGTGTAGCGATTCGAGTTGTAGATGCCGCCGGGCTTGAGCGGCTCGCCGGGCATCGCCAGTTCGTCGCCGGTCGAGAACAGGGCGACGCGCAGCCGGCGAAATACCGTGAGCTGCGCCGCGCCAACGGAGGCCGCAACGCCGACGTGGGCTGCCGACAAACGCGTTCCGGCTGCCAATACCTCGCTGCCGGCGGCAATGTCCTCGCCGCGGCAACGGATCCACTCGCCGGCGCGCGGCACATGGTTCACCGTCACGATGTCACCCGCCACGGCGCACAATTCCTGCATGACCACGGCATCGGCTCCGGCCGGCAGCGGCGCACCGGTGAAGATCCGCGCCGCCGTGCCGGGAGCCAGCACGCGCCCCACGCTGCCGGCAGCAATGCGCTGGGCGACGACAAGCTGTGCACCGGCGGCCGGCACGTCGGCGCAACGCACGGCGTAGCCATCCATCGAGGTGTTGTCCTGCGGCGGCACGTCGAGTGTCGAACGCAATCCCTGCGCCAGTACCCGCCCTGCCGCCGACTGGGTCGGCAGCGTCTCGACTTCGCTCACCGGCACCGCACCGGCCAGCAGGCGGGCCAGGGCATCTTCAAAATCAAGCATGTCTGAATCCCGTATGGCGAAGAATGAAATCGGCAACCGCATCGCGGTCGTTCAGATCGAGCACCGGCAGCGCGGTCAGCTTCGATACCACGCCCGGCTCGTCGGTCGCCACGGCGACGATTGTCTCGACGCCGCTGCCGGCGATCAGCGGCTTGCCGACCGAGGGCCGATACACTTCCAGCTTGGGGATCGCCGTGTCCTTGAAGCCTTCGATCAGCACCAGGTCGCACTCTGAAAAACGCGCGATCTGCTCCTCCAGCGAAGGTTCCGGCTTGCCGCGCAACTCGTGCATCAGTACCCAGCGCTGCTCGGATATCAACAACACCTCGGAGCATCCGGCCTCGCGCAGGCGGTAGGAATCCTTGCCCGGCTGGTCGATGTCGAAGCGGTGGTGGGCGTGCTTGATCAGCGAGACGCTCAGCCCCGCGGCATTCAGGCGCGGAATCAGTTCCTCGAGCAGCGTGGTCTTTCCGGAACCGGAATAGCCGGCAAGGCCAAAGACTTTCATGCCGCCACCTTTAACGAAGGCACCGTCAGCACCGGCGCGAAACCGCCGCCGGGGGTGCGGAAGTTGGTGGTCTGTCCCTGCCACAAACGCGCCGCGATCAGCTGGACATGCCCGGCGTAGACGTAGTTGCGCAAATCGAGCTTGAGCTCGACCGGTTCCGCGTCCACCCGCAAGGTACGCGAGGAAGGTGGCACCAGCGCCTGGGCAATGTAGTTGCCGGCCAGTACTTCATCGAAAACGCGCTTGGTGATCTTGTCGCCGCGATAGGCCGCCTTCGAACCATAGCCAGCCGCCGGTTTGAAGAAGAGCTGTTTGCGCCGCGCCCACAAATCGTCGGCCTGCCCCGGCACCACCAGCTCGGTGCGCGGAATCTTGGCTGCCAGCGTGGCGCGCGTTTCGCCATCGACGCCCCACGCGGCAAGCACGGCATCATCGGACAAGGCCACCAGGTTGCGCTTGTCGGCATACAGGGCATGGGCCTGCGGGTGCGGGGTGACCACCGCCGCATCGGCCAGATAGGCTCTGCGCAGGGCGCTGTTTTGTGGCGCCTCCAGGGCGAAATCGGTGAGGCGGTTGTAGACCAGGTCGATGCGTGTGGCGCCGTGCCACAGGGCGCCATCGCGAAAGATCAGCTCCCGTGGATCGCAGATCACCGCCCGAATCCCGGCGTGCTCGAACAGACGCTGGAACAATACGAACTCGGGGTGCAGGTATTGCGTCAGCGGCGCTTCGTCGACAATGGCGATGCTCGTGAGCTGCGCGTGACTGCCCGTGGCTTCCGCAAATGCGCGCCACTCGGCACGAAACATCTCGAGGAACAGGTGCTCCGGCGTATCGCCGCCAAGATCGCCGGGCAGCAGCGCCTCGACGTCATCGCAACAGGCCTTCTGGGCGCGCGCCAGCAAGGCATTGAGCAGGCCGCCGCCCGCATTGGTATTGATCTCGATCAGTTGCGGGCCGCTGTTGGCAACCCCGGCGCCAAGATGGAAATCGTAGCCGAGGAACACGCCGCGCGCCGCAGTTGGATGCCGCGCAATTTCGGGGGCATAGCTCAGCACATGCTCACGATAGGCGGCCACTACGACGACGCGCTCGACCGCCGTGACCAGGCGCGCCATGCGCCGCACATGTTCGGCGCTGACAAAAGCTGCCGAAGCGGCGAACAGATGCGGTCGCCCCGCCATCACCTCGGCGTGAAAGCCGGGGCTGACGCGCTCGAGTTCCGCTTCGAGCGCCGCGCGGTCGAGCGAGACGCAATCGCAACCCGCATTCAGCCGGTCCGCCAGTTCGATGCTGTGGTGACTACTCATGCCCCGATTCTACCGGCAGCACGCGAAGGAAGAAGTTTTCGACCTCGGCCGCGTCGCGCGTGCGGCGCATCGGCGGCAGCGAGCGCCAGATGGCCTTGCCGTAGGGCTTGCCGGTCAGGCGTGGGTCGCAGATCATCAGCACGCCGCGGTCACTCTCGTCGCGGATCAGCCGCCCCGCGCCCTGCTTCATGCTGATTACCGCGCGCGGCAACTGGTATTCCATGAAGGGGTTGCGCCCCGCCGCGCGCAGCCGGTCGATGCGCGCCGAGAGCACGGGATCGTCGGGCGGCGCGAACGGCAGCTTGTCGATCACCACCAGCGAGAGGGCCTCGCCGCGTACATCGACGCCCTCCCAGAAACTCTGGCTGGCGACCAGGATCGCATTGCCGAGAAAGCGGAAGCGCTCCAGCAGTTCCGTGCGCGAGCCTTCGCCCTGCATCAGCAGCGGCAGATCGAGCCCATGGGCGACGAGCTTTTCCTGCAGCAGCTCGCGGATGCGGCGCATCGCGCGCAAGCTGGTGCACAACACGAAGGCGCGCCCGCCCGAGGCGCAGATCGCCGGCCAGGCGGCTTCCGCCACGGCTTCCTGGTACATCGCGCTGTTGGGATCGGGCATGCCGGTCGGCGAATACAGCAGCGCATTCTTTTCGTAATCGAAGGGGCTGCCCCAGACCGCGGTGTCGGCTTCGGCCAGCCCGAGCTCGCCGCAATAGTGCGAAAAGTTCGTGCCCACCGCCAGCGTCGCCGACGTGAAAATCCAGGCGCGCGGATGGCCTTCCATCTGGCGCTGGAAGATCGGCGCGATGTCGAGCGGCGTCAGGTTCAGCGACATCGCCTGCGAATAGACCTCGACCCATTTGACAACGTCATCGCCGCCCGAGACTTCAAGATCCGCCGCTCCCCGGCGCCAGCGCTTGAGGCCCTGCGCCAGTTCCTGCGCGCGGCGCAGGCAGTTGGCGAGGCCCTCGCCGCGATCGGCCTGGGTTTCGAGGTGGCGCCCGAGTTCCTGCACCGCATCCACCAGCCCCTGCAGGGCTGCGGTGAATTCCGCTTCGCCTTCCAGCTTCGCCGCCGGCAGGCGCAGGTTCTCGCCCTTCACGGCCAGGCGCAGGTCGCGCGCCGCCTTGTCCAGCGCTTGCGCGGCCTCTTGCAACTGCGGGTAGTCCTTCGCGGCGACGATGCCTTCGTTGCGCGTGTCGCGCGCCAGCTCGATAATCTGGGTGGTCGACACGCTCTCGCCGAAGAACAGCCCCGCCACCTCGGGCAACTGGTGTGCCTCGTCGAAGATGATGGTGTTGCAGGCCGGCAGCAGCTCGCCCATGCCCTCGTCCTTGAGCATCACGTCGGCGAAGAACAGGTGGTGATTGACCACCACCACATCGGCCGTCAGCGCATCCTGCCGCGCCGCCAGCACGAAGCACTCCTTCACGTTCGGGCATTCCTGGCCGAGGCAGTTCTCGCGCGTCGACGTCGCCACGCCCCATGCCCCCGAATCCTCCGGCACGTCGATGCATTCGGCCTTGTCGCCGGTCCGCGTGCGTTCGGCAAAGCGCGCGATCTTGCGCAAGTGCGCCGCCTCTTCGCGCGAGGCCAGCCGCCCGGCGCTCATCGCGTGCTCCAGGTGATAGGGACAGACGTAGTTGGCGCGGCCCTTCAGCAGCGCGATCGAGGCGCCGACCTTGAGCGCGTCGCGCACCGTCGGCAGGTCGCGGTTGAAGAGCTGGTCCTGCAGCGTCTTGGTGCCGGTGGAAACGATCACCTTGCCGCCCGAAAGCAGCGCCGGCACGAGGTAGGCGAAGGTCTTGCCGGTGCCGGTGCCGGCCTCCGTCACCAGCGCCAGATTGCCCGCGATGGCCGCGGCAATGCGCTGCGCCATCTCCAACTGCTGCGGCCGTGGGCGAAAGCCTGGCACGGCAGCGGCGAGCGGCCCCTCGGGGGCGAAGATGCGGTCAAGATCGGACATGGCGGGCGCGGCATGGTAGCACGCGGGAACAGTGCGGCACGGACAGGAGTCGGCGCTCGTGGTACGGCGCCGGTCGGTGGGCCATGCGGGGCCCGACGACGGCACCAGTTCAGGTTCCGTTGTTGGGAACTCTATGGGTCAGGTTTTCGGCCGAAGCGGACGTTAATCGGTCCTATTGTGAGCGGCGGCCTCCGACCCACTCCTGCCGTTCGTCACGTTGAAGGTGCAACGGCAGGTATCGGAATGGAACGGCCCCTTAGGAGCATTGCCGACAGACCGAAGGGATATTACCAAGGATGCGGGTAGTCCCGGAAAGCGACCGCAATTGGTACCTCATAGAAGCGTGCGATAGCGAGAATCCTGTTCAGTGCACCTTCCAGCGCCCGAAGATTTTCGTACGGCACCACCCGCGCAATTGATTCACCCAAATCGTCAGGCAATCGGGTACCAGACAGTTGCGACTTGGCTTTCAGGAATTCGGTCCTCAGCCGGAAATCAGGAATGTGGATCAAGTACAGTGGCCAATCGTTCACGCAGGCCGCGAACGGCGGGTTCGTGGCGACAAGGCTGGACGCAATCTCGAATGGCGCACGATAGTCACACACTGCGATGCGGCCCCCGTTTCGTATCAGGCTACGGTAGATTTCCGGGAATTCGGCTTGCCCGACTGGTCAGGAAGCCCATGCGAGTACAGCCACCCAATATCGTCGATCAGAAGGACGTCAATCGACGCGTACTCGCTCCTGAACTGGTCAAGACGCTTCTGATGGGCGGCATTCCGCGCATCGCCGACAGTCCGGGACGAAAGCCGCAAGTGAGGGGCTTTGGTAGCGTGATTTAAGTCGCGGTCCGCTTCACTTTTTCTTCCACCGGACCGCTCTGACGTGACGTGGGAATACCCGGAGGTTTCGCCTCGGCAGTTGCGCTGAGTTTGACCTGTAGCAGTGCATCTAGAAATCTCGCAATTTCGTGCCGGAACTTGCTTGGAATGCTCTCGACCTGAACAAGGTAGGCGATCTCCTCTTTTTTCGCCCCGTCATGATCCCCGATTTCGAGAAGGCTGATGGCTTTCGCCTTGTGGCTGGCCGCAAACGCCGCCAGCTTGTATGCCCTTCCGATTTTCATTACGCCCCGTCAATCCTCGCATCGAATTGTTGCATTGCGTGCTGATGACCAAAGACAAACTTTGATATGTTGCTGCTAGTCCAGTCGCGGCTTCAAGCCCCGGATGTCACCAAAGGAAATTACACCCAGGATATGATCGTCCTCAGCGGTTACCGGAATTGCGCGAAAACTATAACGTTCGAACACTTCCACAGCATCCCTTAGCGTGTCATCGGATCCTAGGGAAATTACGTTGTCGGTCATGATTTCGGCCAGTGTTTCGTCGTCGCTGGCAGCGATCAACTCACGCAAATCGACCACCCCCAGCAACGTGTCTCTCTCGTCCGTAACATAGACGTACATGATTACGTCCTGCTTCTGGGCAAACTGTCGATAATTCTCGATAACGTCTTTTGCCAAGGTTATCGGAGGCAGCTTGATGTAGTTCTGCGTCGCATACAGCAGGATACTTTCGTCGTGCTTGTCGATAATTTGCTGCACCTTGTGGGCAACTTTTTGGTCGATTAGTTTAAGCAGTTCATCGGCCTCGTTGCCCGGCAGGATCGCAAGAATGTCGGCAGCCTGCGCCGGGCTCATGTCGTTAATCAATTGGGCGGCACGCTCCCGCTTCATTGCGCTGATCAGTTCTCTTTGTACCCGAGGTTCGACTTCTTCCAGAGTATCTGACGCCAGTTCAGAATCCAGCTCGTTGAATACCGCGAGCCGTTGATCGCCGTCCAGTTCCTCCAGGATGTCCGCAAGGTCGACAGGGTGGATGTCGTGAATGTTCTCCTTGAGCACATTCAGCTTGACGTGCCCCTTGAACATGCCGATCTTTTCAGGAAGCGGTTGCACATATATCCAAGAGACTGTTTCGCTCTCTTCCTGATTTTCTGCGAAGAAATTGGCAATTTTCTTCAGACCCATGCGGCGGAATAGGCGGTTGCGGCTGAAATCGACTTCGCTGGCATAAAGCTTGTCGTTCTGCAAAGCGAGCTTTACGTCGTAGACCACCTCAACTTCGTGATCGTCCATGTCCAGGATCTTTTTGTCGAGGATATGCGCCTTTAGAAGGATGGCGCCCTCAGGGGGTTGCAGTTCGTAGTCAGCGAATCTCTGCACGTCGGCGACAATCTCGGTATTCGAGATAAGGCTGATCGTGTCCCACGGCAGCAAAAGGGAGGGGTAGCCGAAGGAACGGCTGACCACGAGGTGACTGACCTCGGGCAGCTTCCCGGTTTCGACGATGACGAAATCCTCCAGTCGGCCCACCCGTTGTGTTTTCAGATAGACCTTGCGACCCAGGATTTCACTGAGGAAGAATTCTTTTTCCAGTACGGCAACCATCTCTGCGTCCTCTCAGACAAGGAGCGTGACGAATTTGTAAACCATCAGGCTTACGAGGAACAGCAGATAGAAGCGCAGCGCCACCAAGGACAGCTTTACCGCCGGTGACATCTCTATATGCGGCTTGCTGAAGCGCTGGTTGATGTCCCGGATCTTCTGCCTGAATTGGGTGAATGTGTTGGCCACGTTGTGGTCCTTTGCTTACTTGAACATGTCCGGAAACATGACGCTGATCCCGTAAAGTGAGGAAAGGATCACGATCGCCAGCACGATGAAGCCGCCAACCAGATTCTCCCAGAGGGTGTTGCAGTAATCGCCCATGTGCTTCTTGTCGTTGAGCAGCAGGATCAGGAACACCAGCGCCGCAGGCAGCAGCGTCACCGCAATCACCTGAACGAACAGCGTGATCAGTACCAACGGCGCCCCGGGTATCAACACCACAAGTCCGGCAGTAATCAACGTGAAGAAGTAGCTGGCGTAGAACCAGGGGGCTTCCTTGATCTTCTGATTGAGTGAGTGCGCCCAACCGAAGATTTCGCCAAAAGCCCAGGAACTCGCCAGTGAGATGCAGATGGCGCCCAGCAGGCCCGCATCGAACAGGCCAATGGCCATGCAGGTGCCGACCCAGTGATTGCTTTTCATCAAGTGCTCGGCTGCTTGCGCGGCGTCGTCGATTGGAACGCCCTTGAGGACAGTACCAGTGACGATAACGATGAAGATGGCAACGATGACGGTCAGCATCGCGCCGAGAAGGGTATCGAACTTACCCCAGGGGATGTCCTTTTCCTGTAATCCTTTGTCCACGACTGAGCTCTGCTGGAAAAACAACATCCACGGCGCGATGGTCGTACCAATATTTGCCATCAGGAAAAAGAACAACTCACCATTGAAGCCCCCCGGGAAATTCGGAATCAATCCGTCCTTGAGCATGTCAGAAACCGAAGGATTGACCATGAAGGCACCTGGTATGTAGATCAGGTTGAGTGCGCAAAACAGCATCGCAATCTTTTCCCAGGTCCAATATCGGCCGTTAATCACGATCATGCCCATCAGGGCGACCACGCCGGCCACGGTCGCCCAGGGCGGAATGCCGAAAATCTTCAGAGCCGCGGTCATTCCGATGAATTCGGTGACCAGGGTCAGCCAATCCACGATCATCAGGTCGATCAGGGAGAACCAGCCCCAGAACGCGCCGAATCCGTCAAAAATCGCCTCGGCATGGCCACGCTTGGTCACCGCCCCCAGGCGCACAGTCATTTCTTGCACGTAGTACGCGACGGGGATCAGGATCAGGAGGAACCAGATCAGGTTGTAGCCGTACTTGGCGCCGGTGGCGGCGTAGGTAGTGATACCCCCGGCATCGTTGTCGGCGATCATGACCACCAATCCAGGGCCGGCTATCACCAGATAGAGCTGTACGGCCTTAATGCCTTTGCGGAGACGGTAATACAGCTTCGAGAAAAAATTCATCCTAGCGACCTTGGTTTAGTTTATGCGCCGATGGAGCATCAGCTTTGCCTATAGTTTGAGACGGATTTGTTACAAGCACATAGACGTTGTGCCCAATGGCGGATAATAAGGCAGGCGTAAGCATCCGGACCACGTTATGTAGGCGGTTTTTCGACGTCACTGCGTGGCTGACTCAAGCAAGCGAGTTCATATGTCATCAACTATTACTCTTCTTCTAATTGGTGCAGGGCATGCCGTGCCAACTTATTTGGTCGCTTTGGTGAGCGGCAGCAGGCTTCTAACAATCGTGGCGGCTGTCGTCATGTCCCTTGTGGCTGTCGCCGTTGGGGGAGCGCAATATGCGCCAATCGACCTAGTCGGCGTCGCTATTGGCGTTTGGTTGGGGATTTCCAAGATCAGCGCGTCACCAGAGTAATTGAATAAGTTGAAACCATCGGCAGCCCGTGACTGGGGTCAAGCGGAAAAATGGGCATGATGAAGGAAGGATCGACGCATCTCGAAATTGTAGACGGCCACCCAAGTCCTATGGAAGCGCACGGTTTTTACGGATCTCGCGGAGCCGAAAGCAGAAACAATACGGCCGGGTGAGGCCGACAAGTAACCAGTCATGTGGCGACGCACTTGTCCCACACCGCCGCAAGGCAACTTCGCCGCCAATAAGTTGCTACTGTTGGCGAATGGGTCAGACTAAGCAATTATGGTCAGAAAATGGTCAGGCTGCGGGCTTAGTCTAACCTTGCTTAGGTAGAACTCCTATGCACCTCCGGGTGCCTTACCGAGTCCGAACTGTCCGGACTCTTTTTTTAACGGTGGTGTCGAGATTCGAATACTCGACGAAGAAACTGGCTCATCGGAAGTGCAGAGACTTAAGCAAGCCAGCTCACATTGAGTGGCTGCTTTCTGAAAATCAGCAGGTCCGGTTTGGGTCGGGTCCGGCAGTAGCCCGAAGTGACAAGCGGTCATTGATCTACCTCGGCGGCTGAAGGGCAGCTGACCGGCGCTTTGCCGACCGACAGAGACCTCCGGCCCAACGACAGCAGTGGCCGATTTGCAGTCCTTCGTCGAACCAGACACGCCGGTCCGATTTGCACCGCCCGAAAGTCGGCGCTGACGGCACGGCGCCCAAACCCATCCGAAGCCGCCGCCCTTGTCGTATGGGTCGTCGCCCCTACAGGCTGATCCTCTCCCCCATGAACGGCAGGTGTGGCATCGGCCAGCCCAACTGATCGTGGATCGCCTGGGCGAAAGCGGCCGAGGCTGCAGCCTCGCCATGCACGACGAACGCATGCTGCGGCGGCGTGTGGAAGCCGCGCAGCCAGGCTAGCAGCCCGGCTTGATCGGCATGCGCCGACAGGCCGCCCACGGTATGGATGGCGGCGCGGACCGGAACCGGCTTGCCGAAGATGTTGACCAGGCGCGCGCCGTCGACCAGCCGGCGGCCCAGGGTTCCCGCGGCCTGGAAGCCGGTGATGAGGATGCTGCATTCGCTGCGCGGCAGGTTCTCGCGCAGGTGGTACTTGATGCGGCCGGCTTCGCACATGCCGCTGGCCGAGATGATGACGGCGCCGCTGCGCACCTCGTTGAGCGCACGCGAGGCCTCGACATCGGCGACGAATTCCACTTTCATTTTTGCCGGATGCTGCCGCATCCATGCGATCAGCTCGCGGGTGTGGCTATCCATCAGGTCGGGATGCTCCCAGGTGATGTGCGTGGCGGCGGTGGCCATCGGCGAATCGACGTAGATCTTGAGCGGCGCGAGGCGCTGGCGGCGCACCAGGTCGGCCAGGATGTAGATGATTTCCTGGGTGCGGCCGACGGCGAAGGCGGGCATGATCAGGTTGCCCTGGGTATGGCGCGTGCGTTCGAAGGCGGCGACGATTTCGTCCTCGGTTTCGGCCAAGGGGCGGTGCAGGCGGTCGCCGTAGGTCGATTCGATGAACAGCACATCGGCTTCGGCCACGACCTTCTCGGGGTCGTGCAGTACCGGCCGGTCGCACATGCCGAGGTCGCCGGAAAAAACCATCCGGCGCGGCCTGCCCTCGCCGCCGACCGTCACCTCGAGCCACGACGAGCCGAGGATGTGGCCGGCGTCATGGAAGTTGACCGCGACGGTTTCGGCCGGGTGAATCAACTGCCGATAGGGTGCCGGACGCAGCAGCTTGAGCGACGCCTCGGCCTGGGCCACGGTGTACAGCGGCGGCTGCATGGCCGGCTTGCCACTCCCGCCGCGCCGCCGCTGATGGCGCAGCTGCCATTCCGATTCCTTTTCCTGGATGTGCGCGCTGTCGCGCAGCAGCACATGCAGCAGATCGATGGTGGCCGGCGTTGCGTAAACAGGCCCGCGATAGCCGAGCACCGACAACAGCGGCAGCAGGCCCGAATGGTCGATGTGGGCATGCGTCAGCAGGACGAAATCGATGGAACGCACGTCGAAGCCGAACTTCAGGGCATTCAGGTTTTTGCTGCGCGCCTCGCGCCCGCCCTGGAACATGCCGCAATCGACCAGGAAACGGAGGTCACCCGATTCGACCAGCGTGCATGAGCCGGTCACTTCGCCCGCTGCTCCGAAAAAACCGATTTTCACTTTTTTTGTCCTCCCGACAGGATTCATCATCGGCCTCTAGCGGCCGGACCGTGCAGGTGCAGAGACTTCAGGCTGGCACGCAGATTTCAGCGGCTGTGCAGCTTCTCCTGCAGCCAGACCTTGATCAGCGATTGGTAGGGAACGTCCCTCGCGTTGGCCGCTGCCTTGATGGAGTCAAGCAGATGTTGGGGCAGACGCAGTGAAATGGTCCTGGTGGCGGGCTTGAGGTTGGGCAGGACGGCCCGCCGCGCCTTCGACCAGTCGAGGTAGTCCGCCGAGTCGTGCGTTTCCCAGAAGGCATGTTCTTCCGCCTCGTTGGCGAATTGGGGAACTGCTTTAGTCGGCTCGTTCATAGATCGTTCGCTCCTCGCGGCGCATGTCCCGCGCCGAGATCACGCGAATCAGACTCGCGGCCTTGCGCAGGGTGAACATGATATGCAGCAACCGTCCTTCATCGGTCCTGCCCAGGGCATGGTGCCAAGATTCCTGCCGGCCGTGTTTCACGTCGGCCGGAAGCAGCAAGGGCGCGTTGAAGAAAAACTGCACCGCTTCCGCCGTCGTGACGCCGTGCTGGTCGTTCTTCCGGGCGTTGCCATCGTCCCGGTCGAAGCCTGTAATCCTGGCCGGATCAATCATTTTTGTATATTACTAACATATACAGACCGGTGCAAGTATTGCCCCTTCAGCCATATCAACTATTGTTTGTAACGTGTCAACCGATTGGGTGCTCCGGCGTTAAGGGGTTGGAGGCTGCAAAGTCTCGGAACCCAAGCTTCGGCTTATCCCGCCATTTTTTGAGGAAACCTAATGAACAAGTTACTCGCTGTACTCGTAGCAGGCCTGTTTGCCACGTCCGTATTCGCGCAAGCTGCCGCACCGGCTGCCAAGGCCGCCGCACCGGCTGCAGCTCCCGCACCGGCTGCAGCGAAAGCTGAAGCCAAGGCTGAAGTCAAGGCCGATGCGAAAGCACCCGCTGCCGATGCAAAGGCTGAAAAAGCCAAGGCCGCTGCCGATGCAAAGGCCGCCAAAGCCAAGGCCAAGGCCGACGCGAAGGCTGCCAAGGCTGAAGCCAAGGCTGCAAAAGCCAAAGCTGCTGCCGAAGCCAAAGCCGCCAAGGCCCCGGCCAAGGCCGATGTCAAGGCCGACGCGAAAGCCGATGCCAAGACCGACAAAGCTGCCCCCAAGGCCGACGCAAAGGCCGCTGGCGCCAAGTAATCTTTGGTTCAGCTGCAGAAAAAAGACAGGCTTGCCTGTCTTTTTTTTCGCCTGCCGTCCGGGCTACGGGGCGGCAGAACGGGGAGCGCGAGGGGGCGCTGGCTTTCCGGCTCAGGTAATCACCGTGGGCCGGGTGCGTCCCGTACGTTGATTCAACTGCGACAGCTCGTGCGCAATATCAATCAGCCCGGCGAGTGCCTGTTGCGCGTCAATCCGTTGCTTCGCCGGATCTGCTTCGAAGGCCTCGAGATAGATCCGCAGGGTGGCGCCTTCGGTGCCGGTGCCGGAAAGGCGAAAGACGATGCGCGAGCCGTCCTCGAAGCCTATGCGCAGGCCCTGGCCGGCGGAGAGGCTGCCGTCGATCGGATCGGTGTAGCTGAAGTCGTCGCAAAACTTTACCCGGTAATTACCGAAGCACCGGCCGGGAAGGTCGACAAATTGTTCCTGCACCCGCGCCATGAGTCCGGTAGCGACATCGGAGGGCAGCGCCTCGTAATCGTGGCGTGAATAGATATTGCGGCCGAATTCCGCCCAGTGGCGGTGCACAATATCTTCGACCGACAGCTGGCGTTTGGCGAGGATGTTGAGCCAGAACAGCACCGCCCACAGACCATCCTTTTCGCGCACGTGGCTGGAGCCGGTACCGAAGCTTTCCTCGCCGCAGAGGGTGACCTTGCCGGCATCCATCAAATTGCCGAAGAACTTCCAGCCGGTCGGCGTTTCGTAACAGGGCACCCCAAGCTTTTCAGCGACGCGGTCGGCGGCGGCGCTGGTAGGCATCGAGCGCGCGATGCCGGCCAAGCCGGCGGCGTAGCCCGGTGCCAGTTCCGCATTCGCGGCGATAACGGCAAGGCTGTCGGACGGGGTGACGAAGAAGTGGCGGCCGAGGATCATGTTGCGGTCGCCGTCGCCATCCGACGCGGCACCGAAATCGGGCGCGGCATTTCGGTCCGGCCCGTACATGATCGCCACCAGTTGGCCGGCATAGGTCAGGTTGGGGTCCGGATGGCCGCCGCCGAAATCGGGCAAGGGGACGCCGTTGATCACCGTGCCGGCCGGCGCCCCGAGCCGCCGTTCGAGAATTTCGCTGGCGTAGGGCCCCGTCACCGCGTGCATGGCGTCGAAGCAGAGACGAAAGCCGCTGCCGATCAGGGCGCGAATCGCCGCAAAATCAAACAGCGATTCCATCAGCTCGGCATAGTCGGCAACCGGATCGATGACTTCCACTGTCATGTCGCCCAGCGTGCAGGAGCCAAGCTGATCAAGCGCGACATCGGGCGCCTCGATGATCCGGTAGCTGGTCAGTACGCGGGTGCGGGCAAAGATCGCGTCGGTGATCTTTTCCGGCGCCGGGCCGCCGTTGCCGGTGTTGTACTTGATGCCGAAATCGCCGTCGGGACCGCCGGGATTGTGGCTGGCGGACAAGATGATGCCGCCGAAGCTGCGGTACTTGCGGATCACGCAGGACGCCGCCGGCGTCGACAGGATGCCGCCCTGCCCTACCAGGACTTTGCCGAAGCCATTGGCGGCAGCCATTTTGAGGATGACCTGGATCGCCTCCCGGTTGAAGTAGCGACCGTCGCCGCCCAGCACCAAGGTGCTGCCGGCGGGCGCGGCTGCGGTGTCGAAAATCGTGTCGAAAATGGCCTGGACGAAGTTTTCCAGATAGCTGGCCGCCTGGAAGACCGCAACTCTTTTGCGCAGGCCGGAAGTGCCCGGCTTTTGATCGTTGAACGGGGTGGTGGCGACAATGCTCATGTTCATGGTCACATCCTGATCCGGATAGGACGGAAATTCGGCGGGATTTCCTACAACCATCGCTGCATCGAATAGCCGCCGATCAACGGGCGCTGCAGCGCCGCGCGGGCCATCTGCCGGCCCCACTTGAACTCCTTGAACAATACGATGAAGCGCCACATGTCGCGCAGCACCTTGGCGCGGTCGCGCCAGCCCAGTTCCATCAGTGCCGCCGGAAAATCCGCCTCGTGCGGTTTGTCCAGGGCGATTTTCAGCGGATTCCACTGGTCGGTGCAGCGGCGCACCTCGGAGGCGATCATCCGGCGGTACATCTCCTGCACCGGGCGGTTGCGCAGCCGGGCTTCGACCACCGCTTCGCCCGAAATGGCGCCGGAGTGCAGCGCGCAACTCATGCCTTCGCCGATCATGTTGAGAAAGCCGGCGGCCTGTCCGGTGACCAGTACATTGCCCTTGCCGAACACGTAGCGATTGATCAGCGACGGGCCGAAATTCTCGGCGCAGCCTTCGTCATCGTCGCCTGCCGGCTGCAGATGCACGCCGTGCTTGTCCTCAAGATATTGCTGCACCACCTGATGCTTCTTCGCGAAATTGTCGCCGCGCTTGAAGCCGACGCCGACGATCTGCCGCCCGTCGCGAGCATGGCTCCATGTGTAGTGGCCGAGGCCGGGATGGAACCAGAAATGGAAATAGTCGGTATCCAGCGGACAATCGATGATGTCGTGGAACTTCTGGCCGACGAAGAACCATGGAATCTGCTTCGGGTAGTCGGGATAGATGGCACGGGTAACCAGCGAACTGGGGCCGTCGGCGCCGATCACCTGGCGCGCGCGATACTCGACCGGCTCGCCCTGTTGCCTGGCGTGCACCAGCACATGGTCGCCTTTGTCCTCCAGCCCGGCAAAGGAGGTCTGGTCGTGCACCTCGGCGCCGCTGCGCTGGATCGCCCAATGATCGGAATACTTGCGATGCAGGTGCGGCGTGCTGCCGCCGAAAAAGTCCATCGGCATGGAAACCATGCTCGGGAAATGGAAGGTCACGCCGCGGCAGGAGGTCGGCTCGTGCAGGATCTCGCGCGGCAGCGGACCGAAGTTTTCCAGCAGAAAGCGATGCCCGCGCGGCGACAGGATGCCGCTGCAGATCTTGTGCCGCGGCAATTCCTTGCGCTCGAGCACGATGGTCTCCAGGCCGGCATCGACCAGCCGCTTCGCGGCGGCTGCCGCCGCAAGGCTGGCACCGACTATGACTACATCAACCGAACGCATGTCGATCCTTCTTCATCATCTCCGGATCTTCCCCCAATTCCGCAAGGTGCACAACCGGCAGGTCGCAGACGCGCTCGAAGGCGGCGCGGTCGGCCAGGCTTTCGATAACGATGCGGGCCGACTTGCGCCCCTGCAGTATCCATTTCGCCTGGACGTCGTCGCCGGCGGCCAGACCCAGCCTCTGCGGCAATCCCGGCGACGACGCAGGAATGGCAATGCGCTGCAAGTCCAGGCTCAGGCTGCAGCCGGTTTCGCGCTGTAGCCGATCATAGTAGCCCACCATGCGCTCGTAGTCGCCATGGAAGGCGCGCGGCTCGATTACGTAGAGATCGGAGGGAGCAAGATTGCTGCGTACCGCTGCCCGGGTGCTCAAAGCCGGCCCCAGACCCATGCGCTGCGACCCCGGCAGCCAGCGGCGCAATTGCCGCAGCAGCAGTCCGTCGGTGGCAACGATGGTGTGGCCGCGCAAGGAGTCGAGGAAGGCGTGCAGGCGCTGTTGCGGTATCTCGACGCCGAGTTCGAGCGCCAGCGCGATGTCGGCGCCATCGTCGTCGAACACGGTAAGCCCGAGCAAGGCCTGCACCCGAGCCAGCAGGGCCGCGTCGCCGCGCAAGTCCGGGCCCGGCAGCAGTACCGGGGCCGAGCGCGACACGGCGTTTGCCGCGGCGGCGCCGGCCGCCTGCTGCAGCCTGGCGGACAGTTCGGCCATCACGGCCGGCTGCGGCGTCTGCGCGTTTGCCAACCGCAGCCGCAAATCCATGATCAGGCCGGACAGGTCGATGCGCTCCGGGCAGACCGGATCGCAGGCGCCGCACAGCGAGCAGGCCGCGATCGCCCCGGCAAGCTGGGCGACCGTTGCGCCGGATTGCAGGCCCTTGGCCAGGCCTTCGGGCGTAAGTCGCGGATCATGGCTGCCCCGCCACATCGGACACACCAGCACACACAGGCTGCAACCGCTGCAGGCTGCATGATCGCGCGGCGCGGCCGGCGCCCGGGCAAGAAATGCGGGCATCAGAAAATCACGTCGCGGTTGAGGATCATGGCCGGATCGGCGCGGCGCTTCATGGCCAGATGCCGGTCCACCAGCGCGTCGCCGAAGGCGCGCCGGATATAACCCTTCATCATGCCGCCGAAACGGTAATAGCTGGCGCCGAGATCAACGCCGATGTCATAAATCGCGTTCTTGAAGGCCTGGAAATGATCGCGGCTATACACGCCGCCTTCGATCATCGGCTCGAATTCGCAGCCGTAAGCCCAGCCCTGGGCATCGGGCGGGACGCAGGACATCTCGTAGTGCGGCCGATGGTCCGGCCGCAACTTGATGCCGACGCAGTACAGCGTGTAGTGCGCAAAAAACTTGCGGCAAACCGCGTTGCCGCGTTCCACGGCCTCGATGAACTTGTCCGCCGGCGTCGCCAGGTCGGGAATCACCATCTGCCGCGAACCCCAGTGTTTCCAAACGGCGCGCGAAAACACCACCGTGCGGTCATGCATTTTCCCATCGCGCATGTACTCGGCCCGGCGAAACTCGGGAAACACCTCGCGCTTGCGCTGCAGCAGATACAGGGCCTCGCGGAACTTCCAGGGGCGCAGGGCATAGTGTCCGGCCATGCATAGGGCGAAGCCGAACTCGCCATAGCCGCGCAGCTGCGACTTCCAATTTGCAAGAAACGCCGCTTCGCGCTCATCGGAATCGAATGCCACCAGCAGGTTAACCGCGCAATCCATGATGGTCAGGATGCCCGAGTAATCGCTGGCATCGTTGCGGTCGAGCAGTTGCAGATCCTCGATCGCGGTGGAAAGCGAGGAATAGTAGTAGTAGTGCATCGACAGCGGCGTGTAGGGGCGCACGCGCAGGGTCGCTTCGGTGATGATGCCGAACTGGCCGTAGCCGAGGATCATGCGCTGGAACAGTTCCGGATTTTCGCTGTCGGAGCATTCGACGATCTCGCCGGTCGGCGTCACCACCTGAATGGAGGTTGCCTGATCCGCGCTGCAACCCAGCCGGGCCGAATTCACGTCGATGCCGCCGACTCCCAGCGTGCCGCCGACCGACGACGTCAGGTTGAGCGGCGCCGAGAGGTAATCCAGATTTTCGCGGCGCAGTTCCTCGGCCAGGCTGTGCCAGTAAATTCCGGCCTCGACCCGTACCGTCAGCGCCGACTTTTCAATGCGCAGCACCCGGCTCATGCCGGTCATGTCGAGCAGCACGCCGCCGAAGGCCACCGATTCGCCTTCGGTGGTCAACCCGCCGCCGCGCACCGTCACCGGCACCCGGTGCGTCTGCGCCGCCTTCAGCAGTGCCGAAATCTGCGAAGCCGAGCGCGCCAGCACCACGCCGTGCGGCATGCCGTAAGCCGTGCCGCCGGCATCGGTGGCATATACGCCGCACGCCACGGCACCCTCGGCGAGTTCCACGCCCGCAGCGCGCAAGGCCGCAACGAATTCCTGCCAGCCCGCGCCATTCCAGCGCGCAGGATTGGTCTGCTGGCGTTTGATGCCCTGCAAGGCATCTGGAGCGACCGGACAGGGACCGACGGTGCCGGGTTCAACGGGGAGAATTTTCAACAAAAGAGTCCTGTTGGATGTCTGCGGCGGATGATACCCCGGCCCGGAAGT
>JANXRC010000136.1 GCA_025353195.1 Rhodocyclaceae bacterium
AGATGGAATTCCTCAAAACCGAGATGTCCTGGCCGATCACCCACATGGTCGCCCCCAAGGAAAAGGCGCTGGGCTGTGTCGAGTGCCACAGCAAGGACGGGCGGCTGGCCGGCATCAAGGGCATCTACATCCCCGTTCGCGACAACAACAAGCTGCTGGACACCGCTGGCTGGATCATCGTCTTCCTGACCATGCTCGGCGTCTTCGGCCACGGCGCGATTCGCATCGTGGCCAGCCGCAAACACTGAGCCAAGGAGAAAGAAATGGCTGAACGTATCTACGTCTTCAAGCTCTTCGAGCGCTTCTGGCACTGGTCGCAGGCCGGGTTGATCATGTTCCTGATGCTCACCGCCTTCGACATCCACGGCACCTACACCATCTTCGGCTTCGCAAAGGCGGTGGCTTACCACACCATCGCCGCCTGGTCGCTGATCGGGCTGTGGGTGTTCGCTCTCTTCTGGCACTTCACCACCGGCGAATGGAAGCAATACATCCCGACCACGGAAAAGGTCGTGGCGATGGCGAACTACTACCTGTTCGGCATTTTCAGGGATGCGCCGCATCCGTTCCGCCTGACGCAACTGCGCAAGCACAACCCGCTGCAACGGCTGGCCTATCTGGGCATCATGCTGTTCGTCGGACCGCTGATCTGGGTCACCGGCGTGCTTTACCTGTTTTACGACAACTGGGCAGTCTGGGGACTCAATGGCCTGTCGCTGGAATGGGTCGCCAACGGCCACATCGCCGGCGCCTTCCTGATGCTCGCCTTCCTGATCGCCCACGTCTATCTGACCACTGCCGGTCATACACCGATGGCACACATCAAGGCCATGGTGACCGGCTGGGAAGAAGTGGATTAATCCAGCATTACCCTTATCAAGGAGTTCAATCATGAAACTCACCACCACACTCGGCGCAGCCGTCGCGCTTACCCTGTTCGCCGCTTCTGCCTTCGCTTATGACGCCGACTGGAAGCGCGGCCGTGTCTATTACCGCAGCGTGTGCACCTCCTGCCACGCCGCAAAGGCAGGCGGCGCGATCAATCCAAGCACCAAGACCAAGGCGGAATGGGCGGCCTATCTGAAAGCCGACAAACATGCCAAGGGCAAGGATACGGTCAAGCAGTACGTCAGCACTGCCTATCGCGCCAGCATCAAGTCAAGCAACAAGGCGGCCGAGAAGTTCGCCACTACGCCTGACCAGGAATTGATGGATGACATTGCCGCCTTCCTCACCAAAGGCGCCAAGGACGGCGACTCGCCGGCCAGCTGCAGCTGACAAGGGAACAGCGGAAGGCGTGCGCCTCCCGGGGCGACGCGCCGGCTGTTCGCGCCTGATCGACAGTGAGTTGGGCGCTCGGCAACCACTGCGACTCGGCCATCGAAAGGAAAACATCATGAGTGCATCAGAAAAGCACGGCAAGCCGGAAATCAAACCCTTCTGGTCACCCTTGGCTGCGGGCATAGCGCTCGGCCTGGTCTTGTTGCTGACCTTTGTTCTTTCCGGTCACGGCCTGGGGGCCAGTGGAGCGGCGAACGACGTAGTCGCCGGCGTGGGGCTGAAACTGGCGCCGGAGGCAACCAGGGCGAACGGCTATCTCGGACCGATGGTGGCGGACGGCAGTCCGATCGGCTCATGGATGACTTGGGAAATCCTCGGCGTTGCCATCGGCGCTCTGGTGGCGGCCTTCATGGCGGGTCGTTTTCGCGTGCAACTGGATGGTGCGCGCAGCGTCGGCACCCCGGCGCGCTTGATCAGCACCTTGGCCGGCGGCTTCATGGCCGGCCTTGGCGCACGCATAGCCGGAGGTTGCACCAGTGGTCTCGGGCTCTCGGGCGCGGCGGCACTGGGTATTTCGGCCTTTGTCTTCCTAGCTTTGTTCTTTGCAACCGGGCTGATCGTCAGCCGCTTGGTCAAAGGAGTCTGACATGTTCCCCCTCAATGATAATGGCATGCTGTCGGGTCTGCTGTGCGGCATCCTGTTTGGCTACGTGCTGGAGAATGCCGGATTTGGCAGCCCCGTCAAATTGAGCGCCCAGTTCAAGCTGAGCGACTGGGCGGTATTCAAGGTCATGTTCACCGCCATCGTGGTGGCGGCGGTCGGTCTGTGGCTTCTTCGGCTCGCCGGGGTGATGAAGCCCGACTCGATTGCCGTACCGCAGGCGGCGCTGATGGCGTCGGCCGCGGGCGGCGCTCTGGTGGGTGCGGGGTTTGCGGTGGGTGGCTACTGCCCGGGCACTTCGGTGGCGGGCCTGTTCTCCGGTCGCCTCGACGCTCTGGTGTTCATCGTCGGCGTTATTCTCGGTACGACCGGGTTTGCGGTCTTTTACGGGACAGCGCTCACGTCCCTGAAGGCCGCATGGCTGATCGCGGAAGGTGACACCTTTACCGAGGTCTACGCTGTTCCGGAACTCGTCGTGCTGGCCGTTCTCGGGCTTGCCCTGATTGCCGTATTCCATTTCGGCTCAAGCTTCGAGCGTCGCGGCACCGGTACGGTTACCGCACAGCAAGCCGTGGAGGGTGCCCGGTAAATGACAGATGGCGCAGCGGCTGCCTGTCGCTGATATACGGTAGAGTGCCGGAACAGAGACAGGGCGCATGGCTAAAGCAAGCATGAGGATTTCATCATGAAGAGCTTTCTATTCATCCTCAACGATGCCCCTTATGGCAGCGAACGCAGTTACAACGGCCTGCGTCTCGCCGGCGCCATTGCCCGGCGCGAAGGATATTCCGTTCGGGTCTTCCTGATGGGCGATGCGGCAGCATGCGCCCGCAGCGGACAAAAACTGCCAGTGGGTTACTACAACATTGAAGCCATGCTGGGAAACCTGCGCCGCCGCGGCTGTGAAGTCGGGGTTTGCGGAACCTGCATGGACGCGCGCGGCCTCGCCGCAGACGAGTTGGTCGAAGGCTGCCATCGCGGCACGCTCGACGAACTCGCAGACTGGACCAGCGGCGCCGACCAGATACTGGTCTTCTAGACGAAGGACAGGCCATGAGCGAAGAAGACCGCACCGGCTGGCGCGCCGGCTTCAAAGCGGATTACCAGACGATTTTCGTCGAGGCCTGGTCGCCGTTTGTCGGCGCCATGCTGCTGGTGCTGGTCATCATCGGCCTGATGCTGAGCGGCCTGGTCTGGGGCGTGTTCGGCGGCGTCAAGTTCTGGGGCGACTGGTTCAACAACCTGATCGGGCTGGGTCCCCTGCTCGGCGTACCCCATGATCTCGACGGCTTCCTCATGCACCGCATGTCGCTGATGAACATCATGCTGGTGCTCGGTGCTTTCAGCGCCGCGCTGCTGTCACGCCAATTCAGCCCCAATCGCCCGCCACCCCTCGAATACCTCTGGGCGGCGATGGGCGGCAGCCTGCTCGGCGTCGGCGCCGCACTCGCCGGCGGCTGTACCACCGGCGGCTTTTTCAATCCCGTGCTGCATTCGTCTCCCGCGGGCTGGGCGATGTGGGCCGGCCTGCTGGCCGGCGCTGCGATCGGCCTCAAACTGTTGTTGTGGACCCTGGACCATATCGAATGGGGCATGCAGGCGCCACCAGCCCTGGATATCCCGGATAGCGTGACGCACAGGTATCCCCTGCTCGGTCTTGCCGTGGCGGTTGGCGTTCTGCTCTGGGCCACGCAGTGGTACGGCTCTGCCGACGAACAACTGGTGGCCCGCGCCGTGATTGTTCTCGCCGGCTTCGCCATCGGCTTCATCATGCACCGCTCGCGCCTGTGCTTCGCCCGAGCCTTCCGCGAGCCCTTCATGACTGCCGAGGGCGACATGACCAAGGCCGTGATCCTCGCGCTGGCGATCGGCATGCCGATCGCCGCGCTGCTGTTCCAGAAGAAGGTGATCGATCCCTACCTCGCCATTCCCGCCACCTTCTGGATTGGCTCGCTGGCGGGCGGCGTGATCTTCGGCATCGGCATGGTGTTCGCCGGCGGCTGTGCCTCGGGTTCGCTGTGGCGGATGGGCGAAGGGCACCTGAAGCTGTGGGTCACCATGTTCTTCTTCTCCTGGATGGGCTCGACGGCCAGCGCCTTGCTCAAGATGGCCGGCCTGACTTCCGTCGACGAAACCAACGTCGAAATGTATGAAATGACCAAGGTCGGCTTCCAGGCCTATCTTCCCGAAATGCTCGGCAGCTGGGGTTGGACGCTGCTGATAGGCGGCGGCCTGCTACTGGCGTGGTACGCACTGGTGCGCTATAACGAGAGTACCGAGAAATTCACTTTGCTTTAGGAGATCATCATGAAAACGACGTTTCACGGAGTTTCAGAGCAGGCTAATGCCCGCTTCAGCGGGCGTTACGCCGCAACTAGAACGAAAAGATTCACCCTGTTCGTCGCCGTCCTCACCAGCCTTGCCGCAGCGCCGATGGTTTATCCGGTGACGACCTACGCCGCCGATGCAGCGGCGATTCAGCCTAGGGACGGCTGGTACAACAAAGCGCTGGTCGATTACGATTTTGTCCGCCAGAACGTGAGCATTCCGCCGAAGAAGGGCGTGATGATCATCGATTCGCGCCCGGCGGCACGCCAATATGATGTGGGCCATATTCCCGGAGCGATCAACATTCCCGACAGCCAGTTCGACAAGCTGGTCGGCAAGCTTCCGGCGGACAAGGCCGCGTTGCTGCTGTTCTACTGTGGCGGGCTGGAATGCATGCTGAGCCACAACTCGGCCTTCAAGGCCGAAAAGCTCGGTTACAGCAACATCAAGGTCTATCCCGCCGGCTCGCCCGACTGGAAGGCCAAGGGCGCCCAGATGTCAGTGTCCGCCGCGTACATCAAGAAGCTGATGGAGGAAAAGGCGGCCTACCTGCTGGTCGACGCACGACCGAAGCGCCTTGCCGACAAAGGCATGATTCCGACCGCCATCAACATCTCCGAATCCGAGTTCGACAAGCACGTCGACAAGCTGCCGGCAGACAAGGCGACGCCGCTGATCTACTACTGCGGCGGCCTCGAATGCGTGCTCTCGGACAAGTCGGCGGAGAAGGCGCGCAAGCTGGGCTATACCAATGTCCTGACATACCCGCCGGGCTACCCGGAATGGGAGACGCTGTACGGTGCTCCCGCGCCCGTCGGCGCCGCAGCCGGTGTCTCGGGCGGAGCAACGGCGGCAGCTCTGGTGCCCGGCAAGGAAAAGGGGACGGTCACAGTAGCTTCGTTCGAGAAGGTCTGGAAGGAGAATCCCGGCTCGCTGATGCTGGTCGATGTGCGTGACCCGAAAGAGTTCGCCGCCGGTACCATCAAGGGCGCCGTGAATATCCCGATCAACGAGCTGGAGAAGAAGATAGCCACGCTGCCCACGGACAAGCCGGTGGTGTTCATCTGCGGTACCGGCGCGCGGTCCGGTGAGGCCTACGACACGGCGAGGATGCTCGGCGGCAAGGCGCAAGTAGCGTTTCTCGATGCCGAAATCAAGTTCAATGCCGACGGCACATACAGCATGGTCGAGCACAAGTAGATGACGGAATTCCAGCGCCTTTACAACGGCCGTCTCTGGTCGGTGATGGACTGGGATCAACTGACGGCGCTCTGGCAAAACGTCGACCCCGTTGCCGGGTGGTATCTCGTGGCAGTCGGCGCATCGCCAGCGCCGACTGTTGCGGCCGGCGCCGCCGCTGTCAGTGCCTTCATCGAACGCGTCGACGCCCTGTTGCGGGCGGAACATCATGAGTCCTACTGCGGCATTGTGTACGTCGATGATCTGGCCAATCCGCGCCTGATCAAGATCTACGATCCGAACAACCTCGGATCGTCCTGCGGTTCGTCGAGGAACCCGCCGCTGCCGGGCTGGATCATGAGCCGCGTAGCGCCCGACGAACTGGTCTCCGCCCGCCCGGCGCCGGAAAACAGGAAGCGCTGGTGGCAGCGCTTGCGCGGAGATAGCTAGGCGGTTCCCGCCCGTATTCTCGGTTTTAGCCTCTTCCGGCATCAGGCATAGTGCGTGCTATTCGCCATCCGCACGGACCAGACCATGCCCGACCGCAGCTCACTCAAGTTTCTGGTGGTCGACGACTTCTCGACCATGCGCCGGATCGTGCGCAACCTGTTGAAGGAGCTCGGCTTAACCAATGTCGAGGAAGCCGAGGACGGCGCTGCGGCACTGGCCAAGTTGCGTGAAGGCGGTTTCGACTTCGTCGTTTCGGACTGGAACATGCCGAATATGGACGGACTCGCGCTGCTGCAGCATGTTCGCGCCGATGCCGGGCTGAAGACGCTGCCGTTTCTGATGATCACCACCGAAGCGAAGAAAGAGAACATCGCCGCTGCCGCGCAGGCCGGGGCCTCGGGCTATATCGTCAAGCCCTTCACCGCTGCGACGCTGCAGGAGAAGCTCGACAAGATATTCGAGAAGATGGGGATCTGAGCGGCCGGCGAGGCGGGGCAACGCCGGAGCTATACCCGACTATTTTTATCGGGTATAGTGCAAGGTCTGCACGAGCCTGTCATGTCACTGCCACTCACCAACCGGCTTTCTGCCGAAACCTCACCGTACCTGCTGCAGCACGCCGGGAACCCCGTCCAATGGCAGCCGTGGGATCAGCAGTCGCTCGCTCTCGCCCGCCGCGAGAACCGGCCGATCCTGCTGTCGATCGGTTATTCAGCCTGCCACTGGTGTCACGTCATGGCGCACGAATCCTTCGAGGATCCGGAAGTGGCGGCGGTGATGAACCGCCTGTTCGTGAATATCAAGGTCGATCGCGAGGAGCGCCCCGATCTCGACCAGATCTACCAGACCGCGCACCAGATGCTGACGCAGCGCAGTGGCGGCTGGCCACTGACCCTGTTCCTCGCCCCCGACGGCACGCCGTTTTTCGGCGGCACCTATTTCCCCCGGGAACCCCGCTACGGCCTGCCCGGTTTTGCCGACCTTTGCCAGCGTGTGGCGGAAGCCTTCAACAATCGCCGCAGCGACATCGAAACGCAGAACGCCGAACTGCGCCGGGGCTTGGCCGGCACGGTGCCCGGCGCAACGGCAGCGACCGCCGAGTTCGACCCGGCACCACTGGTGGCGGCGGAAGAGATGCTGACCGGAAGCTTCGATAGCCGCCACGGTGGATTTGGCGGTGCGCCGAAATTTCCGCACCCGACTGATCTTGCCTTCCTGTTGCGTCGCTCCGATCCCGGCCTGCGCCAGATGGCGCTGACCACGCTGAAACGCATGAGCGAGGGCGGCATCTACGACCAGATCGGCGGCGGTTTCTGCCGTTACAGCGTGGATGAGCGCTGGGAAATCCCGCATTTCGAAAAAATGCTCTACGACAACGGGCCGCTCCTCTCGCTCAGCGCCGATGCCTGGGTGGAGACCGGCGAGCGGATCTACGCCCGCGTCGCCGAAGAAACCGCAACCTGGGTGCTGCGTGAAATGCAGTCTGCCGAGGGCGGCTATTACTCCTCGCTCGACGCCGACTCGGAGGGCGAGGAAGGCAAGTACTATGTCTGGGATCGCAGCGAAGTGGACTCACTGCTCACCGCGCAAGAGTCGGCGCTGGCGGCACGGCGCTGGGGTTTCGATGGCCCGCCGAATTTCGAGAATCGCCATTGGCACGCGAAGGTCGCCGACGATCTGGCCGCCGAAGAAATCCCGCTGCTCGAATCGGCGCGCCAAAAGCTGTTTGCCGCGCGCGAAAAGCGCATCCGTCCCGGCCGCGATGACAAGGTGCTGACCAGCTGGAACGCGCTGATGATCGAAGGCATGGTCCACGCAGCTCGTGTCTTCGCGCGTGACGACTGGCTTCGTTCGGCACAGCGCGCAATGGACTTTGTACGCGGCACCCTGTGGCATGACAAACGCTTGCTCGCCACGGCCAGGGACGGCCGCGCCCACCTCGACGCCTATCTCGACGATCACGCCTTTCTGCTCGCCGCCCTGCTCGAGTTGATGCAGTCAGAATTCCGCGGCGAGGATCTGGCCTTCGCCGTCGAGCTTGCCGATACCCTGCTGGCCCGCTTCGAAGACCGCGCAGCAGGCGGATTCTTCTTCACCGCCCACGACCACGAGACGCTGATTCACCGCCCGAAATCCGGCCACGACAATGCCACTCCGTCGGGTAATGGCATTGCCGCGTTTGCCCTGCAACGTCTCGGACACCTGCTGGGCGAAGGCCGTTACCTCGCCGCCGCCGAGAGAACGCTGCGCCTGTTCTGGCCGCAGCTCTGCCGCTCACCGGCTGGCTTTGGCAGCCTGCTGCGAGCGCTTGAAGAAGCGCTCACTCCGCCGGACATCGTTATCCTGCGCGGGCCTGTTGCACGGATGGCGCAATGGCAGCGCAAACTGGGCACCGCGCCGCGCCGCCTTGTGGTCGCCCTGCCCAACGGAATTGCAGGCCTGCCCGAGGGTCTGGCCAAACCGGAAAGCGATCAGGTCAACGCATGGGTGTGTCGCGGCGTTACTTGCATGGCCCCGACAGCGAATCTGGACGAACTGATTTATTGATTTGAAGCATTTATTGCACACGCTGGATCCGGTAGCATTCGCAGTGTTTGACCCCATTCATTCTTATCCATACAACAAGGAATTCAACATGAAATCGGTATTGATCTCCGCGCTGGTTGCTGCCAGCGTACTGGTGTCGGCTCCGGCTTTCGCCAACAAGGAACTGGCCACCAAGAGCGGTTGCCTGGCCTGTCATACAGTCGACAAGAAACTGGTCGGCCCCGCCTATCAGGACGTCGCGAAAAAATACAAGGCGAGCGACGAGGCGATGCTGATTGCCAAGGTCAGAAAGGGTGGCAGCGGCGTGTGGGGTCCGATCCCGATGCCGCCGAATGCCGCGGTCAAGGATGAGGATCTGAAGACCCTGGTCAAGTGGATTCTCGCTGGCGCCAAGTAATTCCGGTCGCAACGAAGAAGGGCCAGTTCCGCCACTCGCGGAGCTGGCTTTTTTTATGTCCCATCCCGGCAGGGATGGGACGGTGTCCCCTTGTGGGATATGTCGCCGGCCCGCGAAGCAGAATCCGCGCCGGAATGTCGCCTCGCCGCATCTGCCCGACAGCATTGACAAGGCCTATGACAGAAGGCAAGAATCCTCCCGGCTGATTTATGATCCCGCGTATCATCCCGCCATTCCCCGACCTTAACGGAGCATTGCCATGAATGTGCCCATCAACGCCCTCGCGCTGTCCGTGATTGCCGCCGTTGCCCTGATGGGTTGCGGGCAGGAAGAACCGCCCCCGCCGCCTCCGCCGCCCCCACCCCCGCCGCCTCCCATGGTGATCAAGATCGGTAGCGTGGCGCCGCTCACCGGCGGCATTGCGCATCTGGGCAAGGACAACGAGAACGGCGCCCGCCTTGCCGTCGATGAGGCCAATGCGGCTGGCATCACGCTCGGCGGCAAGAAGGTCAAGTTCGAACTGATGTCGGAAGATGACCAGTCCGACCCGAAAGTGGGCAACACCGTGGCGCAAAAACTGGTCGACGCCAAGGTTGCCGGCATTGTCGGCCACCTAAATTCCGGCACCACGATTCCCGCCTCGGCCATCTACAACCAGGCCGGGTTGCCGATGATCTCCGGCTCCGCCACCAATCCGGCACTCACCGAGCAAGGCTTCAAGGGCGTGTTCCGGGTGGTGGGTCGTGACGACCAGCAGGGCCCGGCCGTGGCCAACTACCTTGCCGGCCAGACCAAGCCGAAGACCGTGGCCGTGATCGATGACGCGACCGCCTACGGCGAAGGCCTTGCCAACGAAGTCGAGAAGACCCTCAAGGCTGCCGGCGTCAAGGTGCTGCCGCGCGAGAAGGGGACCGACAAGACGGTGGACTGGAAGGCCGTGCTGACCAAGGTCAAGGGCAAGAAACCCGACGCCGTGTTCTACGGCGGCATGGACGCCACCGCAGGCCCCCTGATCAAGCAGGCGCGCGAGCTGAAGATGACCGCCGTATTCGCTTTTGGCGATGGCGCCTGTACCGACAAGATGGCCGAGCTCGCCGGTCCTGCCGCCGAGGGTCTGCTCTGCTCGCAGGCCGGCATCCCCGTGCAGGCGGCGGGCAAGAAGTTCCTCGACGGCTACAAGGCAAAGTTCAAGGTCGATCCCATCCTCTACTCGCCTTTCACCTACGACGCCGCCAGCCTGCTCATAGCGGCGATGAAGAAGGCCGATTCGCCCGACCCGGCGAAATACCTGCCGGCGCTGGCCGCGAGCAATTACAACGGTGCCAGCGGCAACATCCAGTTCGACGAAAAGGGCGACCGCAAGGATGCCGAGATGACGATCTTCACCCTGAAGGAAGGCAAGATCACCCCGGTGGCCATCCTCAAGAGCGGCAAGTCGATGACTCTGGATGAGTACGCGCAGGCCACCGCTCCTGCCGTAGCGCCAGCGCCGACTCCTGCCGCGCCGGCTCCTGGCGCCGCCCCTGCGGTCGCTCCGGCTCCCGCAGCGGGCGCTCCTGCGGCTCCTGCACCCGCGGCTCCAGCGGCAGCTCCGGCGGCGGCCCCGGCACCTGCAGCAGCGGCTCCGGCGGTGGCTCCTCCGGCGGTGGCGGCTCCGGCTCCCGCTGCCCCCGCGAAGAAGTAAGCATCTGCTGAAACGAACGGGGAAGTCGCCCTCCGGCGGCTTCCCCGTTTTCATGTCTCCGGCGGAAAGCCGGCGACGGTATCCCCCGAGGATTCGCCCGATACGTCTATGGACATCCTGCTCCAGCAGATCATCAACGGCCTCACCACCGGCAGCGTGTATGCCGTTGTCGCGCTCGGTTACACGATGGTCTATGGCGTGATTCAACTGATCAACTTCGCCCACGGCGAAGTGGTGATGATCGGCGCCATGGTGGCCTTTTCCGTCATCACCGCGCTGGCTGGCAGCAGCCTGCCGCCGCTGGTGATCGTCCTCGCCGGAGTGATCGCGGCGATTCCGGCCTGCATGATCATGGGCTATCTGCTCGAGCGCGTAGCCTATCGCCCTCTGCGTCACGCCCCGCGGCTGGCGCCGCTGATCACCGCCATCGGCATGTCGATCATCCTGCAGCATCTGGCCCTGCTGGCCTGGGGCCGCAATCCGCTGGCCTTTCCGCAGATCATCGACAACAGGGTGTTCGGCATCGGCGGCGCGGCGATCAGCAGCGTGCAGATCGCCATCATTCTTTTGTCATTGGCGATGATGGCGGGCCTCTCCTGGTTCGTCTATCGCACACGCTTCGGCATCGCGATTCGCGCCACCGCGGAAAATGTGCACATTGCCGGCCTGATGGGTGTCAACGCCAACCGCGTGATCGCCGCCACCTTTGTCATCGGTGCCGGACTGGGCGCCGTGGCCGGCGTCATGTATGGCAGCTATTACGGCATCGCCCACTACACGATGGGCTTCAGCCTCGGCCTCAAGGCCTTCTCCGCGGCGGTACTGGGCGGCATCGGCAACATCGCCGGCGCCATGCTCGGCGGCATCCTGCTCGGCCTGGTGGAAGCGCTCGGCACCGGTTACGTCGGCGAACTGACCGACCTCTGCAGTTGGCCCATCACAAATGGCTGGCTGACCGGACAGTGTGCGGACGGCGGAAACTTCGTGCTCTTCGGTAGCAACTACCAGGACGTGTTTGCCTTCCTGATGCTGATTCTGGTCCTCGTCTTCCGGCCCTCCGGCCTGCTCGGCGAGCGCGTCTCGGAGCGCGCGTGAGGTGAAGACAAACCGCGAACGTTTCGGCCTGGCCCTTATCGCGATCGCGCTGATCGCGCTGCCCTTCGTCCTTGCCGCGGCGGGTACCGCCTGGGTGCGCATCACCAACTTTGCCGTGCTGTTCGTGCTGCTGTCGCTGGGCCTCAACATCGTGGTCGGTTTTGCCGGCCTGCTCGACCTCGGCTATGTGGCTTTCTTTGCGGTCGGCGCCTACGTCTATGCGCTGCTGGCCTCGCCGCATTTCGGGCTGCACCTGCCGTTCTGGGTCATCCTGCCGATCGGCGCCACCGTCGCCTGCCTTGCCGGTGTCATACTCGGGGCACCCACCTTGCGCCTGCGCGGCGACTACCTGGCCATTGTCACGCTCGGCTTCGGCGAGATCGTGCGCATCTTCATGAACAATCTGTCCTCGCCGGTCAATCTGACCAACGGCCCGAAAGGCATCAACCGGATCGACCCGTTCCAGATCGGGCCGCTGGATTTTTCCGCCAGCGACACGCTCGGCACATTGGTCTTCAGCGGCCCGATCAAGTACTACTATTTCTTGCTGCTGGTGCTGCTGGCGGTGATCGTGATCAACCGCCGCCTGCAGGATTCGCGCATCGGTCGGGCTTGGGTCGCCATCCGCGAGGACGAGATCGCCGCCAAGGCCAGCGGTATCAACACGCGCAACATCAAGCTGCTGGCGTTCGCCATGGGCGCGTCATTTGGCGGCATTGCCGGCGGCATGTTCGCCGCAATCCAGGGCTTCGTCAGCCCCGAGAGTTTCATCCTCAACGAATCGATCATGGTGCTGGCCATGGTGGTGCTGGGCGGCATGGGCAACATCTGGGGCGTGATTGCCGGCGCCGTGCTGCTCTCCTTCGTCCCCGAACTGCTGCGCTACACCGTGGAGCCGGCGCAAATGGCCCTGTTCGGCAAATTGCTGGTCGACCCCGAAGTGCTGCGCATGCTGGTGTTCGGCCTCGCACTGGTACTGACCATGCGCTTCCGTCCGGCCGGCCTGTGGCCGGAAACCCGGCATCGCCGCGAGATGGATGCGGATCGAGCATGAGTACTAATCTTCTCGAAGCCCGCAATATCGGCAAACGCTTCGGCGGCGTGCAAGCGCTCAAGGATGTTTCGCTGACCATTCGCAGCGGCGAGATCTACGGCCTGATCGGCCCTAACGGTGCCGGCAAGACCACGCTGTTCAACGTGTTTACGGGCCTCTACCCGCGCGACAGCGGCGACGTGCGATTCGCCGGCGTGCCACTGACGCTGGAGAGTCCTCATGCGGTGGCCGCCGCCGGAATTGCCCGCACGTTTCAGAACATCCGTCTGTTCGCCAACATGACAGCACTCGAAAACGTCATGATCGGCCGCCATGTGCGCACCCGCGCCGGCGTCTTCAGCGCCATCCTGCGCACGCGCGCAGAACGGATCGAGGAAGCCGGAATTCGCCGCCGCGCAGAAGAGTTGCTGCGCTACGTCGGCATCTCCGATCATGCCGACGATCTGGCCCGCCAGCTTTCCTACGGAGACCAGCGCCGGCTCGAAATTGCCCGCGCCCTGGCCACCGATCCCAAACTGCTGGCGCTGGACGAACCAGCCGCCGGCATGAACGCAACGGAGACCGCGGCCCTGCGCAGCCTGATCGAGGGACTGCGTGACGACGGACTGACCGTGCTGCTGATAGAGCACGACGTCAAACTGGTCATGGGGCTGTGCGACCGCGTCGCGGTGCTGGACTACGGCGAAAAGATCGCCGAGGACGTACCCGAAGCCGTGCGCGCCAACCCGAAAGTCATCGAGGCCTATCTTGGCGTAGGCACCAGGTGAGATGAACACTTCGAGCGAAGCGAGCGAACATCATCGCCCCCTTCCACGGGAAGGGGGACGGGGGGATGGCAATTCCATGCTTGCCGTAATGAACCTTCAAGTTCATTACGGTGGAATTGCGGCCGTGAAGCGTATCTCCTTTGCCGTCGAGGAGGGCGAGATGGTTTGCCTGATCGGCGCCAACGGCGCCGGCAAGACCTCCACGCTCAAGGCACTGGCGCGCATGATTCCCTCACGCGGCGAAATTCATTACGCAAGCGAGCGTATCGAAGGCCTGCCGGGCCACGAGCTTATTGCCAAGGGATTGGCGCTGGTGCCCGAAGGTCGCGGCGTGTTTGCCCGACTCACCGTCGCCGAAAATCTGATGATGGGCGCCTATCATCGTCATGATGCCCACGCCATTGCCGCTGATCTGGAACGAATCTACGACTTGCTGCCGCGCCTGATGGAGCGCAGGACGCAAGTCGCCGGCACCCTGTCCGGCGGCGAGCAGCAAATGCTCGCCATCGGCCGCGCCCTGATGGGCCGTCCCCGGCTGCTGCTGCTCGACGAACCGTCGATGGGCCTGGCCCCGTTGATGGTGCAAAAGGTCTTCGAGGTGGTGCGCAGGATCGCCGCGGAGGGCGTGACGATACTGCTGGTGGAACAAAACGCACGCCTTGCGCTGGAGGTCTGCTCGCGCGGCTATGTCATGGAAAGCGGGGTGATCACGCTGGCGGACGGTTCGGCGGCACTGCTCGCCGATTCGCGCGTGCGTGCCGCTTATCTGGGCGAGTAGTTCTCAGGAAAATACTGCCGCGCCATGCGTTGGTGCCAGGCAATCAAGCAGGCGTCACGGTAGTCACGGCGGGCGCAAAAGTGAAGGCATCGGCGAAGAACTCTTCGGGGGGCAAACCATGCGCGGCGAACTCGACACGCGCGGCGTCGATCATGCCCGGCGCCCCGCAGGCGTAGACCTGATGGGCAGACAGGTCGGCGTGGTCTTCGAGCACGGCACGGTGGACCAAGCCGCTACGTCCGCTCCAGGCGTCCCCGGCGGTCTCATCGGACAGCACCGGCACATAGCGGATATGGCTATGGGCGGCAGCCCAGTCTGCGGGCAGATCGGGCAGGTAGAGCCCGGCGCGGTTGCGCGCACCCCAGTAGATTTCCAGCGGACGCGTGATGTGGTTGTGAATGGCATGCTCGACCAGCGCCTTGATCGGGGCGAAACCGGTACTGCCGGCGAGCAGGATCACCGGTTTCGACGACTCCTCGCGCAGGAAGAAACTGCCGTAAGGGCCCTGGAATCGCAGGATGTCCTTCTCCTTCATGCCGGAAAACACATGCCGGGTGAACTCGCCGCCGGCGATCAGGCGGATATGCAATTGCAGGAAGCCGTCATCGTGCGGCGCATTGGCGATGGAAAAGGCGCGGCGCTTGCCGTCCTTCAGCAGAAATTCGATGTACTGCCCGGCAAGAAATTGCAGGCGCTCGTTCGCCGGCAATTTGAGGCTCAGCACAATTACATTGTCGGCCACGCGCTCGATCTTCTGCACCCGGCAGGGCATGACCTTGACCGGGATGTCCTTTGCCGTGCCGACTTCGCGAGCCTCGAGCACCAGGTCGGAAAGCGGCTTGGCGCAACAGAACAAGGCCAGACCGCCGGCGCGATCGGCCACGGACAAGGCCTGCTCCTCCGCGGCGCCATGATCGACCAGCCCCTCGAGCACCTTGCCCTTGCAGGCGCCGCAGGCACCATTGCGACAGCCGTAGGGAAGCGTGAGGCCGGCAGCGAGCGCCGCCTGCAAGACGGAGTCGCTGCCATCGGTGGTGAAGCTGTGCCCGCTGGGCTGAAGGGTGACGCGGAATGAGGCAACTGGGGCCATGCGATAATTGTCCGATGCGTAGATTGCTGATCATTGGTTGCGGTGACGTCATGCGCCGCGCTCTGCCGCAGCTCGTGCTGCGCTGGCACGTGCTCGCCCTGGTGCGTCAACGCGACCCGCAACTGGCAGCGCTGGGCATTACGCAGATCGAGGGCGACCTGGACCTGCCCGCAACCTTGAAGCGCCTGGCCGGCATCTCGGATGCGGTGATCCACAGCGCGCCGCCTCCGCCGCAAGGTGCCGGCGACGCACGGACGCGAAATCTGCTTGCCGTTCTGCGACGCGGAAAAAGTCTACCACGACAGCTGGTCTACATCAGCACCAGCGGCGTTTATGGCGATTGCGAAGGCGCGCGGGTCAGCGAAACGCGCATGCCGGCGGCACAGTCGGCGCGCGCGGCACGGCGGGTGGATGCCGAACGACGCCTGCGTCAATTCGGCCGGCAGCGGGGACGCCATTGTCGCGTCAGCATCCTGCGGGCGCCCGGCATCTATGCGGCTGACCGGTTGCCACTGGCGCGTCTGCACCAGCGCCTGCCCCTGATGCTTGCCGCCGAAGACAGCCAGACCAATCACATCCACGCCGATGACCTCGGTCGTGCCTGCGTCGCGGCGCTGCAGCGCGGGCGACCCAATCGGGTGTACAACGTCAATGACGACTCGTCCCTGGCAATGGGCGAATGGTTCGATGTCCTTGCTGACGC
>JANXRC010000171.1 GCA_025353195.1 Rhodocyclaceae bacterium
TGAACTGCCGGCCGAAGACGTGCCTTTGCCTGGCGATCGACCTCACGCTGAGTAGCGAACACATCGTCACGCATCGAATCGCAGACTGGAAAGCGGCCTCGTCGCCTGATCTGGACAAGCGCCCCACCGTTTTTCTGCTGCTGGCTGACTAAGATGCCGCCGCAGATCAGGCTTCACCAAATTCTCGACTGGGACTCGCCACAACAGAACGCCCATTTGCGGCAGGAACTGGCCGCCGGATTGCTGCAGCCGCAAGCACACATCGCGCCGAAGTTCTTCTACGACAAGCTCGGCTCGCGCCTCTTCGCGGCGATCACCGAACTGCCGGAGTACTACCCGACCAGGACCGAAGCTGCGATCTTCGCCGAGCATTTGCCGGCCATCAGACAAGCGCTGGGTGAAGACTTCACGCTCATCGATCTCGGCTGCGGTAGCTGTGGCAAGGCCGGTAATTTTTTCCATGCCGGAGTTCTTCCCTCCCGCTATGTCGCGATCGATATTTCGGTCGATTTCATGCGCGATTCACTGCAGCAGCTGAAACGCGAACTGCCGCCAATCGAGATGATCGGCATTGGGGCCGACTTCACGCACGAACTCGACCTGCCCGACGACCTGGCATCGGAACGGCGCATGTTCTTTTATCCGGGCTCCAGCATCGGCAACTTCAGTCCGCAGGACGCCGGCAAATTCCTGCAAAGGCTGGCCGACAACATGGACGCCTCAGGCGGCTTGCTGATCGGGGTCGATCTGATCAAGGACCATGCGCTGCTGGAAGCAGCCTATGACGACTCCCTGGGCGTCACCGCCGCCTTCAACCGCAACCTGCTGCGGCACGTCAATGCACGACTCGACGCCGACTTCGACATCGGCGACTGGCAACACGTGGCCTTTTACAACGCCGGCGAGACCCGCATCGAAATGTATCTGGAGGCCCGCCGCGCGGTCAGCGCAAGCTGGCCGGATGCCGCTGGCCGCAGCGTCAGGCGCTTCGCCGCCGGCGAACGAATCCACACCGAGAACTCGTACAAGTATTCGCCGGAAAGGTTCACGGCGCTGCTGGCGTCAGCAGGATTTGCCAACATACAGTTATGGACAGATCCCCGCGGCTGGTTTGCGCTGTTCTTCGCCCGCCCCCCGCAGCAGGAGTTCAAGCGCCCACTCTGACTTGGGCCGGGCCGGCCTCCAGACGTCCGATCAAGGCTGCTTCCGCAAAGCCTTCGGCGCGAAACACCTGAAGCACCTCATCGATTGCCTCAGGCTGGCAGGCCACCAGCAGGCCGCCGCTGGTTTGCGGATCGGTCAGCAGGGCGCGCTGCATGGTCGTGATCGTCGCTTCGAGCGCGACGTCGTCCCCATAGGCCGTCCAGTTGCGCGAAGAGGCTCCCGTGATGTAGCCCGCCGTTGCCAGCCGCTCCACCTCGGCCAGCACGGGAATCTTGCCCATGCCGAGAACTGCCGACAGCTTTGCGCCACGGCACACTTCGAGCAAGTGGCCGAGGAGCCCGAAGCCGGTGATATCGGTCAACGCATGCACGCCGCCAAAATGCGCGAGGCGCCTGCCCGGAGTGTTGAGCTTGGTCGTGCTGGCGATCATCGCGTCATAGCCGGCGGCATCCAGTGCGCCTTTTTTCAGTGCCGCCGACAGTATTCCGACGCCCAATGGCTTGCCCAGGATCAGCGCGTCGCCGGCCCGCGCACCGGCGTTCGTCTTCACCCGGTCGGGATGCACCAGCCCCATCACCACCAACCCATAGATCGGCTCCACGGAATCGATGGTATGGCCGCCGGCAATCGGAATGCCGGCGGCGGCGCAGACGCTTTCGCCGCCCTCGAGGATCTTGCCGATCACCTCCAGCGGCAGCTTGTCGAGCGGCATCCCGACCAGGGCCAGCGCCATGATCGGCGTGCCGCCCATGGCATACACGTCGCTGATCGCATTGGTCGCCGCAATGCGGCCGAAATCATAAGGATCGTCCACGATCGGCATGAAGAAATCGGTGGTGGCAATCAGGGCCTGTTCGTCGTTGAGGCGGTACACCGCAGCATCGTCAGCCGTTTCAATGCCGACCATGAGTTCCTTCGGCACCGGAAAGCCTCGCGCACCGCGCAGAATTTCAGACAGCACGCCGGGAGCGACCTTGCAGCCGCAGCCGCCGCCGTGGCTGAAACTCGTCAGCCGGATCGGGGAGGAGGAAGGTTTCGGGGAATTCATTGTTTCGACACCCTTGTCATTTCAAGAAGACTGCAAACGGCCGCGCATTCGTGCGCCGGAGAGAACAAGGATACCCGCTCGGCGCAACGTCGGGACAAGTTCGCGTAGTAATCCGGATCGCGCACCGCCGCCAGAACCAGTTGCGCCAACCGCTCTGCATCACCGACGGGAAACCAGCCGGGATAATCAGCCCCGAGCATGCCCCGATTGCCGGAAATATCACTGCCGAGCACCGGTACGCCGCTGGTCACCGCTTCGATCAGCACGTTGGCGCCACCCTCCATGAGCGATGGAAGCAGCAACAGGTGGCAACGCTTGATGCGCTGGCGTGCTGCCGCCTGCGACAAGGCGCCGAGCCAATGATAACGACTGTCCTGCGCACCCAGTTCAGCCACCTGACGCCCCAACTCAGGATCAAGTACTGCACCGACGTGGAACAGGCGCACCGGCAGGTCAGCGGGCAGTTGCAACAAGGCACGGACTGCGGTGAGCGGGTCCTTCTCGGGCCGCTGATGTCCCACCAGCGCCAGATCGAAGTGACGCCGACTGCGCCGGCCCGGCTTCAGCGGTCGCGCCGACTGGTATATCACCATGGCCTTGGCCGCATGCCCGGGCGACAACTCGTGCAATCCCTCTGCCTGGAGCAGTATCAGACGGCTGGCCAACATCAGCGAACGCTGCGCCTCTTCGTCTGTACGGATATCGCGATAGAGATCCGTTCCGGTCAGAACCAGCGCCACGGGCCGCTGTGGATACCGTGCGGAAAACGCAGCGATCGCTGCGGCGGAGCGCCGGGCATGGAGAGCGATCATCAGATCATCATCGGTGCCGCTCCACTCGCGCTCGACGCGAACCTGCGCATGGGGCACAAGGCATCGCGCCCAACGCCGTGCCGTATGCCAGTTGCCGTTATTGGCACTGGCCAGTGCCGGGCTGATAATGACGACGGAGGGAGGGGAGGAAATGGACACGCCGGACCTGAGAACTGCTGACAAGAGGCTGCTCGCCCATACAATGCAGGATGCACGCGATTATACGATCAGCCTGCTTGACGGATATGCGGCCTGGAACGACTGCGTCAGCATCGAGGGTGTCCGTTCGCCCGATCCACTGCACCTGCCCTGCCTTGACATCATCAACCCGCCATTGTGGGAACTCGGTCACGTTGCCTGGTTCATGGAGTACTGGTGCCAGCGCTACCGGGGCGAAGCGGCGCCGCCCCGCCCCTCCCGTCTGCCGGACGCCGACCGCTGGTACGACTCGCGGCATGTTCCGCACGACAGCCGCTGGCAGCTCGACCTGCCGGACTGGCATGCGACCCGGCGCTATCTCGAAGATACGCTCGACGGCGCGCTGAGCACCTTGCGGGCTTTGCCGGACACGGACACCGCGCTCTACTTTCACCGGCTGGCCCTGTTCCATGAGGACATGCACGACGAGGCCTTCCGCTACACCGGGCAGACGCTGGCGTGGCCGGCTGCCGATGGCTTGAGCGAGCTGCCGCAAGCCCACGACATCGAATTGGCTGGCGGCGAGTTCCAGATGGGCAGTTCACCCACGGGCAAGGGCTTCGTCTTCGACAACGAGAAGTGGGCGCATCCGCAGCGCGTCGACGGGTTCACGATTTCCGCCACACCTGTCAGGAATTCGGACTACCTGGACTTCATCGAGGCCGGCGGCTACCGGCAGCCGCAATGGTGGTCTGACAGCGGCCAGGCATGGCTCGCCGCCAGCGCGCAGGTAATGCCGCGCTACTGGCGCAGGAAGGGAAATGCCTGGCAGCAGCAGCGCTTCGCGACATGGGTCGAACTGGCGCCGGCCCAGCCGGTGATTCACCTTACGGCGCACGAAGCCGAAGCCTGGTGCCGCTGGGCCGGTCGCCGTCTGCCGACCGAGGAAGAGTGGGAATACGCTGCCCTGCACGGCCGTAATTTCGCTTGGGGCAACCAGGTCTGGGAATGGACCGCCAGTGCGTTTGCGCCCTATCCGGGCTTCAGTCCCGACCCCTACGCCGAATACGCCGCCCCGTTTTTTTATACCCACCGCAGCGTACGCGGCGGCTCCTTCGCCACTCGCGCGCGCATGCGCAACCCGCGCTATCGCAACTACTACGAACCGCAGCGCGACGATATTTTTGTCGGTTTTCGCAGCTGCCGGATCGACTGAGCGTCAGGATCGCTGCAGCAGGAACAGGGCGAGAAAACCGCAGCCGATGGTCAGCAGGGTATTGCGCCACAGCGCGGCAACGATGATCGCGACAAGGCCGGCCCACAGGCGCGGATTGCTGCCGCCCAGAACAATCTCGCCATGCACCAGCAACAACTCCGGCGCGGTAAGCGCGGTCAGTGCGGCGATCGGCACAAACGGCAGCAGCCGGCGAAACCAGGTCGGAGGCTGATAGTGTCCCTCGGCGGCAATGAAGGAATATCGAATGCCGAAAGTGATCACGCCGCATGCCAGCATCAGCCACCAGAGATTCACTTGGCCCTCCGCGGCATCGCCACGCCGGCGACCAGGCCGGCCAGAGCGGCCATGAACAAGCCGACCTTGTAGGGCATGGCGGTCAGGACAACAGCCACCGCACCTGCAGCCAACGCGGCCATGAAGCGCGCGCGGCTGTCGATCATCGGCACCACGATGGCGATGAAAGTTAGCGGCAGCGCAAACTCCAGCCCGAGGTTCGCCGGCAGTTGCGCGCCGATCAGCACACCGGCCAGCGTCGCCAACTGCCAGCCGGCCCACAGGCCGAAACCGGAACCGAACAGAATCCAGTGCGCCTGTGCCGACTGCGGCGAATCCGGCTTGACGGCCATCAGATGCGGAATCGCCGCCGCATAGGCTTCGTCGGTCAGCAGATACGCCAGCAGGATTTTCCAGCGCAGTGGCAAACGCGCCAGCACCGGCGCGACGGATGCACTGTAGAGCGCGTGGCGCAGATTCACCAGACCGACCGCGCCGGCGGTGAGTAACAGCGGTGCGCCGGCGCCGACCAGCTGCGCCAGCAAGAATTGTGCAGAACCGGCAAACACAATCGATGACATGGCCATCGCCGCCAAGGCTGGAATTCCGCTTTGCAGCGCCACCACGCCGTAGATCACGCCGAACGGCGCAACGCCGAGCAACATCGGCATAACCGATCGCAGACCCAGCGAAAACGCCTGTGTCCGGTTCATTTGCGCGCCGGCAGATTGACCAGGAAGATACCGCCCACCACCATCGCGGCGGCGATGAAGAAAGGCAGGCTGGGCTGGTCGCCCATCAGCAGCATGCCGAACAGGACGCCAAACAAGGGCGTCAGGAAGGAAAACACCAGCAGCCGGCCCGCAAGGAAACGCGTCAACAGCCAGAACCACGCCAGATAGCTGATGAAGGCAACAATCACGATCTGATACGCCATGGCCCAGAGAGTCGGCGCTGACAGTACGGTGACGCCCCGCTCGCCGACCAGCCAGGAAAGCGGAAACATGACTGCTGCCGAAACCACCAGTTGATACAGCAACACTTTGGTCGCTGTCACTTTTGCCAGTGCGGTGGCGCGGATCAACACCGTCGTCGCCGCCCAGAACAGTGCCGCGAGGACGCCAAACACGTCGCCCAGCAAGCTGCCGCCCGACGCCTTGTCGATGAAGGCCGCCACCAGTCCGGCAAAGGCCAGTAGCACTCCGGCCCACTGCCGCAAGCCCATGCGTTCGCCGGGCACGAAGAAGTGCAGCCCGAGCACGGTAAAGCAGGGCGCCGTATACAGGAACACCACCATGCGCGACACCGTGGTGTGATCGACGCCGACGAAGATGAAGACGAATTCGAGACCAAACAGGAATCCTGCCAGCAAGCCCGGCCGCAGCGACTGATCGCTGGCGAACAGGGCGATGCCTCGCCAGCGCGCCCAGGCGAAGACCAGCAAGGCGGCGATGCCGGAGCGCAGTCCGGCTTGCAGGATGGGACTGATGCCGTCACTGGCGACCTTGATCGCCACCTGTTGCATGCCCCAGATCGCGCACAGCGCCACCATCAGGCCAAAGGCAGCCGGACCGGGAGCAATGCGCGCATTCATGCAGTAACGGACCTCGGTGGCAGATGATGGCGTCGCCACGCCGGAGACGGACTCACAGCACCAATCGGCCGATCCACCAGGCAATGGCCGCAATCAGCGCGCTGGCCGGAATGGTCAGGATCCAGGCCCAGACGATGCCACCGGCAACTCCCCAGCGCACATTCTTCGGTCCGCCGGTTGAGCCCACGCCGGCTATCGCGCCGGTGATGGTGTGGGTCGTTGATACCGGAATCCCCAGCAGGGTAGACATGAACAAGGTAATCGCGCCACCCATGTTGGCGGAAAAACCCTTGGCCTGATTCAGCTTGGTGATGCGCTGGCCCATGGTGCGGACGATGCGCCAGCCGCCAAACATCGTGCCCAGACCCATCGAGGTATAGCAGGCAACGATGACCCAGATCGGCACCGATTCGTCCGGGGGGGTAACTCCGGCAGCCAGCAGCAACATCCAGATAATGCCGATGGTCTTCTGCGCATCGTTGCCGCCATGGCCGATGCTGTAGGCGGCCGCAGACAGCAGTTGCAAACGGCGAAACACCTTGTCCACCTTGCGCGGCGCCATGCTGTTGCACAACCAGGAGATGGCGACCATGAGAAAGCCGCCGAGCACAAACCCCAGCACCGGCGCGACCACAATGAACAGCAGGGTCTTGCCCAGACCACTCCAGATCAGCGTTCCCATGCCGCCCTTGGCCACGGCAGCACCGACCAGACCGCCGATCAGCGCGTGGGATGAGCTCGACGGAATTCCGTAGTACCAGGTGATGGTGTTCCAGACAATGCCGGCGATCAAGGCGCCGAACACTACGTGGTAATCGACGATGTCCGGATCGATGGTGCCCTTGCCAATGGTCTTGGCCACGGTAAGCTGAAAAATGAATATCGCGACCACATTGAACACGGCCGCCCAGATCACCGCCTGATGGGGCTTGAGCACGCGCGTCGAAACAATGGTGGCGATGGAATTCGCCGCGTCGTGAAAGCCGTTCATGAAATCAAAGACCAGCGCCAGCAGCACCAGCACCACGATCACCGTCAGACTCATCTCGACCGTTTGCATGACGGCCGTTCAGGAATTCTCGAGGATGATGCCCTCGATGATATTGGCCACGTCCTCGGCTCGATCGGTCACCGACTCGAGCAACTCGTAGATGCCCTTCATCTTGATCAATTGACGCACATCCGCCTCTTCCCGGAACAGCTTGGTAATGCCCGTACGCATGGCGCGGTCGGCATCGGACTCGAGTTGATCGATCTCGCGACAGAGCTTGAGCATGGCTGGCGCATTGTCCATCTTGTGCAGCAGGATTACGGCGGACCGCACCCGATCGCAACTGGAGGCGACAATGGCCGAGAGCTGCGTAGCTTCAGGCGTCAACTCGCGGATGTCATAGAGATACATCGCTTCGGCGAAATCCTGGATCAGGTCAAGGATATCGTCCATGCGCATGATCAGGTGATGAATCTCGTCGCGATCGAGCGGCGTGTTGAACGAAGTATGCAGCAGCGCAATGGTTTGGTGGGTGATCTTGTCGGCCGTCGTTTCGATCTCGTCGATGGCCTGCACATGCTGAGCCAGCACATCGTGGCCCTTGCCCAGATCATCCACCAAAGCTACCAGTTGCCTGCCGCCCTTGACGATGAGGTCCGCATGGGCGTTGAACAGATCGAAGAACTTGGCCTCTCTGGGCATCAATCGGGAGAACATCGGTCACCGCCGCTGGCAAAAAAACATGCGGATTTTATCAGCTAATCGCGACCAGCCCCGCTTCCGGTCAACTGATAGAATTCCCTCTCGCCGCCACTGCCGGTTCATTTTTTCGGCCCCATCCTTCCATGAAACGCAACCGCCTCCCGCGCCGCGCCCGCCAGACACCTGATTCAGAACTTCTCACCCGTCTCGCAACACGGCTCAGCCAGTCATCGAACCGGATTGAGGATGCCTTCTGGGAAGCCCGCCTTGCGGCGCACATAGACCATTTGCTTGCCGATAACGGGGAAGAGACCCTGGTCGCGGTGCTCGACCAGTTGTACAACGGCGGCTCGCGCGCCTATGACGAACTGGCCGACATGATCGAGTCCTGCGCCGAAACGCGCCGCGCCGAGGGCAGCAGCGGGCTCGACGTGGTGATGATCGCCGTGCCTCTGCTGGCCTGGTCACGCTTCCAGATTCCCTCGGGGAGCATTCCGGCGGTGCAAATGGATGCCGTGCGGGTTCATCTGCACGCTCACGTGCTGGCTGCCGATGCCCGGCTCGGCCTCTCCGACATCCTGTACAGCCCGGACCAGCTGCCGCAGAACTACGTCGATACTTCGCAATTGGCGGAAAAGCTGGCCAAAGCCGCGGTCCATGGCCGCAACCTGAAAATCGACCCGGCACAGCTTGCTGAAACCATGACCTTCCTGTCCGATACCCGCTACCTGATTGGCGCTGTCGCCGCGCCGCGCGGTGCGGCGCTGTTCCGCTGGCAGGAAGATGATGGCGATCCGGCGGAATCCTTCCGCCAATGGGCACTTCAGGGTGGCGATGCGTTGCGCCCGTTGCTGCCCGCCTGTGCCATCGAATTCCTGCCGGTGCTGGCCTACCATGCCGCGGTACGCGATGCCGACCGCGCTTCGCGACCCTGGTCGCTGCGCGCTGCCGTGGCCTTCCTGCAAACCGTGCTGAATCAGCCGGCCGCGGAACTTCGCGCCGTGGTGGCCCCTTTCCATGATCGCCAGCTCGAGGAATTCCGCATCGGCTTCACGCTGCGCGGCAGCAGCGACGTGGTGCACGGTGTGGTCTGGCCATTGCTGGAAAACGAGGATGAAAACCACGATGCGCCGACGCAGATCGAAGCCACGCTGCGCGAGGCCGGTGTTGCCAGCGTGCTGATGCTCGACCAGCGTTTCCCGCTGGAGTTCTGCGACGACTGTGGCGCCCCGCTGTACCCGAATCCGGAAGGCGAACCGGTGCACGCCGAACTGCCGGAAGAACAGGCCGAGACTGCGCCCCGGCACCTGCACTGACTAGCCTTGAATAGTCGGCGCTGATGAAGCAACTGCGCTACAAGGCGGTCGAGAAAAAACACTCTCCTCGCCGTAGCGAATGGCGGCACGCCGATTTTCAGAACTGGTAAGGGGCCGGATCCAATTCCGGGTCCCGACCCGCCGTCAGATCGGCCAGCAGCCTTGCCGAACCGCAAGCCAGTGTCCACCCCAACGTACCATGGCCGCTGTTAAGCCACAAGCCGGCCAGCCCGGCAGCGGCCATATCACCGATCAGCGGCACATTGCCGGGTGTGGCGGGCCGCAGCCCGGCCCAGTATTCGACATTGCTCACCGCCGCCAGCCCCGGAAAGATTTCGCAGGTGCGGCGCAACAGGGCTGCGCAACGCGCCGCGTTGAGCGAGGTATCGTAGCCATTGAACTCTGCCGTGCCGGCCACGCGCAGCAACTGCCCGAGACGCGAGATCACGATCTTGTGGCCGTCATCGGTCAGGCTCACCGATGGCGCCGCTACTCCCTCGGGCAGCGCAAGCGTCGCCGAATAGCCCTTGGCGGGGTAGACCGGCAGGCGCACGCCCAACGGCCGCAACAGCAGCGGCGAATAGCTGCCCAATGCCAGCACCGTCATATCGGCGCACACCTGTTCCCCGGTCGCCAGACGCACGCCGGCCAAGCGGCCGCCCTCGCGCAGCAGCGCCGACACGGTTTCGCCGTAGCGAAAACGCACCCCGCGCGCCGTGGCATGCTGCGCCAGCGCCTCGGTGAATCGCCTGGCATCGCCGGATTCGTCGCCGGCGGTATAGGTGCCGCCGACCACCGGCATTCTCGAGTCGGCGAGTGCCGGTTCGATGGCAAGGCATTCCGCAGCCGTCTTCGGCACCCGGTCGCAACCGAACTCGCGCATCAACGCCGCCTGCGGCAGCGCATGCTCGAATTCATGGAAGTCGGTGTAGAAATGCAGGATGCCGCGTTCCAGATGATCGTACTCAAGCACCAGTTCCCGTCGCAGGGACTGCAAGGCGCTGCGGCTCGCCAGCCCGAGACGCACGATGGCTCCGACATTGGCCCGCGCCCTCGCCGCCGTGCATTCGCGCAAGAAACGCAGGCCCCAGGCCCATTGCGCAGGATCGGCACGCCAGCGCCACAACAGGGGAGCATCTTCACGCCCCATCCATTTCAGCGCCTTCAACGGCGCTTGCGGGTTGGCCCAGGGTTCGGCGTGGCTGACCGAGATCTGGCCGCCGTTGGCGAAACTGGTCTCCTGCGCCGGTTGCGGCTGGCGTTCGACGACCGTGACCTCATGCCCATCCGCCGCCAGATACCAGGCGCTGGTCACGCCGACCACGCCCGCGCCAAGCACGGTCACGCGCATCGCATCATCCTGAACTTATTCATGCGTCGACGGCTCTGAGTCCCATGGCCCGGATTATAGTCAGCGCCCCGGAGGGACTCATGAGCAATAAACCGAAGATCAGCAAGACCGAAGCCGAATGGCGCGAGCAGCTGACGCCCGCCCAATACCATGTCGTCCGCGAAAAGGGCACCGAACGCGCCTTCAGCGGCGAATACTGGGACTGCAAGGATCCCGGCACCTATCGCTGCATCGGTTGCGGCGAGCCACTGTTTGAATCTGCCGCGAAATTCGATTCCGGCTGCGGCTGGCCCAGTTTCACTGAGCCGGTGGCTGGCCAGGGCATCACCGAGATTGACGACCAAAGCCTGTTCATGCGCCGCACCGAGGTCATCTGCAGCAATTGCGGCGCCCATCTGGGGCATGTCTTCGCCGACGGGCCGACGCCCACCGGCTTGCGTTACTGCATAAACTCGGCCTCGATCGACCTCGACAAGCAGTCCAAACAGCGCTAAGCGCTACAATCCAGACGATGAAATTTCTATTCGACCTCTTTCCGATCATCCTCTTCTTTGTCGCCTTCAAGGCGTTCGACATCTACATCGCCACCGGGGTCGTGATCGCCGCTACGGCATCGCAGATCGGCTGGGTCTGGCATCGCCACGGCAAGGTGGACACCATGCTCTGGATCAGTCTGGCGCTGGTAGTGGTGTTCGGCGGCGCGACATTGATCCTGCACGACGAAACCTTCATCAAGTGGAAGCCAACGGTGCTCTACTGGCTGTTCGCGATAACGCTGTTTGGCTCCGCACGGTTTTTTGGCAAGAACCTGATCCGCGCCATGCTGGACAAAGAGATCCAGCTGCCCGAAGCCGTCTGGAGCAGGCTCAATTTTGCTTGGATCGCCTTTTTCGCGGTGATGGGCGTGCTCAACCTGTACGTGGCGTTCAACTTCAGCACCGACACTTGGGTCAGCTTCAAGCTCTTTGGCGGTATGGGCTTGATGATTTTCTTCATTGTTCTCCAGGGCGTCGTACTCGCCAAGTACATTCCTGAAGAGAAGGAGCCCTCCACCCAGCCGAGCGCCCCTGTGGAGAAGCCCTGATGCTCTATGCAATCGTCGGCGAAGATGTGCCGAACAGTCTCGAACGACGCCTCGCCAGCCGCCCCGCCCACCTTGCCCGCCTGATCGAACTGGAGGCCGCCGGGCGCATGGTTCTGGGTGGCCCGTTTCCCGCGATCGACAGCCCTGACCCCGGACCCGCCGGCTTTTCCGGCAGCCTGATCGTGGCCGAGTTCGACTCGCTGGCCGCGGCGCAGGTCTGGGCCGACGCCGATCCGTATGTTGCCGCCGGTGTTTATGCCCGCGTCACGGTACGCCCCTTCAAGCAGGTATTGCCCAAGTCATGAGCGTCATTGATTCCATGCGGGAACGGTTGGCCGCGCTTGACCCGGTAACAATTGAGATCATCGACGATTCGGCCAAGCATGCCGGCCACGCCGGCGCCAGGAGCGGCGGCGGCCATTTCCGGCTGGCCATTGTTTCGCCGCGCTTCGCCGGTTGCAGAACAATGGAAAGACATCGCTTGGTGTATGATGCCCTTGGCCCGCTGATGAAGCGGGAAATTCACGCACTCAGCATTACCGCAACAAGCCCCGACGAAAACTGACACCTTACATCCAGCCAATTCAGGAACCAAAATGAATCGTACTCTCCGTCATGCCCTCCTGCTCGCCTGCGCCATGTCCTTAAGCGCGGCTCCCGTCCTGGCCAAGGACAAGGCCGAATCCACGACATTCGCCACCGTCAATGGCAAAGCCATCCCGAAGGTCCGCGCCGACGCGCTGATCGCCGGCCAAGCCGCTCAGGGTCAGCCTGATTCGCCGGAACTGCGCCAAGCCGTAACCGAGGAACTTGTTCGCCGCGAAATTCTGACGCAGGAAGCCCTCAAGAAGGGCTTCGACAAGAAGCCCGAGGTTCAGGGCCAGATCGATCTTGCCCGTCAGGGCGTGCTGATCGGTGCCTACCTCAATGAATACGTACGCAGCCACCCGGTCACCGATGACCAGATCAAGAAGGAATATGAGGACATCAAGGCCAAGCTCGGCAACAAGGAATACAAGGCCCGCCACATCCTCGTCGGGACCGAAGACGAAGCCAAGGCGATCATCGCGAAGCTGAAGAAGGGCGAAAAGATCGAAGATCTGGCCAAGGACTCCAAGGACCCCGGCTCCAAGGACCGCGGTGGCGATCTCGGTTGGGCCAACCCGGCCTCTTTCGTCCCGCCGTTCTCGGCCGCCATGACCAAGCTGGAAAAGGGAAAGTTCACCGAAACCCCGGTGAAGAGCGATTTCGGCTGGCACGTCATCCTGCTCGAGGACACCCGCGAACTGAAGCTGCCGGGGATCGAGGAAGCCAAGGGCCAGATCGGCCAGCAACTGACGCAGCGCATGGTCCAAAAGCACATCGACGAGTTGCGCGCCAAGGCCAAGGTCGATTAAGCCCGACCGAGAACAGGATCAAGAAACGGGAGCTTCGGCTCCCGTTTTTCTTTGTCGGCGCCGTAGCGCCAGCGCCGACTCCTACCCGAGCCAGCGCCTCGCGTTGCGGAACATGGCGAGCCATGGTGCATCCTCGCCCAGCCCGGTCGGTTGCCATGACATCTGCAGGCTGCGGAAGGTCCGTTCGGGATGCGGCATCATGATGGTGAAACGACCATCCGCGGTCGCCACACCGGCCAAGCCGTCTGGCGAGCCGTTGGGATTGAACGGGTAGGTAGTCGCCACCGCACCCCGGTTGTCGATGTAGCGCAGCGCGACCAGTGCCTTGCCCGTCTGGCTCGGCGCAAACTCGGCGCGGCCCTCGCCATGGCTGACCACCAGCGGCAATTTCGAGCCAGCCATGCCGGCAAGGAAGATAGAAGCCGATGGCGCAATCTCGACCATCACCACGCGCGCCTCGAACTGTTCGCTGCGGTTGCGCTGGAACGTCGGCCATTCCTCGGCACCAGGGATTATGGAAGTCAGGTGCGCCATCATCTGGCAGCCGTTGCAGACCCCCAGAGCAAAGCTGTCGCTGCGACCGAAGAAGGCCGAGAACTCATCGCGCAGGCGATTGTTGAACAGCACCGACTTGGCCCAGCCCTGTCCCGCGCCGAGCACATCGCCATAGGAAAAACCGCCGCAGGTCACCAGCCCCTTGAACTCGGCCAGATGCACCCGCCCCGCCTGCAGGTCGGACATATGCACGTCGTACGGGGTGAAGCCGGCGCGTTCGAAGGCAGCGGCCATTTCGACGTGGCCATTGACGCCCTGCTCGCGCAAAACGGCAATTTTGGGACGTGCCGCGGTCGCAACGAAGGGGGCAACCGGAGCGAAGGTCAGATGCACGGACAGCCCCGGGTTGTCGGCATCGAGCAGCGCGTCGAACTCTTCCTGCGCACAGACCGGATCGTCGCGCAGTCTGGCAATCTGGAAACTGGTTTCGCTCCAGGTCCGCTGCAACTCGCTGCGGCCGGCCGAAAAAACCAGTTTGGCGTTGCGCCAGATACGCACTTCGTCAGCCGTATTGGTGGTGCCGACGATATGCGTGCAAGCGCTCAAGCCGGCATCGCGCAGCGTCTGCATCACGGCAGAACGATCCTCGCGGCGGATCTGCAGTACGGCGCCGAGTTCCTCGTTGAACAGTGCGGTGACCAACCGGTCCTGCAAGCGGCCATCCACCATCTGCGGCCGGCGCTCCATGCCATCGACATCGTTCATCAAAGGGTCGTAACAAAGCCCGTCGAGATTGAGCGAGACACCGACATGCGAAGCGAAGCTCATCTCACAGACCGTCGCCCACAGGCCGCCGTCGGAGCGATCATGGTAGGCGAGGATTCTGCCTTCGCGGTTCAGTCCTTGAATCACGCCAAAGAAGGCCTTGAGTGTTGCGGGATCCGCATCCGGTACCTGATCGCCGCTGACGCCATAGACCTGCGCCAGAGCCGAGCCACCGAGGCGGTTCTGACCGAAGCCGAGGTCGATCAGGACCAATTCGGTTTCGCCCACCTCGGTATCGGCCCGCAGTTGCGGTGTCAGCGTGCGGCGTACGTCGTCAACCCGGGCAAAGGCCGTGACGATCAGCGATAGCGGCGCGATCACCTGTTTCTGCATGCCCCGCTCGTCCCATTTTGTGCGCATCGACAGGGAGTCCTTGCCGACCGGAATCGAAACACCGAGCGCCGGACAGAAGTCGATGCCAACGGCCTTGACCGTATCGAACAGTGCGGCATCTTCAAAGCCGTGGCCGGCCGCCGCCATCCAGTTGGCGGAAAGCTTGATGCGGGCGATATCGCCAACATCGGCTGCGGCCAGATTGGTGATCGCCTCGCCCACCGCCATGCGGCCCGAGGCCGGCGCATCGAGCAAGGCCAGCGGCGTGCGCTCGCCAATTGCGAAACACTCGCCGCGCACCGTGTCGTAGCCCATCGTGGTAACAGCCACATCCGCCACCGGCACCTGCCAGGGACCGACCATCTGGTCGCGCGCAGTGAAGCCGCCGACGCTACGATCGCCGATGGTGATCAGGAAATTCTTCGACGCCACCGCGGGCAGGCGCAGGATACGAAGTGCCGCCGCCTTCAGGTCGATGCCGGCGACATCCAGCGGCGGCATGGATACCCGATGGCGGTGCGCATCGCGATGCAGCTTGGGTGCCTTGCCGAGCAGCACTTCCATCGGCATATCGACCGGCTTGTTGCCGAAGTGATCATCCTTCACCGTGAGTTGGCCATCATCGGTCGCGACCCCAATGACCGCGAACGGACAGCGCTCGCGTTCGCACAGGGCGCGGAAATCAGCAAGACGTTCGGGCGCGATGGCCAGTACATATCTTTCCTGCGCCTCATTGCTCCAGATTTCTCGCGGACTCATGCCCGGTTCTTCGCTGGGAATCGCCCGCAGATCGAAGGCCGCGCCGCGTCCCGCATCATGAGCGAGTTCCGGCATGGCGTTGGAAATGCCACCGGCGCCGACATCATGGATGGCCAGGATCGGATTGTTGTCGCCCTGCTGCCAGCACCTGTCGATGACCTCCTGCGCACGCCGCTGGATCTCCGGGTTGCCCCGTTGTACCGAGGCAAAATCGAGATCGGCGGTGTTCGATCCGGTCGCCATCGAAGACGCCGCGCCGCCACCCAGGCCGATCAGCATGCCGGGGCCGCCCAACTGGATCAGCAGCGTTCCCGCCGGAAATCTGATCTTGAAGGAATCTTCGGCAGCAATGTTGCCGAGGCCGCCGGCAATCATGATCGGCTTGTGATAGCCGCGCATCTCGCCGCAGAAGTCCTGCTCGAAACTGCGGAAATAGCCGGCCAGGTTGGGCCGACCGAATTCGTTGTTGAAGGCGGCAGCGCCGATCGGCCCTTCGATCATGATGTCCAGCGCGGACGCGATGCGCTCAGGTTTGCCGTAGTTGGATTCCCACGGCTGGGAATAGCCGGGGATGCGCAGATCGGACACGGAAAAACCGCACAGGCCCGCCTTGGGCTTGGAGCCGCGCCCGGTGGCACCTTCGTCGCGAATCTCGCCACCCGACCCGGTCGCTGCGCCCGGAAAAGGCGAAATCGCGGTCGGATGGTTGTGTGTCTCGACCTTGGCCAGAATGTGGGTGATCTGCTCGCTGTAGGCGTAGCCGCCATCCGCACGCGGGTAGAAGCGGCGGATCGATGCACCCTCGATCACGGCGGCATTGTCCGAATATGCCACCACCGTGCCTTGCGGATGCGCCTTGTGCGTTTCGCGGATCATGCCGAACAGGGACAGGGGCTTCCGCTCGCCATCCACCGTCCAGGTCGCGTTGAAGATCTTGTGCCGGCAATGTTCGGAATTGGCCTGGGCGAACATCATGAGTTCAACGTCGGTCGGATTGCGGCGCAACTTGCCGAAGTTCTCCACCAGGTAGTCGATCTCGTCGGCTGAAAGGGCCAGGCCGAGTTCACCATTTGCCATGACTAGCGCATCGCGCCCGCCGCGCAGCAAGTCTACGCTGGTCAACGGTTGCGGCGCGACATGATGGAACAGCGCCTGCGCCGCATCGATGGAATCCAGCACGGATTCCGTCATCCGGTCATGCAGCCGTGCCGCCAGCGCCGACTTTCCGGCTTCACCGCCGCGGGCGCCCGAAACGTGGAAAGCCGCATGATAGGCAACTGCGCGCTCGATGCGCCTGACCGATGCAAATCCGCAATTGCGCGCGATGTCGGTGGCCTTTGAACTCCAGGGCGAAATGGTGCCCAGACGCGGTGTAACCAGCAACAATTCACCGGCGGGTGACGCCGGCAGTCGGGATGGAATCCCCAGCAAATCCTTCAGGCGCGCCGTTTCATCTGCGCTCAGCGGCGCATCGATTTCCACGAAATACCAGTGTTCGGCAATCAGTGCGACACCAGGAACGGCTTCGCCGACAGACTTTTGCAGACGCGCGAGGCGGGACGCCGAAAACGCAGCAGAGCCGCGCAGGGCAAGGAATTCAGCCATGATGGACGGACCGGGGCGAATGAAAGGCGAGATGGAAATTCAAGCCGGGGAATTATACCCTCACCACGCCACCGACCTCGGCGCCGAATTGCATTCGCCGGCCAAGCCTGAGAAACTCAAGGAAGGCAATGAACACTTGGACCCACGATGCTCATGAACGCGTTTTCCATTGATGTAAATGTCGCCGACTTCCAGGAAAAAGTCATCGACGCCTCGCGCCATGCGCCGGTGCTGGTCGACTTCTGGGCGGAGTGGTGCGCGCCCTGCCGCATACTCAAACCGCTACTGGAAAAGCTTGCTGTCGAATACGGTGGCCGCTTCATTCTCGCGAAGGTAAACTCCGACCAGAATCAGGATCTCGCCGCGCGCTACGGCGTGCGCAGCATTCCCAGCGTCAAGGCTTTCGCCCACGGCGAGATGGTCAGGGAGTTCACCGGCGCCCTGCTCGAGGGGCAGATTCGCGCCTTCATCGACAGCCTGATACCTTCTCGCGCCGAGCCGTTGCGGGTGGCCGCGCTGGAAGCGCGCGCCAGGGGCGACGCGGAGGTCGCCCGCTCGCTGCTGGTCGATGCGGTGCAACTCGACCCGGCCAATGAGACTGCGCAGTTCGATCTCGCCGAAATTCACATCGACCTGCGCAACGTGGATGCCGCGCAGGCCATCCTCGACACGCATGAACGCACGGCCGGCAACGTAGACCGCGTGCGCACGCTGCAAGCCCGACTCAAGCTGGTGAACGCCGGTACCGGTGCCGATCCCGCGGCGCTGAAAGCCCGCATCGAAGCCGACGCCGGCGATCTCGACGCCCGCTTGCAACTGGCCCATTCACTCGCTCTGGCCCACGACCATCGCGCAGCGTTCGAGCAATTGATGGAAATCGTGCGCCGCGACCGCAAGTGGCAGGATGAAGCGGCGCGCAGGGCCATGCTCGACCTTTTCGCGCTGTTGGGCGGCGACGCGCAGCATGAAGAGCTGGTACGCGAATTTCGCATCCAGTTGGCGCGAACGCTCAACTGAAGCCGGCGTGCATGGACGATGCCGAACAGCTAGGATCTGCCCGCTCGACTGTCCATATGCCAGCTCTTTCTCTACTGCGCCGCCCTCAAGGCCGGCAGCGCCGACTGGCGCAGCATCGACGAAGCGCCAAGCCACCCGGCAACAACTACCAGCCCGGTGCCAGCCAACAGACCGATCAGCCACAAGCCCGGATTCGGCAGGTAATCGAGACGGAACGCAAAGCGCGCCAAACCCCAACCGATGAGGCTGGCGGCGATGCCGGCAAGCAGGCCGGCGAGCGCCCCGAGCGCGGCAAACTCGGCCAGCAGCGCACTTGAAAGTTGCCGGCTGCGGGCGCCCAGGGCGCGCAGCACCGCAAGCTCGTGGCGGCGCTCGTCGCTGCTGGCTTGCAGGGCCGCGTAGAGCACCGCCAAGCCGGCCAGCACGGCGAAGCCAAACACCAGTTGCACGGCGCGGGCCACCTGGTCGATCGTCGCATGCAGTTGCTTGACCAGGGCGGCGACGTCGATCACGGTCAGGTTGGGGAAGGTCCGCACCAGTTCTGGTATGACGCCGGCCTTCTCGGCCGGCAGATGAAAGCTGGTGATGTAGCTGACCGGAAAATTATCCAATACGCCGGGTGGCGACATGACAAAGAAATTGACGCGCATCGAATCCCAGTCGAGCTTCCGCAGACTGGTGATCACCGCCTCAACGCGGTTGCCGGCGATGTCATAGGCCAGGCGATCGCCGAGTTTCAGGTTCAGTGTTTCGGCCAGGCCCTGCTCCACCGAAAATTCGGCGGCCTGCGTGGCGCCGTGCCAGCGGCCGCCGCTGACCGTGTTGCCGGCAGGAAGCGCAGCCGACCACGACAGGTTGAATTCCCGATCGACGAGGCGCTGGGCGCGGTCATCGGCATAGCTCTCCGGCCCGACGACCTTTCCATTGACCTGCACCAGGCGGCCGCGCACCATGGGTTCCAGCACCGGCGCCGGCAGGCCACGAGCCTTGAAGAAGTCGGCGATGGCGAGACGCTGATCGGGCTGGATGTTGATTGCGAAGCGGTTCGGCGCATTGGCCGGGACACGGGCCAGCCAGCTATCGAGCAAATCGCCGCGGGCCACGGTAAGCAGCAGCAGGGCCGTCAGGCCCAGCGCCAACGCCACCGCCTGCACCATGGTTGCGGCAAGCCGGCGACGCAGATTGGCCAGCCCATGACGCCAGCCATAGCCTCGGCCGGCCGGCCGCAGACGGCCCAGAGCGGCAAGCAGCAGCCGCGCCATCAGCGCGAAGAAGCCGAGTGCGATCATGAAACCGGTCAGCACGATCAGCCCCAGGCGCAACTCCCCCGCCATCCACAGCATCAAGGCAGCCAGTACCAGCGCGCCGAGTAGATAAGCGCCGACCGAAGCGGGTTCCGACCCGCTCCACTCACGGCGCAGGACGCGTATGGTCGGCACACGCTGCAAGCGCAGCAGCGGCGGCAGGGCGAAGCCGATGACTAGCGTGAGACCGACCAGCAGGCCATGCAACCAGGGCAGCAATGATGGCGCCGGCAACTTTGTCACCAGCAATCCCGCAAGCAGTTGCTGCAACCCTGCCTGCACGGCAAAACCCGCAAGGCAACCGGCCAGCGTCGCGCCAAGGCCGAACAGCAGGAATTCGCCGCCGTGAATCAGCAGCAACTGCGGGCCCGATGCGCCCATGCAGCGCATCACCGCGCAGCCGTCGAGATGCCGCCGCATGTAGCGCTCGGCGGCAAGCGCGACGGCCACCGCGGCGAGAACTACGGCCAGCAATGCGGCGAGGCGCAGAAAACGTTGCGCCCGCTCGGTCACGTTGCGAATCTCGGGCCGCGCATTGTCCAGGCTTTCGATCTTTTCGCCACGACCAAGCTGCGTCTTCGCCCAGGCTTCGAACGCGGCCACTGCCGGCGCTTCGCCAGCCAGATGCAGACGATAGTGGACCCGGCTGCCGCTCTGGATCAGGCCGGTCGCCGGCAGATCGGCGAGGTTGATCATCAGGCGCGGGGCCAACGCAAACACGTTCATGCCGCGGTCCGGTTCCAGCGTCAGTACCGGGCCGCTGACGACCGCGATATTTCCCAGCGCCAGCGAGGTGCCGGCGGCGAGACTCAAACTGGTCGCCAGACGCTCGTCGGGCCAGGCTTCTCCGGCCTGCGGCACACGGGCAGTGTCGGCATCGGGCGCGTTGAGTACCGGTGCCGTGCGCAAGGTGCCGCGCAGCGGATAGCCGGCCGACACGGCCTTGATTTCGGCAAGCAGGGCGGCGCTGCCCAGGCTGACCATGCTCGGGAAGGTGGCGCTCTCGGCCTGCCTGAGACCGCGCGCCGCCGCCTCCTGACGAAGCCCGTCGGGCCAGGGATGATCGGCGGTCAGCAACAGATCACCACCGAGCAACTGATGGGATTCGAGCTTCAGCGCCTGCTCGACGCGGTCGGTCAAAAAGCCGACGCTGGTCAGGGCAGCGACGGCCAGCATCAAGGCGATGCCCAGCACCGTCAGTTCGCCGGCGCGCCAGTCGCGGGTGAGCATGCGCAGGGCGAGACGCAGGGATGACGACAGACTCACCACGCCCGCATCTGCTCGATGGCCTGCTCGATGCGATCGAGCGCGATGACCTCGATACCCTTGATGGCCTGCCTTGGCGCATTGGCCTTGGGCACGATGGCATGAGTGAAGCCGAGTTTTGCGGCTTCCTTGAGGCGCTCCTGGCCGCGCGGTGCGGGGCGGATTTCGCCGGCCAGTCCGACTTCGCCGAAGACCACCAGCTTGCCCGGCAAGGGCTTGTTGCGCAAAGACGAAACGATCGCCAGCAAGACCGCCAGATCTGCCGCCGGCTCGGCAATCTTGACGCCGCCGACGGCATTGACGAATACATCCTGATCGCCGCAAACGATGCCGGCATGACGATGCAATACCGCCAGCAGCATCGCCAGACGGTTCTGTTCGAGGCCGACGGTCAGCCGCCGCGGATTCGGCGCCTGCGAGCTGTCGACCAGCGCCTGGATCTCCACCAACAGGGGCCGCGTGCCCTCCTGGGTGCACAGCACGCAGGAGCCGGCCACGTCCAGCGAGTGCTGCGAGAGGAACAGGGCCGAAGGATTGGCAACGCCGCGCAGCCCCTTGTCGGTCATGGCAAACACGCCCAACTCATTGACGGCGCCGAAGCGGTTCTTCACCGCGCGCACCAGGCGGAAGCTCGAATGCGTATCGCCTTCGAAGTAGAGCACGGTATCGACCATGTGCTCCAACACGCGCGGCCCGGCCAGGCTGCCTTCCTTGGTGACATGGCCGACGAGGATGACGCAGGTGCCGCTCTGCTTGGCAAATCGCGTCAGCTGGGCGGCGCATTCACGCACCTGGGCCACCGATCCGGGCGCCGATTGCAGGGCATCCGACCACACCGTCTGGATCGAGTCGATCACCGCCACGGCGGGCCGCAGGCTGATCAGTGTGGCGAGTATCTTTTCCAGATTGATCTCGGCCAGAAGCTGCATGCGGCCGACATCCAATTGCAATCTCCGCGCACGCAGTGCCACCTGTTCGCCCGACTCTTCGCCGGAAACATAAAGCACGTTTTCGCTGGCCTGGGCCAATCGTGCCAGGGCTTGCAACAGCAGCGTTGACTTGCCGATGCCCGGATCGCCGCCGATCAGCACGACGCCGCCGGCCACCAGGCCGCCGCCCAGCACGCGGTCGAATTCCTCGACTCCGGTAGGCTGCCGCGGTTCCTCGCGCGGACGAATCCCGGCCAGCATCTGCACGCCGCTGGCGCTGCCCGGTGTGGCAAAGTTGCGTCCCGCCGGCTGAGCAGTTTCGATCACCGCTTCGACCAGGGTATTCCACTGTCCGCAACCGGGACACTGCCCCTGCCACTTGGGCGCACTGGCGCCGCATTCGGTACAGGAATACTGCGTTTTCGCCTTGGCCATCAGCTCATTATCAATTAATTTCGATAACCGGCACTCTCGCAGCGAGGCCACAGAACAGTTCGTAGGCAACTGTGCCGGCCGCCGCCGCTACTTCATCAGCGGACAGATACATTTCTCCGGCACCACCCCACAAAGTCACCGTGTCGCCAACGCCGACTGTTGACGGCAGCGCGCTCAGGTCGACGCAGATCTTGTCCATCGAAACCCGGCCCAGGGTTCGCGTGCGCCGCCCGGCCACCATTGCCGGCGTGCCGGTCGGTGCGTGACGCGGATAGCCGTCCGCGTAGCCGCACGCCACCACGCCAACGCGCATGGCATCTTCTGCAATGAAGCTGCTGCCGTAGCCGATGGCGTCACCGGGCTGAAGTTCGCGCACAGCGATCAACTCGCTTTCCAGCGTCATCACCGGGCGCAGGTCGAGCGCAGCGGCACTTTGCATGGCAGGAAACGGCGACGAACCATAGAGCATGATGCCGGGGCGTACCCAATCACCCGCCGCTTCCGGAAAGCGCAGCAAGGCGGCTGAATTGGCCAGTGACACGGGCAACTCGCGACCGTCCACCATGGCGCGAAAACGCTCAAGCTGTTGCTGGATGCCGCGCGCTTCGTCGGCATCGGCAAAATGGGTCATCAGCGTGACCGACGTCGTGCAGTCCGCCGCAGCGAGCCGGGCCAGCGCCGCCTTGAATTCATCCGCATTGAAACCAAGACGGTTCATGCCGGTATTGAGCTTGAGGTAGACCGGCAGGCGTGTCGGCAGGCAAGCATCAACCAGCGCGTCGACCTGCCACATTGCATGCAGCACGGGAGTCAGCTCAAGCTCGGCGAAGAGCGGTAACTCATCGGCCTGATAAAAGCCTTCCAGCATCAGGATGGGATGCAAAAATCCCGCATCGCGCAGCGCCAGGGCCCCTTCCAGCTCCACCAGCGCAAAGCCGTCGGTGGTGTCCGTCAAGGCGCGGGCCGAAGACAACAGGCCATGGCCATAGGCATCGGCCTTTACCACGCTCCAAACCTTGGCGCTGCCTATGTGTTGCCGCACAACATGGTGATTGTGACGCAGCGCCGACCAGTCCAGGCGTGCGCGTATCGGTCGCGACATGCTGCGCCCTAGATCGGCTTCTTGGAGATCAGCGCACGCAGCCGCAGCGAAGCGAATTCGACAAAAGTGGCCACCAGCCGCGAGCGGAATTTTTCTTTCGGATATACCATCGACAGCGTGCGAATCAGGCGCGGCTTGAGCGGTATCGCGACGATGTCCCCGAGTCGCTGTTCCTTCGTCACCGAGGCGCGCGAAGCGATGGCGAAACCCAGCCCGGTTTCGACCACACCATTCAGCGCAATTGGGCTGCCCAGTTCCATCACCACGTTCATCTGATCGAGTGCAATCCCCGAATGGCGCAAGTAGCTTTCGGTGAATTCGCGCGTTCCGGAACCCGGCTCGCGCGAAATGAATGCATGTTCCAGAAGCTTCTGCGGTGTCAGTTCCTTGTACCGCGCCAATGGAAAGCGTGGATGGCAGATGACTACCAGTTCGTCGTCGCAGCACACCTCGCATTCGAGGTTCGGTTCGTGCGAGAGCGATTCGATGAAGCCGATGTCGATGGTGTGTTCCATGACGCGGTTTTCGATGGATTCCGAATTGCCGACTGTCAGGCGCGAGCGGACGCCGGGATAGGTCGACTTGAATTCCCCGAGAATCCCCGGCAGCATGAATTCGGCGATGGTAGTCGATGCACCAACCATCAGGGAGCCGCCGATCTCGCCCGTCAATTCCGACAGGCGCACGTCCATTTCGGACGAAAGGCCCAGGATTTTCTCGGCATAGCCGAGCACCACCTCGCCCGCCGGCGTTAGCGCTATGCGCCCGTGACCACGATCGAAGAGCCGCGTGTTGAAATGTTCTTCAAGTTGCTTGATCTGAAAAGTAACCGCCGGTTGCGTCATAAACAGCACTTCGGCTGCCTTGGTAAACGACAACTGCTTGGCAACCGCATGAAAAACCTGGAGCCGGCGATCCGCCATGAGTACTACCTCCGATTGATGATCTGTTGTGCTGCCAGTATTCAATCACAAATAGCACATCATGAGCGTACTTTATGACCTTTGCGGCACCGCAGCATCCCGGTTCTGGCCCTGCTTTCGTGATATAAAACGGCACACGAAAATACGGCCGGACCACCGGCCCAACCAATGAGTCCTGGCTTCTACATCATCATGGCCGCGCAATTTTTTTCTGCGCTGGCCGACAATGCCCTGCTGATCGCCGCCATCGCCATCCTGCGCGACATGCACGCACCGGCGGCATACGAACCTCTGCTGAAGACCTTCTTCACGGTTTCCTACGTCGCTCTGGCGGCCTTCGTCGGCGCCTTCGCCGACTCGATGCCCAAATGGCGGGTCATGTTCATCAGCAACGGGATCAAGATCTTCGGCTGCAGCCTGATGTTCTTCGATCTGCATCCGTTGCTGGCCTATGCGGTGGTCGGACTCGGCGCTGCCGCCTACTCGCCTGCCAAATACGGCATCCTCACCGAATACCTGCCGCACCGCTTGCTGGTCGTCGCCAACGGCTGGATCGAGGGACTCACGGTCTGCGCGATCATCCTCGGCGTTGTGCTGGGCGGCGCCCTGATCAGGCCCGAGATCGCAAACAGCCTGCTGTCGCTGGATTTCCCGATAATCGACACCGGCGTCAATACCGTTGCCGAGATGACCCTGGTCGTCATCGGCACGCTCTACGTGATCGCGGCGCTGTTCAATCTCTACATTCCGGATACCGGCGTCGACCACAAGCCCCTGAAACGGAACCCGATCTATCTGTTTCATGAATTCAACCACTGTCTGAAACTATTGTGGCGCGACCGACTGGGCCAGATCTCGCTGGCCGTAACCACCCTGTTCTGGGGCGCCGGAGCAACGCTGCAATTCATTGTGCTGGAATGGGCCAGGGGCGCCTTGAATCTGGATCTGTCGAAGGCCAGCCTGTTGCAGGGCGTGGTCGCTGTCGGCGTGGCCATCGGCGCGGTGCTCGCGGCGCGGATGATCACCCTGAAGAAGTCAGTGCGCGTGATCCCGCTGGGCATCGCCATGGGCATTGGCGTCATCGCCATGATCGGCGTACGCGACATGTGGCTGGCGGCACCACTCCTGGTCCTGATAGGGGTTCTCTCGGGCTTCTTCGTGGTGCCGATGAACGCGTTATTGCAGCATCGGGGACACATACTGATGGGTGCCGGGCATTCCATCGCGGTGCAAAACTTCAACGAGAACATTTCGATACTGGTGATGACCAGCACCTACTCCGCGCTGCTCAAGGCGCAGTTGTCGATCTACTGGATCATCGTCCTGTTCGGCCTCTTCGTCTCCGGCGCGATGTGGCTAGTCAAGCGTCAGCATGAGGCGAACCAGCGCCAGCGGGATGACGTCGCGCATCTGGAAGACGTGGCGCATCACTGACTCCTGGCGTGACTGCCCTGAATGCCGTTGCGCATCAGGTCCTCGCAAATGGCGTGAATCGCCGGCCACGAGGTGTGGCACCAGCCTGGCGCGATCAGCGTCGGTTCCCTTGCGGTGGCAGTGACCCGATGAAACACGATTTCGGGCGGCGTAAGCCGGATCAGTTCGGCCGCCATGCCGGCGTAGTCCTCGATCAGCGGCGGCAACAGCTCGCCGCGCGCGTGCTGGGCGGCCATTCTGCTGCCCGTGACGATCATCAGCGGATGCAGCTTGAGGCCGGCGACACCAAGACCGAGAACCCGCGCGTGCGTCTCGCGGCAGATGGCCGCCGATTCCCCCGGGAGGCCGAGAATCAGATGGGTGCAGACCGGGATGCCGTAATGACGGGCACGTAATACGGCATCCGCATAGGCAGCAAAGCCGTGGCCGCGATTGATGCGGCACAGCGTTTCGTCGTGCGCGCTTTGCAGGCCGAGTTCCAACCACACCTCGTAGCCGCGCCGGCGATACTCGGCAAGCAGTTCCAGCACCGAATCGGGCACGCAATCGGGGCGGGTGCCGACGCAAAGGCCGACGATGTCCGGGTCGCAGGTAGCCTCGGCATACAGGCGGCGCAATTCTTCGACCTCCGCGTAGGTGCTGGTATAGGCCTGAAAGTAGGCGATGAAGCGGCTGGCGCGCTTCAGTTCCATCCTGCGCGCCGCGAGCTGTTCGCTGACCGGAATCAACGCATCCGCCTCGTTGAAGGAGCGAACGCTGCAGAAGGTGCAACCGCCGCGCCCCAGCGTGCCATCACGATTGGGGCAGGTGAATCCGGCATGCAGCGCGAGCTTTCGCACGCGCTGGCCGAAGCGGGCCTTCAGATGTTTGCCGAGGGTGTTGACGTAACGATCCAGATGCACGGACGCAGCGACCGCTTAACGTACGTCCGGCTCGAAGAAGACCCACTGCGCAGCGGGAAAGCGCGCCTGCATTCGGGCTTCGACCGCGTTGATGGCGTCGACCATCTGCAATCCAGTCTGGGTTTCCATCCCTTTCATGCGCGCCTTGACCGCAATCACCACCTTGTCGCCCCAGGCGAGGGTGATGACATTGAGCACCCGTTCCACTTCGGGCTGCGCGGCAACAAACATTTCGATCTCCGCGCGCAGTTGCGGGGCGGCGGATTCGCCGACGATCAGGCCCTTGACCTCGATCATCACGGCAATCGCAATCACCATCAGCACGATGCCGATCGCCAGGGTGCCCAGCGCATCCCACAACGGATTGCCGCTGATCACGCTGGCGGCGACCGCGGCGAAGGCCAAGGTGAGGCCGAGCAAGGCGGCGATATCCTCCCCAGCCACCACCATCAACTCGGACTGGCGCGTCTCGCGGAACCAGACCAGGAAAGGCTGGCGTCCGGCAATCTTGCGAATCTCCTTGAGCGCGCCCCACAGCGAAAACGCCTCCAGCACCACGGCACCGGCCAGCACCGCCATGGCGATCAAACCGTGTTGCAGCGGCTGTGGATGCAGCAGGCGTTCGATCCCTTCGTAGACGGAAAACGCGCCGCCCATGAAGAACAGCAGCAGCGCGACGATCATCGACCAGAAGTAGGTGACGCGATGATGACCCAGCGGAAAGTCGGCGCTGGCGGGACGGCGCGCCTGCTTCAAACCCAGCAGCAACAGCATCTGGTTGGCGCAGTCGGCAGTGGAATGAATCGCCTCGGCCAGCATCGAGCCGGAACCGGTCCAGAACGCTGCCACGTACTTCGAAAGCGCGATGCCGAAATTTGCCGCCAGCGCGTAGTAAATGGCCTTTACCGAGCCTTCTCCACCTTGGGACATCAGCCGCCCTTCTGCGCCTTCATGGTCCGTCGCATGAAACAAAGATCTTCCCAGGCCTTGGCCTTGTCCAGCAAGGTGCGCAGCAGGTAGGCGGGATGATAGGTGACGATCAGCTGGATGCCGTGATAGTCGTGCAGCTTGCCGCGTGCGCTGGCGATCTTGACTTCCGTCTGCAACAGCGTCTGCGCCGCCGGACGGCCAAGCGCGACGATCAGCTTCGGCCGGATCAATTCTATCTGCCGCTCCAGGTACGGCCGGCAGGCTGCGGCTTCGTCAGCGGCAGGCGTGCGGTTCTCGGGCGGGCGACATTTGACGGCGTTGGCGATATAGACGTCCGTGCCGCGCTTGAGCCCGATCGCCGCCAGCATGTTGTCGAGCAGTTTGCCGGCCTGGCCGACGAAGGGCTCGCCACGTTGATCTTCTTCGGCGCCCGGTCCCTCACCGACGAACAGCCAGTCGGCATTGATGTCGCCGACACCCAGTACCGCCTGTTTGCGTGCCTCGCAAAGGCGGCATTGGCGACACGCCGCGACGGCCGCCGCGAGTTCATCCCAGTCCATGGCGCCAGGCGGGGCTGCCGCCGCGATGGCCGGCACGGTCTCCCGCCGCGGTTCGGCAGGCGCAGTGGCAGGTGCGGCAAGGTCCTCGACCGTCGTTGCTGCCGGCGTTACGCGCAGTTTCCAGACAGGTCCCAGGCCCATCTCATGCAAGACCTGTTCGCGATTCATCGTCATAGTTCACGCGCCATCAAGATCGCATCCTCGCGGCCTTCAGGCGCCGGATAATAATCGCGGCGGCGACCGATTTCCTCGAAACCGTGGCGCTGGTAAAAAGCTCGCCCGGAAACATTGCCGGGGCGCACCTCGAGCAACATGCGCGTTGCCGCCCGCGTCCGCGCCAGGTCAAACAGCTTGATCAGAAGTGAAGAGCCGCGGCCGGTGCGCTGCAATTCAGGCAGAACGCTGATGTTGAGCAGGTGGGCTTCGTCCAGCACCTGCATCATGATCGCGTAGCCGACCATCCGTCCTTCCTCCCTCGCCAGCCACGCGCCATGGCCGGCCGCCAGTGAATCCGCAAAGTTGCCTCGCGTCCATGGAAAGGGATGGATGCGCCCTTCCGCCGCCGCCACCGCATCGAGATCAGCTTCCGTCATGGCCGGGTAATCCACCACTATTTTGCACCACCGCGCGCAAGCCGCTCTGCGGTCGTCAATGCCACCTTGTTGCGCACATAGACCGGCTGCGCCAGGGCCGCTTCGACACCGGTACCGCGCGCAAACGCCGGTGCAGCGAGACGAAGGACGGCGGCGGCAGTGGGAAATGCGTCGGCACGCACACCGTCGAGATCGGGCTTCCGTGCGAGGAGCAACGGGCCATAGCTCGCAAAGCCATCCCCAACGCCCCAACCGCCGACGAAAGTCGGCGCTGGTGCTACGGCGGGCGACATGCAAACGGGCGTCATGACTTGTCTGACACTATCCCCCTCGACCGAATAGGCCGCGCCATACACCTCGTTCATGCGCGCATCGAGACAGGCCCAGACATCGCGTTCGCCCGAGGCCAGGGCCAACGCTTCCAGCGTGGATACCGGCACTACCGGAATGTCGAGGCCGTAGGCCAGTCCCTGCGCCACGCCGCAAGCCAGACGCAGGCCGGTAAAGCCGCCGGGCCCGGCACCGAAGGCAATGCCATCGACCTGACCCAGCGCAAGGCCGGCCTCGGCAAGCAACTCCTGCACCCACGGCAGCAGGCGCTCGGAGCCTCCGTTCGGCACTTCCTCTGCCCGCTGGATCATTGCACCGTCCTGCCACAGGGCGACGGAGAGATGCCGCGTCGCGGTCTCGAAAGCCAACAGGCGCATATTGCGTGCAGGGGATCCAGGGAGTCGCCGGCCGGCGCTTGCAAGTCCCATTTCTTCGCGTCCTTTCCTCGACTGCTTCCGGTGCTGGTTCAGCCGCCAGGCAGAATCAGCGGAGCCCGGTCGCACAAGTCCGCTTAGCTGCAATAACGGGCATTTTATCGCCTTTGTCTGGCGGACCTTCCCCCGCCAATGGATTATTCAGGCGCCGAGCCTCCATCGAGGCTCCTTGATCGACAAGGCTGCGATGGCTTATGCTTGGTGCCGGTCCTGTGCAGGATTGACACAATTTTCAAAAAGCTTGAACTTCCTAAAGAATTGTTTATCACTCTGCGTTACCATTCGCCTAGAATTCCACCAGCCGCTACCATCATCACTTCCACGAGGTCACACATGAACAAGTCTGAACTGATCGAAATCACCGCCAAAGAAGCCGATATCAGCAAGGCCGCTGCCGAGAAGGCGCTGTCCGCTGTCATGGCTGCCATCGTCAAGACCGTATCCAAGGGCGACTCCGTTACCCTGGTTGGCTTCGGTAGCTTCAAGTCATCGAAGCGCGCCGCGCGCATTGGTCGCAATCCGCAAACCGGCAAGGAACTCAAGATCGCTGCCACCACCGTGCCACGCTTCACTGCCGGCGCCACCTTCAAGGCTGCCGTTGCCGGCAAGAAGGCTGCCAAGAAGAAGTAGAAATTTGCGTTTCAGGTTTCTTTGAGGCCCGCCTTCCGCGGGCCTTTTGTTTTATCGCCGGCCGGCAAAGCGGAATTCCCGGCGGGCAGAGCCCCGGCCCCTTGGGCGGAGACGGTATCCCCTGGCGGGATCAGCGAGCGCCTCGCTGGCGACTCGCCTCGAACAAACAGACGGCAGTGGCCGCCGCCACGTTAAGCGATTCGCTGCAACCCGCAAGCGGAATCGTGGCACGCACGGTTGCTGCCGCGACGAGTTTCGCCGACAGCCCCGCACCTTCGTTGCCCACCAGCCATGCCATCGGACCGCTTAGATTGAGGGCATAGAGGCTTTCGCCACCGCGGGCGACAGTCGCGATCGACGTGCCGGCGCAGGACGCCAGCGCTGCAGCCAGATCGACCTGTTCACGGATCGCCAGCGAGAAATGCGCTCCCTGCCCGGCACGCAACACGCGTGGCGTCCAGGCGCCGGCGCAGCCCGGTCCGAGTAACACATCGCGCACACCCGCGGCAGCAGCTGTGCGCAGGATGGCACCCACGTTGCCGGCATCCTGCACCGCGTCGAGCAGCACCGCATCGCCTGAAATCTCGCCCGCTGGAACGGGTGGTATCTGTATCACGGCGGCAATACCGGTCGGAGTCCCCACCCCCGCAATCTCGCGGAACAAGCTGTCGCGCAGGAGCATGCAATCAACGCCTGCGGCGCGCTGCAGCAGAGCCGCAATTTCCATGTTCTGCTGCCCGCTTTCACTCACCAGCAGTTGTGCGACAGTGATGCCGCGGTCAATACAGGTCGCCACCAGATGAATCCCGTCCACCAGTGCGCGCCCTTGACGGCGGGGATCATCGATCACCGTGCGCAGCGCCTTGAAACTCGGATTTGCGCGCGAGCTGACGCGACGAGGATCGTTCATCCGCCGCCTTCGAGCAGCGCTTTTACCGGCGCGAAGCTCCGGCGGTGGAAACCGGCGGGGCCATGCAGCATCAGCGCCGCGCGATGGCCGGCCGTGTCATAGCCCTTGTGGCGATCCAGCCCATACTGCGGATACGTTTCGTGGATGCGCCGCATTTCGGCATCGCGTGCCGTCTTGGCGAGAATCGATGCAGCCGAAATCGCCGGTTCCGTGGCATCGCCGCGGATGATGGCGCGAGCCGGCATCGCCAGCGGTGGACAGCGATTGCCGTCAATCAGCGCTTCGACCGGTTGCACGGCAAGCGCT
>JANXRC010000212.1 GCA_025353195.1 Rhodocyclaceae bacterium
TGACCGCGCTGCATGAATGCCGACCCGAGACCCGGCCCTTCGCAAGAGTTCCGCAGGACGCCAAGAGTCGGAGTCGGCGCCGGCGCTACGGCGGCTACTTGGCTTTCGATGCCAGCTTGATGGTTTCGCCGGCAATCATGAAATGGCCGCGGCCGCGATGGTGCAGCGTGCGCGGGTCCTTGCAGGCCGGGTCGATCCAGGCCTGCTGCACTTCGAGCACGAAGAAGTTGTAGCGGTTCACCAGCCGCGTATCGGCCACGCGGCATTCGAGGTTGGCGTAGCACTCGGCGATCAGCGGCGCTTCGACGGTCTTGGCCGGCAGCGGCGTCAGGCCGAAGGCCTTGAACTTGTCCACGCGGCGGCCGGAGGTGTTGCCGCAGCCGATCACCTTGTCCGCGATGTCCGCGGTCGGGATGCTGATCACGCATTGCCGCGTCGCCATCAGCGCCTCGAAGATGAGGTGGCGGCCGCTGACGAGGCAGCCGACGAGCGGCGGCTCAAACTCCATCATCATGTGCCAGGACATCGCCATGACGTTGAACTTGCCTTGGTGTGCCGTGCTGAGCAGCACCACCGGGCCCGGTTCGAGCAGGCCATAGACCTTGGACAGGGGATATGAGCGCTTGGCCATTTTGTCGCCTCCGTGGGTCGTGTTGCGATGGATTGCGTCGCCAAAGTTTAGCCGGATCAATCGTCGCGTGCGTTAGTATCCTGCCCATCCAATTCAGGGAATTCAGGCCATGACCACGCTCTTCAGCCCGCTCCAGCTCGGTGCCAGCACAGTGCCGAATCGCATCTTCATGGCACCGCTGACCCGCTGCCGGGCCAGCGCCGAGCACCTGCCGAACGCCTTGATGGCGGAATACTATGCCCAGCGCGCCAACGCCGGACTGATCGTCGCGGAAGCCACCATGGCGATCGAGGGCAACTCGGCGTTCTGGCGGGAACCAGGGATCTACTCTGCCGCCCAGGTCGCGGCCTGGCAGCTGACCACCGCTGCCGTGCATGCCGCGGGGGGCAGGATCTTCCTGCAGATCTGGCATGGCGGGCGAGCGTGCCATCCGTTGCTGAACTACGGCGCGCAGCCTGTTGCGCCGAGCCCCATCGCCATTACCGGCGACGAAGTGAATACGCCGGAAGGCAAGCAGCCCTATGTCGTGCCGCGCGAACTCCGCGATGACGAACTGCCCGCCATCGTCGCCGGATTCAGGAAGGCGGCGGAGAATGCCAAGGCCGCCCGCTTTGACGGGGTCGAGGTACATGGCGCCAACGGCTACCTGCTCGATGAATTCTTGCGCAACGGCGCCAACAAGCGTGGCGGGGTTTACGGTGGCTCGCCGGAGAACCGGGCGCGGCTGATGTTCGAGGTGCTCGATGCCGTCGGCAGCGTCTGGGGCAGTGATCGGGTCGGACTGCGCATTTCGCTGCTCAACAGCTACAACGACATGATCGACAGCGATCCGATCGGGCTGGCGACCTGGCTTGCCGGGCGGCTCAACGATTTCGATCTGGCCTATCTGCATGTCATGCGCGGCGATTTCTTCGGGAAACAAAAGGGCGACGTGATGACGCCGATCCGCGCCCATTACAAGGGCGTGCTGGTGGCCAACATGGGCTACACGCCCGATGAGGCGGGCACCGCCATTGCCGCGGGAAAAGTCGATGCGGTTGCCTTCGGCACCGGTTTCCTCGCCAATCCCGACCTGCCGGCCCGTATCAAGGCCGGGGCACCACTGAACCAACCGAATCCAGCGAAGTTCTACAGCCCGGGACCCGATGGCTATACGGACTACCCGCTAATGGGCGCCGCCGTCACTTGAATCGGCAGGCGGGCCTCGCCGCACCGAAGGAAAATCACGAATCGCTGACGCGGCCGCGCAGGGCCTTCACTTTCCCGCGCAAGACCTTGCCGTCGACGCGGCGCTTCTGCGAATTGCGCGTCGGCTTGGTGGCGCGGCGCCGGGCCGGAATGAAGGCGGCCTCGGCAATCAAGGTGCGCAGTCGCTCGATCGCGGCGAAACTGTTGCGCTCGAGGCTGCGGTACTGCTGCGCCTTGATCACCACAACGCCGTCGGCGCTAATGCGCTGGTCTTTGAATTCGAGCAGGCGGGCCTTGATCTCGTCAGGCAGCGACGACGCTTTGATATCGAAGCGCAAGTGAACCGCGTTGGAGACCTTGTTGACGTTCTGGCCGCCTGCGCCCTGGGCGCGAATGGCGGTGATTTCAACCTCGTCTTCGCGCAGCAGGAAGTCAGGATTGGCGGTGGACATGGCGCGGCCTGCGGGCTAGGGCTTCGGTTTCGCCGGCGCGTCCACGTCCAACGCCCGCCAGCCCTCGATCCCCAGCCTGCGCATGGTTGCGATGTTGCGCAGGTAGATGTCGGAAGCGTCAGGGAAAGCGGCCGTGGCGCGGGCCAGGCTGGCTTCGCGAAGCAGATGCAAGGTGGGGTAAGGCGAGCGGTTGGTGTTGTTGGCGACGTCATCCGCTTCCGCATCGGCAAAAACATAGTCCGGATGAAAGCTCGCCACTTGCAGGATGCCGACGAGACCGTGGGTGCGCAGCACGACTTCGACCAGATCCAGAAAGTCGGTGAAATCGGCGAAGTCGGTGAGGACATCGGGCGTTATCAGCAGGGTCATGTCGACGTCTTCCGGCGCGGTTTCGATCAGGAATTTCAGCTCGCGCTCGAGATCGTCGAGCAGGGCATCGGTAGTCGTCGCCTGGCTGACGACGTAACGCACCAGTTCCTTGACGTGCACGCTCTTGGCGAAGGGACAGAGGTTGAGGCCGATCACCGCGCGCTCGAGCCATTTGCGCGTGGCGGCGATGATTTCGGCGTGGCGACGATCTGCAGCAGACATGGACAAGAGTCGGCGCTGGTGGAGCGGCGGTCAACCGGCCTGGTAGAGACGCCGGCGCTCCTCGTCCAGCAGCGCCTCCTTGACCACTTCCAGCACCGCGTCGACGTCGGCGATGCGATGGTCGATTTCGATGCGGCCCGTCAACTCGCTGTCCGGGGTCAATTTGCCGGCCTGATAAAGCCGCCAGATTTCCTTGCCATATTCGCTGCCCGCCAACTCGGGGGCGAATTGGCTGAAGTAGCTCGCCAGGTTGGCGACGTCGCGTTCCAGCATGGGGCCGGCATTGCTGTTGCCGGCGGCGTCGACGGCCTGCGGCAGATCGATGATCACCGGGCCGTCGCTGCCGACCAGGATGTTGTATTCGGAGAGGTCGCCATGAATGATTCCGGCGCACAACATGCGGACCACCTGGTTCAACAGCCGGGCATGGAATTCCAGCGCCTGTTCGGCTGACAGCTCGATGTCGTTGAGCCGTGGTGCCGGATTGCCGTCGTCATCTGTTACCAGGTCCATCAGCAGCACGCCTTCGTGGCAGATGTAGGGCTGCGGTACGCGCACCCCGGCGGCAGCCAGGCGATACAGGGCATCGACTTCGGCGCTTTGCCAGGCTTCTTCCTGCATCTGGCGTCCGTAACGGGAACCCTTTTCCATGGCCCGCGCCTGCCGGCTGTTCTTGGTCTTGCGGCCTTCCTGGTAGGACGCGTTCTTGCGGAAGCTGCGCTGCTTGATGTCCTTGTACACCTTTGCGCAGCGAATCTCTGCGCCGCAGCGGACCATATAGACGGTGGCCTCCTTGCCGCTCATCAGCTGGCGAACAACCTCATCGACCAGACCCTCGGTCACCAGCGGCTGAAGTCTTTTCGGCGTTTTCATGACCAGGCCTTAGCCCGCCTTGTCCTGTAGCAAATGAACTCTTACCTTCTTGCCCTTGATGGT
>JANXRC010000222.1 GCA_025353195.1 Rhodocyclaceae bacterium
ACGGCGAAGGCTTCGTTGATTTCCCAGAGATCCACGCTGTCCGTGGTCCAGCCGTTCTTCGCCAGCAGCTTCTTCATGGCGCCGACCGGGGCGGTGGTGAACAGGCCGGGTTCCTGGGCAAAGGTGCTGTGGCCGACGATGGTGGCGATGGGCTTGAGACCCAGCTTCGTGGCAGTCGAGGCGCGCATCAGCACCAGCGCGGCGGCGCCGTCGGAAATCGACGACGAATTGGCCGCCGTCACCGTGCCATCCTTGCGAAACGCCGGCTTCAACGTCGGAATCTTTTCCAGCTGGGCCTTGAAGGGCTGCTCGTCCTTGTCGATGACGGTATCGCCCTTCCTGCCGGAAACCGTGACCGGGGCGATTTCCCACTTGAAGCTGCCGTCCGTGTTGGCCTGCTTGGCGCGCGTCGTCGAGGCCACGGCGAAGGCGTCCTGCGCCTCGCGGGTGAACTTGTAGCTGCCGGCACAATCCTCGGCGAAGGTGCCCATCAGGCGGCCCTTGTCGTAGGCGTCTTCGAGGCCGTCGAGGAACATGTGGTCCTTGACTTCGCCATGGCCGAGACGGTAACCGCCGCGCGCCTTGGGCAGCAGATACGGCGCGTTGCTCATCGACTCCATGCCGCCGGCGACCATGACGTCGACGCTGCCGGCGACGAGCATGTCGTGCGCGTACATCGCGGCGCGCATGCCCGAGCCGCACATCTTGTTCACCGTGGTGCAGCCGGCCGCCAGCGGCAGGCCGGCGCCGAGACTGGCCTGGCGCGCCGGGGCCTGGCCCTGGCCGGCGGGCAGCACGCAGCCCATGATGACTTCGTCGACCTGCCCGGGCTTGAGGCCGGCGCGCAGGACGGCAGCCTTGATTGCGACACTGCCCAACTGCGAGCAGGTCAGCGAATTGAAATCACCCTGAAACCCGCCCATGGGAGTGCGGGCTGCGGCGACGATGACGATGGGGTCGGTGGGGTTTGCAGACACGGGGGTTCTCCTTCAGTTCAAGGTGGCGAGCGCCGCTTCGTAGCGTTCGGGAATGTGTTCGGGGCTGCTGATGGTGAGGCCGAGATCGCGCACCAGGCCGTCCTTGAGGCCGTAGATCCAGCCGTGGATGGTCAGGCCCTGCCCGCGCTGCCAGGCATCCTGCACGACGATGGTGCGTGAAACGTTGATCACCTGCTCCAGCACGTTGAGTTCGCAAAGCCGGTCGTGGCGCCTGTCCTCGGGCAGCTCATCGACGCGCGCCAGATGCTTGACGTGCACGTCCTGCACGTGGCGCAGCCAGAGGTCGGCGAGGCCTACGCGCTGGTGATTGAGCGCCGCCTGCACGCCGCCGCAGCCGTAATGGCCGACGACCATGATGTGCTTGACCTTGAGCACATCGATGGCGAACTGGATCACCGACAGGCAGTTGAGGTCGGTGTGCACCACGATGTTGGCGACGTTGCGATGGACGAAGACTTCGCCCGGCAGCAGGCCGACGATCTGGTTGGCCGGCACGCGCGAATCGGAGCAGCCGATCCAGAGATATTCGGGCGCCTGCAGATGCGAGAGCCGTTCGAAATAGCCGGGATCGACTTCGGTGATGCGGCGCGCCCAGGCGCGGTTGAAGTCGAAGAGGTGGAACAGGTTTTCGTTGGCGACCTTGTCCTCCGACCAGTGCTCCAGGTCGAGGGCGAGAAACTGCGTGCCTTCGACCGGCGTCTGGTAGTAGGCGGGCGCTTCGAGGAAGCCCAGCTCGCGATACAGCTTGACGGCGATGCGCATGGCCGGCAGCGTGTCGAGCAGGATCTTGCGGTAGCCGATCTCGCGCGCGGCGCGAATCGCGGCGAGGGCCAGCAGGCGGCCGATGCCTCTCCCGCGCTGCGCAGGATCGACGTACAGGCGCTTGAGTTCGCATACGCCCTCGGCGAAAGGGCGAATGCCGACGCAGCCGGCGCCGCGTTTCTCATCACCTGCGTCGACCTCGGCATAGAACAGCCGCCCCTGTGGTGCCGCATAACGCCCCGGCAGTGTCGCCATTTCCTCGTCGAAATTCTGGAAGCACAGATCGACGCCGAGCCAGGCGGCGTAGTTGCGGAAGAACTGACGCACCTGTTCCAGTTCGGCAATATGCTCGGAACCGAGCACCCGAATCGCCGTGCCGCCAGCGCCGACTTTCACCACGTCATTCATGGCGTCCAGGGCAAGTCGTAGGCGACGACCAGTTCGCGCGCCTTGTCCGCAGGCGCCTTCGGCAGGTGGCAGCTCTTGCGCGTCTGGGTGTCGAGATGGACGCCGGTGAGCAGCGTGATGGCGGAGATTTCGCCGCTGTCGGCATTGCGCATTTCGTGGAAGAAGACGATCTTCTTGTCGCTGACGCCGACCACGCCGGTCCGCACCGCCACGGTATCGCCGGCATGCAGCTCGCGCTGGTAGCTGAGGCGCTGGTCCACCGCCGCCATGCCGCGATGGTGCTCGCGCAGGAAGGCCGCGCTCATGCCGAGATGGGACATCAGGTTCCAGGTCGCTTCGTCGAACTTGCCGACGTACCACATGACGTTCATGTGGTTCATGTGGTCGCAATGCCACGGATAGACCGTGCCGCGATAGGTGTCGAGAAGGCCGCTCATTTTCAGACGTTAAAAATCAAACAAGTCGTCGTGGCGTGGGCGTAGAGCTTGCCGTCGGCATCGACCAGCTTGCCTTCCGCCGTGCCGATCTGCTTGCCGGCGTGGATCACGCGCCCCTCGGCGCGCACCGGGCCGACGCGGTCGGTCAGCGCACGGATGTAATTCACCTTGAGCTCGATCGTCGTATAGCCCTGTCCCGCTTCGAGCGTGGTCTGGATCGCGCAGGCGACACAGGAATCGAGCAGCGTTGCGTGATAACCGCCATGCACCGAGCCGATCGGGTTGTAGTGGCGGTGATGCGGCGTGCCCTGGAAGACGACGCGGCCCTTTTCCGCTTCGACCAGGGCGAAGCCCAGTGTCTCGCTGATCGGTGGCCGCGGCAGTTCGCCGGCGATCATCTTCTGGAACAGTTCCAGCCCCGTGTACTCGCGCAGATTCTCCATCGTCAGCATGCCCGGAGTCGTCGCCCGGGCGATCACTTCGTCATATTGCTTTTGCCACTCTTCGCGGCGCTGCTGTGCGGTTTGGTGACTCATCACATGGTCTCGCTGTACAACTCGCGGCCGATCAGCATGCGGCGGATCTCGGAAGTGCCGGCGCCGATCTCGTAGAGCTTGGCGTCGCGCCACAGGCGGCCAACCGGATAGTCGTTGGTGTAGCCGACGCCGCCGAGTGCCTGGATCGCCTCGCCGGCCATCCAGGTGGCCTTCTCGGCAGAATAGAGGATCGCGCCGGCGGCGTCCTTGCGCAGCGTGCGCGAGTGGTCGCCGCGGTCGCAGGCCTTGCCCACGGCATAGACGTAGGCGCGGCAGGCCTGCCAGGTGCTGTACATGTCGGCCAGCTTGCCCTGCATCAACTGGAACTCGCCGATGCTCTGGCCGAACTGCTTGCGTTCGTGGATGAAGGGCAGCACCACGTCCATGCAGGCGGCCATGATGCCCAGCGGTCCGCCGGAAAGCACCGAGCGCTCGTAGTCGAGGCCGCTCATCAGAACCCGCGTACCGTTGCCCTCGCCGCCCAGCACATTCTCGGCCGGGACTTCGCAGTCGTCGAAGAACAGCGGATAGGTGTTCGAACCGCGCATGCCCAGTTTGTCGAGATGCAGGCCTTTCGAGAAACCCTTGAAACTCCTTTCGACGATGAAGGCGGTCATGCCCTTCGGGCCGGCCTCGGCATTGGTCTTGGCATACACCACCAAAGTGTCGGCATCGCCGCCATTGGTGATCCACATCTTCGAGCCGTTCAGGACATAGCGGTCGCCTTTCAGGTCGGCGCGCAGCTTCATCGATACCACGTCGGAACCGGCACCCGGCTCGGACATGGCCAGCGCCCCGACGTGCTCGCCGGAAATCAGCTTGGGCAGATACTTCTTCCGCTGCGCCTCGCTGCCGTTGCGGCGGATCTGGTTCACGCAGAGGTTGGAATGTGCGCCGTAGGACAGGCCGACCGAGGCGGAAGCGCGGGAGATTTCCTCCATCGCCACAATGTGCGCCAGATAGCCCATCTGGGTGCCGCCGTATTGCTCCTCGACGCTCATGCCGAGCAGGCCCATGTCGCCGAATTTCTTCCACAGGTCGGCGGGAAATTCGTTCACCCGGTCGATCTCCGCGGCGCGCGGCGCGATTTCCTTCGCGGCGAAAGCCCACACGCTGTCGCGCAGCATGTCGATGTCTTCGCCTAGGTCAAAATTGAGTCCGAGCATGTCAGGCCTCCCGCCGGGCCGCCCCAAGGGAGGCCTGCGCCCCCTTGGGGGGCAGCGAACGAAGTGAGCGTGGGGGTCGTTTCATGGTTTCTCCTTGGCATGCATGGTCATGAGGGTCTGCTGCATGGTGGCGCAGTGCGTGGCCTTGCCATTCTTTATGGCGTACACCTCGCCGCGGGTGATGACGAGATTACGGCCGGACTTCAGCACCTGGCCTTCGGCGACCAGGTACTCGCCATCGGCAGGCGCCAGCAGGTTGAGCTTGAACTCCACAGTCAGGACCTCGGCCCCCGGCGGCATCACGGTGAGCCCGGCATAGCCGCCGGCGCTATCGACAATGGTGGCAGTGATGCCGGCGTGGAAATAGCCGTTCTGCTGCGTCAGGTCGTCGCGGAAGGGCAGACGGATCTCGCAGTGGCCGGGCGCGAGGACGCCCATTTCGGCGCCGATCAGCTTCATCACCTTCTGCCGGCCAAAACTTTCCCGTACCGTGGCTTCCCAGTCGGGATTGCGCGGCTCGAAGGTGCTGCTGGCTGGACGTGCGGTGTGGGGCATTTTTTCTCCTGCCAATCAGGGCGCCATGGTAGTTGACGTTGACGTTAACGTCAACTACCCGGAGCGTGGTTTGCGGCGCCGGGCGGCAGCCGGCTGCGCGGCGTCGGCCTTCAGCATCTCGCGGCACTGCCGCTCGAAGCGGCTGATTTCCTTGAGCACGGCCTCGATGTCGTCGCGCTGCTGTTCGAGGGCGGCGCGGCGCTGTGCCAGCGCGCCGAGAAAGGACAGCAGTTGGGATGACTCGTCCTCCGCCGTGTCGTACATGTCGATCAGGTCCTTGATCTCGGCCAGGGATAGTCCCAGCCGCTTGCCGCGCAGGGCCAGCTTCAGCCGGGTCTGGTCGCGCTTGCTGTACACCCGGTTGCCGCCCTCGCGCGCCGGCGACACCAGTCCGTGGGATTCCCAATAGCGGATGGCACGCGTCGTTACGCCGAAATCGCGTGCCAGTTCGGTGATGGTTTGAGTTTTGTTCATGATTGTGGGGCTTGAATGCGCTCAATGCTGCACCGCACATAAGACCCTGAAATTGGATAAAATGATCGACCGACTATCGACAAGTTAAGCAGATTTCCCCGACCGATGCAAAGAGACCCCGTTTGAACGCCCCCATTGCCTACCCGCACGAAACCTCGCCTGCCCCCGGCGTGGCCGTGCCCGTCGCCCCCGGCATCGAGTGGCTGTGCATGCCGCTGCCGTTTGCGCTGAACCACATAAACCTGTGGCTGCTGGCCGACGGCGAGGGATACGCTGCCGTGGATAGCGGCATTGCACTCGACCCGGTGAAGGAGGCGTGGAAGTCGGCGCTCGCCGGACGCCGTCTGATGCGCTGCATCGTTACCCATTGCCATCCCGATCATCTGGGCCTTGCGGCGTGGCTGGAGCAGGAAACCGGCGCTCCGCTGTGGATGGCGCAGGGGGAATATCTGGCGGCGCACATGATGGTGGAGCAGATCGCCGGCTACAGGATCAGTTCCATGGTCGAATTCTTTCGCCGTCACGGACTCGACCAGGGGCGCATCGACGGTCTGGTTGCCCGCGGCAATGGCTACAAGCGCGGCGTGCCGGAAATTCCCGCGACCTACCAGCGATTGTTCGACAAGCAGGTCCTGCGCATTGGCGACCACGACTGGCGCACCATCGTCGGCTACGGCCACGCCCCCGAACACATGAGCCTGTATTGTGCGGAACTGGGTGTGCTGATTTCCGGCGACATGCTGCTGCCGCGCATTTCGACCAACATTTCGGTGATGGCCAGCAACCCCTACGGCGATCCGCTTGGACTGTTCCTCGATTCGATCGCCGGCTTTCGCGCACTGCCGGCAGACACGCTGGTGCTGCCCTCTCACGGCCGCCCCTTCCGCGGTCTGCATGCCCGCGTGGACCAGCTTCACGCCCACCATGCCGAGCGTTGCGAAGTGCTGCTCGACGCCTGCCGCGGCAAGGCCAGGAACGCGGCCGACCTGATCGGCGTGCTGTTCGGCCGCGAACTGCCCGACCCGCATCAGACCATGTTTGCCATGGGCGAAGCGATTGCCCATCTGAATTATCTTGAACACGCAGGGAAATTGCAGCGCGCCGAAGAACACGGTCTTGTCCGTTACATCAGTTAACCCCAAGGAGTCACAATGTCCGCCCCCGAAACCAGAGCTGTGCCCGATCCGAAGGAAATAGCCAAGACCTACGCCGAGGTTGCCCAGCGTGCCTCCAACCTGATCGCGGAGCACATGAAGCGCCAGATGAAGAAGGGCGTCTCCGCGCCCAGCGACGAACTGGGCATTGCCCAGGCCTTCATGGACATGATGGCGAAGATGCTGGCCAATCCCTACAAGATGGCGCAGACGCAGATGAATCTGGTGTGGGATTATTTTTCGCTGTGGCAGCACTCGATGCTGCGCTCCATGGGCATGGAGGGGGCGCCGGTGGCGACGCCGAAGAAGGGTGACAACCGCTTCAAGGACGCGCAATGGGAGGAGCATTTCCTGTTCGATTTCGTCAAGCAGAGCTATCTCATCACTGCGCGCCACATTCATGAGGCCGTCAGCAATGTGGAGGGTCTCGAAGACATCTCGAAGAAAAAGGTGAACTTCTTCACCCGCCAGTTCATCGACGCGCTGTCGCCCTCCAACTTCGCCGCGACCAACCCGGAGGTGCTGCGCGAGACCGCCAAGAGCCACGGCCAGAACCTGCTCAAGGGTTTCAACAACCTGCTGCGCGACATCGAGGAAGGCGACGGCCAGTTGCGCGTCAAGATGACCGATCCCTCGGCCTTCGAGATGGGCAAGAACGTCGCCACCTCGAAAGGCAAGGTGGTGTTCCAGAATGAAATGATCCAGCTGATCCAGTTCAATCCGAGCACCAAGCAGCAGTACAAGCGCCCGCTGCTGATCATCCCGCCCTGGATCAACAAGTACTACATTCTCGACCTGCGTGAGAGCAATTCCTTCATCAAATGGGCCACCGATCAGGGGCACAGCGTGTTCGTCATCTCCTGGGTAAACCCGGATGCCAAGCTGGCGATGAAGGGCTTCGACGACTACCTGACCGAAGGCGCACTGGCCGCCATCGACGCGGTCTGCCTGCAGACCGGCGAGAAGGAAATCAACCTGATTGGCTACTGCCTCGGCGGCACGCTGCTGGGCTCGACCATGGGCTACATGGCAGCCAAGAAGGACAAGCGCATCGCCTCGGCGACATTCTTCGTCGCCCTGCTCGACTTCTCCATCCCCGGCGAACTCGGTGTCTTCATCGATGAAGGCCAGGTCGCCAGCCTTGAAAAGAAAATGGAAGAGCGCGGTTTCCTGGAAGGCTCGGAGATGGGCGGCACCTTCAACATGCTGCGCTCCAACGATCTGATCTGGTCGTTCGTGGTCAACAATTACCTGATGGGCAAGGACCCCTTCCCCTTCGACCTGCTTTACTGGAATTCCGATTCCACGCGCATGCCCTACAAGATGCACAGCTACTACCTGCGCAACATGTACCTGAACAATCTGTTGCGCGAACCGGGCGGCATCACACTGCTGGGGACGCCGATCGACCTCTCCAAGGTCAAGACGCCAGCCTATTTCATTTCGACCCTGGAAGACCATATCGCTCCCTGGCGCAGCGTCTATCTCGGCTCCACCGTGCTGGGCGGCCCGGTGCGTTTCGCGCTGGGCGGGTCGGGGCACATCGCCGGCATCGTCAATCCGCCATCGGCCAACAAGTACGGCTTCTGGACCAATGATTCCAAGACGCGTCCGGAAACCCCGGATGAATGGTTCGAAGGCGCCAAGCAGCACGAAGGTTCCTGGTGGACCGACTGGCAGAAGTGGATTACCGCGCTGGATGACAGCAAGGTGCCGGCGCGCGATCCGGCCAAGGGCAAGCTGAAGCCGCTCGAAGAAGCCCCCGGCTCCTTCGTCAAGTTCCGGCTCGACACGCAGAAGAAGTGACCGCTGTTCCTCCGGAACGAGCAACGGGCGCCGGGTCGCAAGACTCCGCGCCCGTTTTGTCATCTGCCGCGCCGCGCCGGGTGGTGCTCGACACCAACGTCCTGGTTTCGCTCTACGTTTTTGCCGACAGCCGGTTCGCACCGCTGCGGGCGAGAATCGAAGGCGGTGGGTGGCAGGCGATCACCAATGAGGCCTGTTTCGGCGAGTTCCGCCGCGTGCTGGGCTACTCCCTGTTCGCGCTGTCCGACGAGCGACAGCAAGGCGCCCTGGCCGCCTACAGCGCCAGTGTCACGCACCTCGCCGGGACACCGCCCGGCGCCGCCGCGGCCCTGCCGCGCTGCCGGGACCGCGATGATCAGAAGTTTCTCGAACTGGCCCGCGACGGCGCCGCCGACTGGCTGCTGACGGCGGACAAGGCACTGTTGCGTCTGGCGCGGCGCGACCGGCTACGCGGTCTGTTTCGCATCCTGAGCCCGGAAATGGCGTTGACTGAAATGTAAGCAGTTCGGCTGGACGCAGAGCGCCGGCAGCGCTGTAAAACGCTCCCCCATGCAGCGGCCCGCCCCTCAGATCAGGATGTAGCGGTGCGGATGGGCTTCGTTCGCGACCGCGGCAATTCCCTCAGCCGCCGGGAAACAGGCAATGCAGACGGTCCAGCAGCGGCGATCGCGGCTTGACAATTGGCACAGCAGGTCAGTCTGATGCACCGGACCGCTGTCCTTGCTGTTCTTCCCGGCGCGTACGCGCCTGACCGGACTGTACCAAACGAGAGCGATGATCGTTCCTTACCCGATCGACGAGCGCACGCGACAGATGGAAGCCACATTGTCCTACGCGACCAAGGTGGCCCAGCTTCAACTGGGTTACACCTATTCGAGATTCAGCAACAGTCTTCACGAATTCGACGCCCAGAACCCATTCAGCGCGGCAGTCCCCAATCTGCGCATGTCGCTGGCGCCGAGCAACGATTTCCACCAGTTCAACGCGACCGGCGGCTACAACATAAGCAAGGTCAGTCGTCTTACAGGGAAGTTCTCCTACGGCATCGCCCGGCAAAACGAAGACTTCCTTCCGTATTCGGCAACGGCCGGTGGAACTGCCGCTACGGCTGTCCTGCCACGCGGTTCGCTAGACGGAAAGGTCGTCAACACCTTGCTGGATCTTGCGCTGACCACCAAGCCGGTCGACAAGATGAACCTGAAGCTCGGTTACCAGTACCGCGACAACGACAACCGGACGCCGATCGCCCGCTTCATCTACGCGGGCCGCGATGCCGCGAACGTCGCCGCGGTGAATTCCGGCTCGGATCGCACCAACGCACCGGTCAGCACCACGGAGCAGCGCGTACTCGCCGAGGCCGATTATGAAATCGCCGACCGGACGACACTTCGCGCCGGACTGGAGCGCAGCCATAAGACGTACACGCTGAGCGATCGCAACATGACGAACACCGACAAGTTTTCGCTCGACCTTCGCCGGCCGGTTTCCGACGAGTTTCTCGGCAGTGTCGGTTACGTGTTCACCCGTCGCACCGGATCCGAATACGACGCCAACCGCTTCTTCCGCGAAACCCACGCCGCCGGTTATCTTGTCGGCACACCAGCCATCACCACTCCGAGCCTGCGCTCGTACATGTACAGCGACTACGACGAGAATCGGGTGCGCGCTTCCGGCAACTGGACGGTCAGTGAAACGGTCTCCCTGCAGGGCGGCGCAGATAACTACCGCCAGCGCAGCAGGGGAACGGGTTGCGCAACCGTTGCCGATCCGGCTGTCGCCGCTGCGATTGGCGTGGCAATACCCGACACCTGCCTTGGACGCAAGCTGGCCGACGGCGTCTCGCTCAACCTCGACCTGCAATGGCAGCCCGAGGAGAACCTGATGACATTCGCGTTCGCCAACTTCGCGCAGACTCGAACCGACCAGGCGGGAAGGACAACCAGCACTGTGGCCCAGGGAGCCGATCCGGCACGCGACTATTCGGTCGCATCGACCTATCGGGATTCGACTGCCGGCCTCGGTCTGAAATGGCAGCCGGAAGAAAAATGGGACCTCGGCGCAACCTACGTTCACCAGCTGGGTACGGGGCTGACGAATGTCAGCACCGCGTCGGGCGTCGCCCCGGCGGCAACGCCGGTCCCGGACTTGACGACGCGCCTGCATTCGCTGCAACTGTATGCCAAGCTGACCTACAGCAAACAGCTCAGCTGGCGCTTCAACTACATCTACGAAAACCTCAAGTCCGCCGATTGGAGCTACGACGTTCTCGGCGCCACCTCCGTGAGCGGCGTGCTGCAGACCGGTCTGATTCCTCCCAGATACAGTAATCACGTATTTGGCGTCTCAGCAATCGTCCGGAGCTGGTAAGGCGCGATGAGCCCTGAAGACAGGCCGCTCGCAGCGGCCTGTTGCTTTTCAGGTGCGCCGTCCCGCCAGCACCGACTTCTGCTCGGCGTCGATACAGCACATGAATGACTTTCTCCAAATGTCACTCCGTACCCGGCTAAAGCACTATTTCCGGACTTTCGCCTGCATGACCCTGGCAGCAGCTCTAACCGCCATGCCGGCCGGCGATGCGTGGACGAAGACGAAGGCAGCGAAGCAGAAAGCCAGGGCCGCCCCGCCTGCGCAGATCGATCCCGTCAACGAATTGGAGATCATCATCGGCGAGGCGATTGTCCAGCGCGCCGCACTCGGAGGAGCCGATCCCGATGGTGCGCCGGCACGTCAAAAGCTCGCCGAGCTGGCGCTGCGCGCCGCGCGTGCCGCGGAACGCGCACTGTCGCGCGGCGACGAAAACCTGTTCAGTGCGTATCGCCAGCAGATCGAGTCGCAATTCGAGGGAACACTCCCGGGTCTGGAGAAGATGTCCGCGCGCGGCGTAGGCGCTGCTGATTACGCGCTCGGCACGTTCGCATTGCACGGCATTCTCGAAGAACGCAGCGTCGAGCGCGCCTGCACGCATTTCGCGGCGGCGCTCGGCAAGGGATTCAGCGGTGCCAGGTTCCGCCATGCGCAGTGCATCGAAGAAAGCGATCCAGCCGGCGCGTATGCCTTGCTGAAGGAAGCTGCCGATTCAGGCCATGTCGCGGCGACCGAACGCCTCGGCCGTATTTGTCTGGAGGCAACGCCGCCGGATGCGGCCTGCGCCTTTAGTCGCCTCGAGCGTGCCGCCAAGGATGGACGGGCGAGCGCCAGGACGCTGCTTGGCTGGATGTATGCCGAAGGAATCGGTGGCAAGGTCGATCTCGCCCGTGCCGCGAAGTACTACGGTGAAGCCGCGAAGATGGGCGAGGCTTCGGCGCAAAACAATCTGGGCGAACTTTACGAAAAAGGACGCGGCGTCGCGAAAGATCAACGAAAAGCGTTCGAACACTATCTGGCGGCGGCCAATACCGGGTTCCCGCCGGCCCAGTTCAATGTCGGCCGGCTCTATGCAGCCGGCAAGGGAACGGCGCAGGATCTTTCCGCAGCAAGGCGCTGGCTCGGCGAGGCAGCCAATGCCGGAGTCATTCCCGCGCAGCGCATCCTCGAGATGCTCGATCAGAAAGCCGAAAACTAGAAATTCGGGGACCGAAACCCGATCCCGCAGGGACACCGCGCGATCGGCGGGACCGCTTGTGTTGATCTTCTTAGCGGCCCGTTGATGCCGGCAACAGGACGCGAGCCCGCAGCCCCCCCTGGGAACCTGTCTCCAACCGCAATCGGCCGCCATGGTTGCGGGCGATTTCGTCAACAATGGACAAACCGAGGCCGCTGCCGATGCCTTGGGTGCCCGGAACGCGGTAGAAGCGCTCACTTACGCGCGCGCGCTCCGGTTCCGGGATACCCGGCCCGTCATCCTCCACTTCCAGGAATGTTTGGCCATCGCGCTGACCGCAGCGCACCGTCACCCGCCCTTCGGACCGCCCGTAAACGAAGGCGTTATCCACCAGGTTTGCTGCCATTTCGCCGATCAGCAGTCCGTCACCCTTGAACGGAGCGGGCTCGAGTTCGAGGCCGAGATCGATGTTGCGCAAAATGGCTCGCTCCACCCATTCCTGTGCCCGTTGGCTGAGAATGTCCTTCACGTCTCCCTCTTGCCAGGCCGCTGCATGGCGCCCATCCGGCTCCGCCGTGGAAAGGGCAAGCAGCTGGTTGACAAGGCGGGTGGTGCGCAATGTCGCCTCTCGGCAATTCAGGAGGCGCGCCTTGCGGACGCCGGGATCAACTTCCTCGATCGCCAATTCGAGTTGGGCTTGCAGCCCGGCCAACGGCGTTCGCAATTGATGCGCGGCATTGGCCAGAAAACGGATCTGGGCCGAGGACGCAGCGTCGAGTCGGGTCAATAGTCCATCAAAGGCCTTCGCCAGCGGACGCATTTCCGTGACGACCCCCGATGGGTCCAGGGGACCCATGTCGCCGGCGACCCGTCCTTCCAACTGGCGTCGCAGCCGGTCGAGAGACGCCATACCGCCGCGAATGCCGAACCACACCACGGCCAGAAGCACCAGGGCCAGAATTACCTGCGGGAGCCCCACGCCAAGCGCCACTTCCCAGGTTGCCGCAATGCGTTTGCCTGTGGTCTCGGCGACGATCACGGTCACGTCGTTAGCGCCGCTGCGGGTACTGAACGCCACGGCCCGTACCGGCTTGCCGCCGAAGTCGCCATTGTAGAAATTCGTCCCGCGGTCTCGGCGGGGTGGCTTTGGCAGCAGCCTGTCGCCAGCGACAAAGCTGTCTCCGGGGCCGAGTACCAGAAAGAACACTTCATCGATACGGTCGCTGCGCAGCATCTCCTCGCCCTGGGCGGAAAGATCGAAGGCCGGTCTGTCGGGCGAATTCTGCTCATAGCGGACGTGTCCGGCGACCACGGCTGCCGAATCGGCAAGAGCCTGATCGTAGGCCTGGTTCAGGGGGCGCAGCAGCACAAAGTAGCCAAGCACCGCATCAAGGAACAGCGCCAGCAACAGCGGCAGCAGCAGGCGGCGCAGCAGGCGGCCGCGGAGGCTGCCGGTGGCGTCAGCGCGCAGCGTCGTCAAGCCAGGGCTCCAGTATGTAACCGAAACCGCGAACTGTGCGAATGTGAATTCCGGCAGGGTCCAGTTTCGGGCGGAGGCGCGAAATATAGACCTCGATGGCGTTGGCAGAAAGCTCTTTTTCCACTGTGCACAGCTCAGCCACAATGCGTTCCTTGCCGAGAATGCGGCCTTCGTTTTCGACCAGTAACCGCAGCAGATCCCATTCCCGCTGCGGCGTCTCTACAACCATGCCGCAGAGCGACGCCCGGCGCGCGCCGAGGTCAAGTTCAAGGGGCCCATAACGGTATTTGTGGCCCATCGTCAGATTGCGGGAGCGGCGGCTCAGCGCCAGTAGTCGCGCCAGCAACTCCTCATTGGCAAAAGGCTTCACCAGGTAATCGTCAGCCCCGAGCTCAAGTCCGGTGACGCGATCTTCCACCGCGTCACGTGCAGTGAGCACCAGCACGGGCACGTGGCGATTCTTTGCGCGCAGGCGACGCAACAGTTCGAATCCGTCCATCCCCGGCAGGCCGATATCGAGAATCATCAGATCGAAGCTCTCCTGCTCAATGGCGTCCTCCGCCATTTCCGCCCGCGTTACGGTGTCTGCGAGATGATTCCTGCTGCGCAGCAACTGCGTTATCGCATCGGCGAGCAGCGGATCGTCTTCAACAATAAGGATGCGCATGGACTGTTCGTTGCAAGGGCTTGGCCAAGATGGGCTATGGGTGGAAATATACCGCTTTCCAAGGCGCGAACGGCCAGTACCCCGCAAGGACAGCTTAAGCGGTCAGTTCTTGTAAGCCTCGACCGGAACGTTTATTTTGACCTCGTCGCTGATGGCCGGAATAAACCTGACCATGCCGAAATCCGAACGCCTGACGGTTGCCGTGATGTTGCCGGCGCACATCGCCTTCTTGTTCATCGGATTCGCCGAACAGTTGAACCGCTCGACAATCACCCTAAGGGGCTTGGTCACCCCGAGCATGGTGAATTGACCCTCTGCCGCGATCACATTATTGTAATTGTCGAAGATCAGCCGGTCAGACTTGAATGTGATTGTTGGATATCTTTCGACCTCGAACAGGTGATATCCGGGCGAATTGTCTGTTTGCGTACCAAAGCCCATGTTCAAGGATGCAGTTTCGATCTCGAATGTGACGCTGCCTTTCCGCGTAGCAAGATCCAGGACGACTACTCCCTTAGCCTTGTCGAAACGCCCAGATTGCGTGGTAAGGCCGAGGTGCGAGAATTCGAATGCAGGGATGCTGTGGGCGGGATCTATGGTGTAGCTGTCCGCCGCCGCAAATACCGGCCCGGCAAGAAGCGCCGACAGCGCAACGAGGGCCGCCCGCCTCTTCACAAGAGTCGCCTGCCACAAGGGGCCGCAGGGATGGGCGCTAAGCCGCGCTCAATTCCTGTAGGCCTCGACCGGAACGTTGATTTTTATCTCGTCGCTGACCGTCGGTATGTACTTGGTCATGCCGAAATCGGAACGCTGGATGGTTGCGGCTATATCGCCGGCGCACATGAACTTCTTGTTCTGCGGATTGGTCGCGCAGGCAAAGCGATTGACCGTTACCGTGAGCGGCTTGGTTACGCCGAGCAGGTTGAACTGTCCTTCCGCCGCAACGACCTTGTCGCCATCGAAGATCAGCCGATCCGACTTGAAGCTCATGGTCGGATATTTTTCAATGTTGAACAAGCCCTCGGAACTGACATGAATGGTCCATGCCCGCGAGCCCATATCGAGTGAATTGGTATGCACCGTGAACTCGACACAGCCCTTCTTGGCCGCGAAATCCAGCACCACCTTCCCGTCCGTTTTGTCGAACCGCCCACGCTGGGTAGTAAATCCCAAGTGTTGGACTTCGAATACGGGAATGGTGTATTCCGGATCCATGGTGTAGCTATCAGCGGAAAACGCCGGCGCCGCGAGAAACATGGTGGCCACGGCCGCTACGAAATATTTGCTCATTAAAGTCTCCAGTTGATACCGGTCGATGACGTGCTGGGTCAATCCGGGAATGCCTGCAAGTAGGCGGCGACGGCTTCCTTGTTCTCACCGGTGAGGGGGTGAGTGATCGCTTCCATTGGCGTACCGGGGCGCCCTTGCGTGTTCTGGAAGATATCGAGCTGCTTAACAATGTAGTCGGCATGCTGATAGGCCAGTCGCGGGAACACCTCGATACCCTGCGCCTTGGGCCCGTGGCACGCCCCGCAGGCGATCACGTTCTGTTCCGGCACGCCTTTGTCGTAAATCTCCTTGCCTGCGGCCATTTGCTGCGCGTCGACCGGAGCATTTGGCTTCGGCACCTGCTTGGCGAAATACTCGGCCAAGCCCTTGATCTGATCGTCGGTCAGGTGATGGCTAATGCCCCACATATATACGAAACCAGGCGGGTCGGAACGTTCGTGGCTTCTGAAGTGTTGTAACTGGGCGACCAGGTAGGCCGCCTGCTGACCTGCGAGTCGCGGAAAGTTGGGCGATACCGAGTTGCCATCGATGCCGTGGCAGATCGAGCAGACCTGCACGGCGGTCACCGCCGGTGGGACGCTCGGGTTGGCAAGGTCGCGCGAGCGCTCCAGGTTGGAGCAGCCGGAGCCTATCACGGCGAGTCCGGCAAGCAGCGGCAATAGGGTTTTCTTCATAACGAATCTCCGAAGATTCCGACCTTCATGTCGGGTGGACGGCATAGCCATGTCGGTCAGCAAGCTAGACATGGGTTTCAATATGCGCCCCAGACGTAGAGGAACAAGGTGTTGTTGTCACGCGCATTCCGGCCGAGGCCGTCGTAGTTGTCGCTGGCGCCGTTGAACTTGTTGTAGGCGGTGTATTGCGCGCCGACGCGAACGTATTGAACCGGCATCCAGAACGCCTCGTACGTGAAGCCTCGGGTGGCCGGGTTGCCGGATAGGTTGCCGCCGACGCGGGTCGACAAGATCGAACCCAGACCGAGAGGGTCCGTGCTGGTTATCGTGCCGGTGACCGGATCATAGCCAGAATTTTGATTCGCAGTATTCGTTGTCCCCGTCAGGTTGAAGAACGCAAGACTGCCCCCGTACTTGGCCTGATACACATACGACAACTTGGCCCGGAAGGTGTTGGTCGTGTCGGAATCATTGGCGTCAGACAGGGGCGTTACGCCATCGGCGGCAACAAAACCTGACGGGGAACCGATCCCCGTATTATTGGCAATCGTGTTGGCCGAATAGTTTGTTTTCTGCCTCATGTAGGCGACCTGAGCCGTAACCGTATGCGGGTCGAGGATGTACTGGTATTGCGCATCGATTCCTGTATTCGCGACACGGTGAATGCTGTTTGGATCCGACGTGTCGACATTGTCGTCGTAGATATGGGCGACCATGCCGGTGGCGCCGACCATGAGGTTGTGGGCACCCCATTCGTGAGTCAGCGCCAACCGCCAATACGGGTTGTTGATGCCCTTGAGCTTGGTTGTATTCGTATCGTTGTAGCCCGCGCTCATGAAGGAAAAGCCTTTGTTGGCTGTCTGATAAAAGCCCAACTCGGCGTAGATCATCTTGTTCAGGTAGGCATAGGCGTTTATGCCTGCGACATTGCTGCCGGTGGTATCGCTGGGGAACGGTGTGTGCGCGTCGGTATAGTTGTGGCTGCTGACGCTGGCGGCGGGGACGTATTGCATCCACGCCGCGGCTGTGTTCCATGGATCGACGACCGAGGGATGGTTGTTCAAGGACAAACCAACAATCAAATCACGATTCGCGTCGATAAAGCGGTCGGCATAGCGAATATCGATGTTATCGGCCGAGGGCTTCCCCTGCCATTTTCCGTCGTTATTGCCGGAATCGCCGACACGCTGGCCGGCGTAGTTGTCGTAGGTCCATTGGGCGAAAGCACCGATGTTGTCGGTGATCTTGCCGCCGAAAAAGACACTGCCGGCGGAAAACATGGGTGACCCGTTTTTCTGGAAATCCGCCTGCGGATCGTCACTCTTGCCGGTGTCCTTTACCTTCGCATAGGTGATTTGTCCCATTGCCGATATCGGCACCGCGACGCGTTGGCCGATGGTATAGCCCGTCAGCTTGAACATTCTGCCGTAGGGCGTCAGTTCGGGAAACTGCCCACCCGCATGACAGGACACACAGTTCTGCCCCGTCTGGCGCGCGAAGAGCGGCAGCGCCTGTGCATCCAGAGGCGCCAGCATTGAGAAAATCACCATCGCCCCGGACGCAAGGGTCGCACCTGCGGAGAGCCTCCGTCGAATTTGTGTTACTGGCACTGACATTGCGGGTTCCTTTCCGGAGATTCGGAATGTTGTTGAAACGTGGCAGCCTTTGTACATTCATTCGGCGAAATTCGGCGCAAATACGGCATGTATACTTCGATATGCAAGGTTCATGACAGCTATCTGTTGCCGCTTTACAACCATCGGAATAACCCCCCAATAAAAGAGGTCTCTGCTGCGGTGATATGGGTCGTGAAAGGTGGCCGAGAGTCGAACCCAGGCACCTCTCGGCGGTAGCCTTCATCGCCCATTGACCAATGGGGAATCAATGACGCCTGACGCAGACTCTTTCTCGCTCGTCGGACGCCGTTCCCACCCCGAGGGATGGGAAGATAAAAAAGGGCGCCACGAGGGCGCCCGAATGACCGCAATGGAGGAGGTCCATGCGGTCGCCCCCTTCTTGGCGAAGGGGGCGGGGAGGAGATCAGTTGTGGTAGGCCGTCTCGCCGTGCGAGGTGATATCCAGGCCCTCCCGCTCTTCGTCTTCCGGTACGCGCAGGCCGATGAAGATATCCACTATCTTGTAGGCGATGAAGGCGACGACGCCGGACCAGACCAGGGTCACGCCAACGCCAGTGGCCTGGATGACGACCTGATCCATGATCGAGTAGTTTTCCCCGACCTTGTTCGCCACGTAGTCGTAGATGCCGGTTCCGCCCAGGCTGGGCGCCGCGAACACGCCGGTGAGGATGGAGCCGAGGGTACCACCGACGCCATGCACGCCGAACACGTCAAGCGAGTCGTCGGCGCCGAGCAGCTTCTTCAGACCATTCACGCCCCAGAGGCAGATCACGCCAGCCGCCAAGCCGATTACCAGCGCACCGACCACGCCGACGAAGCCGGCCGCCGGAGTGATCGCCACCAGGCCCGCGACTGCACCGGAGGCTGCACCCAGCATCGAGGGTTTGCCCTTGATCAGCCATTCCGCGATCATCCATGAGGTCGCCGCGGTGGCGGTTGCCAGCCAGGTATTGACGAAGGCCAGGGCCGCCGTGCCGTTGGCTTCGAGCGCGGAGCCGGCGTTGAAGCCGAACCAGCCGAACCACAGCAGCGAGGCGCCGATCATGGTCATGGTCAGCGAGTGCGGCGCCATCGAGTCCTTGCCGTAGCCGACGCGCTTGCCCAGCAGATAGGCACCGATCAGACCGGCGATGGCGGCATTGATATGCACCACCGTGCCGCCGGCGAAGTCGAGCGCACCCTTCTGGAACATGTAGCCCGCCGTGGCGTTCAGCTTGTCGGCCGCTTCGGCGCTGACGTAGCCGTCCGGACCCGCCCAGTACCATACGATGTGAGCGATCGGCAGGTAGGCGAAGCTGAACCAGAGGACCATGAACAGCAGCACCGCGGAGAACTTGATGCGCTCGGCGAAGGCACCGACGATCAGGGCGCAGGTGATGGCGGCGAAGGCGCCCTGGAAGGCGACGAAGACGAATTCGGAGATCACCACACCCTTGCTGAAGGTGGCTGCCACCGAGTCCGGCGTGATGCCCTTGAGGAACAGCTTGTCGAGACTGCCGAAGAAGGCGTTGCCCTCGCTGAAGGCCACGCTGTAGCCATAAACGGCCCACAGTATGCTGATCACCGAGAAGGTGATGAACACCTGCATCAGCACCGACAGCATGTTCTTGCTGCGCACCAGGCCGCCGTAGAACAGCGCGAGGCCGGGGATGCTCATCAGGATCACGAGCGCGGTGGACACCATCATCCATGCGTTATCGCCCTTGTTTGGCACCGGCGTTGGCGCGGCAGCGGCAGGAGCTGTGGCAGCAGCCGCAGGAGCGGCCGTTGCAGGCGCAGCAGCCGTCGCAGAGGCTGCGGTCGGCGCCGCAGGCGTGTCGCCGGCCAAGGCGTTGGAGGCACCGCCGGCGAGGCCGATGACGACACCTACGGCGAGAGCCGTCAGCAGAGTGGCTAGATATTTTTTAGTTGCGGCATAACCCCCGCTGACGCGGGCATTAGCCTCCACTGAAACCTCTCTAAGTTCGGTTTTCATTTCGGCTCTCCCTTACAGGGCTTCCTCACCGGTTTCACCGGTGCGGATGCGGATGACTTGTTCAACGTCGAAGACGAAAATCTTGCCGTCGCCGATCTTGCCGGTGCTGGCAGCTTTCTCGATGGTTTCGATGACCTGGTCCAGCAGGTCGTCGCGAATGGCGGCTTCGACCTTGACCTTGGGTAGAAAATCGACGACGTATTCAGCGCCGCGATAGAGCTCGGTATGACCTTTCTGCCGGCCGAATCCCTTGACCTCGGTGACGGTGATCCCTTGCACGCCGACGGCGGCAAGAGCCTCGCGTACCTCGTCAAGCTTGAATGGCTTGATGATGGCGGTGACGAGTTTCATGGCTGTTTCCTTTATGAAATTGAGGAGCTTGGGTAATTTTTGCGGCATCCCGCCGACGCCGGCCGGGTCGGCGGCGGGATTTGATTCAGATGCTTAGAAAGTCTTGGCCACCGACAGAACCAGGCCGGCTTCGCCGATCTTGGTGCGACTGGTGCTGCCCACCTGGTCGGAGGTCTGCGCAAACCACCACTCGCTCTTGGCGTTGGTGCTCAGGACTGCAGCGCCGAAGCTGAATCCGGCGTATTCCTTGGTCAGGCCGACCTTGTAGTCGGTGTAGCTGAAGTTGCTGTAGTTCTTCACCGCTTGGTGACCGACATGGAGACCCAGTGTCAGCTTGTCGGCCACTTCGAAGTTGGCCGCCAGGTCGAGGTAGCCCGAACCGCGCGTGGTCGTGTTCGGCGTGTTGTAGGGATTGTTGCCGTTGATGTCAGAAGCCGTTCCCACCGTGCCCGAATCGAGGCCGAACAGACTGGAACTGATGGTGCGGTTGTACTTGGCGCTGAACCACTTGTACGACACGCCGGCATACAACTCGGTGGTGTTCGGGTAGGTCGTGGTGCCGGCGCGACTGGCGAACGTGGTGGTGGTCGGAGTGCTCTTACCGCCCGGGTAATAGATATGGATCAGGCCGAGGTCGACGCCCACATCCTTGACCGGCTCGAACTTGTAGC
>JANXRC010000223.1 GCA_025353195.1 Rhodocyclaceae bacterium
CGCGCTACTCCTGTGCCATGCGCCAGACCCGGTGGCGGAGGCCTTCTGCGCCACACGCCTGACGCCGAATCATTGGGGCGCGACTTTCGGCACCTTGCCGGCGGCGACCGATTTCGCGGGCATCATCGAACGCGCCTGGCCTGACGCATGAGCGGCATCGATCCGGCCTGGCTCGCCGCCACCGAATTCCTCGACTACGAGCACCCGGCGATACGCGAGTTCGTCACGGCAACAGTCGGTGCTGGCGATGCGGCGAAGGACAAGGCCCTGAAGCTCTACTACGCCGTGCGCGACGGCATCCGCTACGACCCCTACAGCGCCAGCATGAAGCGCGAGGCAATGCGCGCCAGCACCACCCTTTTGACCGGAGTCGCCTATTGCGTGCCCAAGGCCGTGCTCTATGCGGCTTGCCTGCGTGCCATCGGCATTCCGGCGCGGCCGGGCTTTGCCGACGTGAAGAACCATCTCTCGACCGAAAAGCTGACGCGCCTGATGCGCACCGACATCTTCGCCTGGCACGGCTATGTCAGCCTGTGGCTCGAGGGCAAGTGGGTCAAGGCGACGCCGGCCTTCAACCTCGAGATGTGCCGGCGCTTCGGCGTGATGCCGCTGGACTTCGACGGCGTAAATGATTCGCTGATGCATCCCTACAACTCGGCCAACCAGCGCCACATGGAATACGTCAAACAGCGCGGCGAGTTCGACGACCTGCCCTATGACGAACTGGTGGCGGACATGCACTCCATGTATCCGCAACTCGTTGCCCTCTGCGAACAGCAGGCTGCGGGCGATTTTGACCGCGAACCGATAAGCCGACCCGCAACATGACAGTCCACATCGAACGCCAGGGTGCGGTGACCACGGTCATCATCGATCGGCCCGCCGCGCGCAATGCCGTCGACCGCGCGACGGCGACGGCACTGGCGGACGCCTTCCGTGCCTTCGATGCCGATCCCGCCGCATCCGTCGCGGTGCTCTGCGGCGCCGGCGGCCACTTCTGCGCCGGGGCCGACCTCAAATCATTCGTCGCCAATCCGGACGAATGGCAGCTCAGCGAGGAGGGCGATGCGCCGCTCGGCCCGACCCGCATGCTGCTGTCGAAGCCGGTGATCGCCGCTGTCTCCGGCTATGCCGTCGCCGGCGGCCTGGAACTCGCGCTCTGGTGCGACCTGCGCGTGGTGGAGCAATCGGCCAGCCTCGGCGTGTTTTGCCGGCGCTGGGGCGTGCCGCTGATCGACGGCGGCACGATCCGGCTCTCGCGCCTGATCGGCCATTCGCGTGCGCTCGACCTGATCCTCACCGGCAGGCCGGTCGGCGCCGACGAGGCGCTCGCCATCGGCCTCGCCAATCGCGTCGTGGCAGACGGCGAGTGCCGTGCCGCAGCCGAAGCGCTGGCCGCGCAGATCGCCGCCTTTCCGCAAACCTGCATGCGCCACGACCGCCTATCCAGCTATGAACAATGGGGCCTGCCGCTGCCGGAGGCGCTAGTCAACGAGTGTCGTCACGGCCGGATTTCGCTGGACAGCGGCGATGCAAAAACCGGCGCCGGCCGGTTCCGCGAAGGTGAAGGTCGCCATGGCCGCTTCGAAGACTAAGCCCGCAGCGGAAGAGCCCAACCGTCGCGCCGATATCGTGCGCGCGGCCGGCAGGCTGTTCCACGAAAAGGGCTACTCGGCGACCACCATCCGCGACATTGCCAATGCGGTCGGCATGCGTTCGGGCTCGCCCTTCTATCATTTCAAGACCAAGCACGACATGCTGCGCGCGGTGGTGCTGGAAGGCATCGGCAAGATCGACGCGGCGGTGGCCAAGGCGGCACACTCGGGCAAGTCGCCGCGAGCCACATTCGAGGCGATGCTGCGCGCCCATCTGCAGCAGTTGCTGGGCGAGCAGGGACGCGACTTTGCCGCGGCCCTGCTGCACGAAAGCCGCCACCTGGAACCCGCGGAACTGGCCGCAGTGGTGGCGCTCAAGGATCGTTACGAGACCATGTGGCAGAAGGCCTTGCAAGACCTGAAGCGCGCCGGGCTGATTGCCGACGACAGCCAGGTCGCGCGCCTGTTCCTGATGGGGGCGCTGAACTGGACCGTGCAGTGGTACCGGCCGGACGGGTCGCGAACCATCGCGCAGATTGCGCGGCAGCTTGCCGGCTTCCTGCTCGGAAAGCCGCAGCGTCCCTGAACCAAGCCGGCAAGAAAGCTATCGATATTTCTTGAAGACGGCTTTCGCGTCCTGGTGAGCCCGGTCCAGCGTGCAGATTGACGGATCGTCGTCGTGCCCGCTGAAGAAATCATCGGCCTGGGCGCGCATCACCATCCGGATCGCGGCCTCGTCGCTGATGCCGTACTTCTCGGTGATCAGCGTCGTCACTTCGTCGAGATGTTCTTCATAAGTCATTCTGGATCGCACCGCTTTCGTCTTGGTCGGCTTTCTGCCTGGCGGTGGTCCGCTGCATCGTGCTGATATACAGCAACTCCACCCGCTGCCGCGCCCAGGGTGTGCGGCGCAGGAATTTCAGGCTCGAGGCAATGCTGGGCTCGTGGGTGAAGCAGCGGATGTCGATCTGCCGCCCCAGGTCATCCCAACCGTAGCACCTCACCAGCTCGTGCAAAAGCATTTCCAGGGTGATGCCGTGGAGTGGATTGTCGGCTTGGGTTCCGCTCATCGCTCGCCGGGCTGCGGTCCTAGCATGAGAAGGCGGGATCGCTCGACGACGCAATCGCTGGCGCCTACCTGATAGTCGCGACATACGCCGGGCCGTCGCTCGTAGATTGTGCACTTCATGGTGTTTCGATCCAGAGCCGCGCACCAGCCGTCGCCGAGGCGCCGCATCACCCAGCCGCCCCATCGATCCTGAACGGTCAATTCCACCGGAATGTCATCATCGCCCATCAGCATGACCTCCAGCCTGCAGCAGCAGGCCTCGCAAGCGGCGCAGCTAATGCTCGCGTCGCAATCCGCGTCATCCATACTCTTGGTTTCGTCCATGTCGACGGATTGTCCCACAAGCCATCACGGCAATCGATTCGGCACGGGTCGGCGCTACCGTCCGCACGATGGCCGGCGCAGCAAAAAAAAACCGGCGAGATTGCTCTTGCCGGAGTTTGAAAGCCCCGCGTTGCGCGGGACGGAGGAGTAAGCGGCGAGCAGGCCAACAAACACCCTGCTCTCGAAGTGAACAATACGGCGGCCCGCCTGCCGTGGGAATACCCCCAATGGCGTATCTTGACTACCGTGTTTCAGGTAGCAGGGTTGGGTCCTCAGACTGGCAAGGAAACCGGCCTGGTCACCGGGTTCGGCGCCCATTGCAGCCACATTTCGGCCGGCATCGGCCGGCCGAAAAAGTAGCCCTGATGAATAACGTCACCACGGCTGTTGAGAAAATCCGCCTGGTCCTGAGTCTCGACCCCTTCTGCCACCACTTGCAGCTTCATGTGTTTGGCGACCGAGAGTATGGTTTCGACCAGGGCGGCATCGTTGGCATCGGTGGTGGCATCGGTGATGAAGCTCTTGTCGATCTTCAGTTCCTGGATCGGCAGGCGCTTGAGGTAGGCCAGGCTGGAATAGCCGGTACCAAAATCATCCATCGAAAAATGGACACCCACGGTTCGCAGGGCGGTCATTTTGGACACCACGTCGGCGATATCACCAATCACCAGACCTTCGGTGACTTCCAGCACCAATCGCGTGGGGTCGGCGCCGCTTGACTCCAGCTGCCATTTCATCTCGGCGACGAAGTCATCCTTCTGGAAATGGCGCGGACTGATATTCACCGAGATTCTCAGGATCGAGCCCGCCTCATCCAGTCTCACCAGCAGGCCGCAAACCTGGGCGAGCATCCAGCGGTCGATGGCAACGACGAGGTCGGAGGCCTCTGCCAGCGGGATGAATACGGTCGGTAAGATCAGGCCGCGCTCGGGATGTTGCCAGCGCACCAGGGCTTCCGCCCCCACCTGATGTCCGGCCGGATGAACTTGAGGCTGCAGGTAAAGCCGCAGCTGCCCATCCGTCACGGCCTCGCGCAACTCGCCTTCGAGACGATAACGCTCGGTCACCATTTCACCCATCGCGCTCTCGAAGAACACGGCGCGCCCGCCGCCCTCGCTCTTCGCCCGATGCATCGCCAGGTCGGCCTGGCGCAGGACGTCGGAGGCCGTCTCCTGCGGAGCCTGGGGAAACACCGCAATGCCGATGCTGGCGTCGAGATGAATCGCCTCGCCATCGACCCAGAGCCTTTCGCGCAATACCGCCCGCAGCCTCTCGGCCACCGTCAAAGCCTGGCGACCCGCCGATTCGGTGCTGGACGCGAGTTGCGGCAGCAGCACGGCGAACTCATCCGAACTCAGCCTGGCCAGCACGGCGCCGGCTTCGAGTCCCTGGGCAAAATGCTCGCCCACCAGCTTCAGCAAAATATCGCCGAGAGCCATGCCACGAGCTTCATTGATGTCCATGAAACGGTCCAGATCGACCAGCAGCACGCTGGCATATTTCGATTCCTGCTGGGCGCTCACCAGATTCTGCTCGAGCCGCTTGAGGAACAGCGAGCGATTGGGCAGTCCAGTGAGGGCATCCCGCCACGAAAGGTGTTCGGCAGTCTCCTGCGCGCGCCGGATATCGCTGAGATCGGCAAAGACCGCGACATAGTTGGTGACCTTGCGGTCTTCGTCGAGCACGCTGCTCACGGTCTGCCACTCCGGAAACACCTCGCCGTTCTTGCGCCGGTTCCAGACCTCGCCCTGCCACTCGCCGGTTTCGAGCAGGCTGCGCCACATCGCATGGTGAAAGCTCTTGGAATGGCGGCCGGATTTGAGAATGCTCGGGTTCTTGCCCAGCACGTCCTTCCTGGCGTAGCCGGTGATGCGACAGAAGGCCGGGTTCACGGCGACGATCCGGGCGTCGGTGTCGGTCACCAGTATTGCCTCGCCGGTGGTATCGAACACCCTGGCCGTAAGCCGCTGGTGGGCCTCGGCCAGCTTGCGCTCGGTAAGATCGTAGAACGAAATCACCGTCCACTCGTCTGACTGGCAGTAGCTCACCTCCATGACATGTTCCACCCCGTCCCTGGCCGTAATCCGGTATTCCCGCGACACGTTGCCGGCGGTATCGTTCGCCCGGGTTTCGGCGACCTGCCGCCGCCATGTCGCAAGTGCCGCCTTTCGCCGGTCAGGGTCCGGAAAGGCCAGACGCCACATATCGTCCGGCGTCACCAGATCACTGGCTGCGTAACCGAGCAGCTGGGTGAATTTGCGGTTGACCAGAAAGGTTTGCTTGCCCGACGCGATCAATGCCGCTACCGGCAATCTCTCGACGATCCCGCGCAGTTTTGCCTCGCCTGCGCGGAGCGTTTCCGCAACCGTGAGGTTAAGGGTGATCTTGCGGGCGATGGCTACCAGGATCAGGGCGATCAGCAGCAGCAGCCCCGCATTCTGCAAGAACTCGCGGCGGAACTGCGCCTCGATATCGTCGAGGTAGATGCCCGAACCGATGATCCATCCCCACGGCGCGAACCCCTTGACGTAGGAGATCTTGTTGACCGGCAGCGTTTGCCCCGGCTTCGGCCATTGATACGCGACATAGCCGCCGCCGCCGTTCCGAACCGCGGCGACGAATTCGACAAACAGCTTCTTGCCCTTCGGATCGTGGAATTCCGACAGGTCCTTGCCTTCCAGCTCGGGCCTGTTCGGGTGCATCACCATCACCGGCTGCATATCGTTGATCCAGAAATACTCGTCACCCGAATAGCGCAGGGACCGGATGGCGGCCAAACTGGTTTTCTGGGCCTCGGCACGGCTCAGCTTGCCGGAGGCCTCGAGTTCGAAGTTGGTCTCCAGCACCTTGTGCGCCACCTCCACCACATACTGGGCGGTCAGCTTGCGGCCATCGATGAAACTCGAATGAAGGTAAATCATGGCGTGCGCGAACAGTACGACGCTGCACGTCATTGCCAGAATGATCATCAGCCTCAGGCGTGATGATGTGGTGCGCTTCCCCTGCATGACCAAGCCCGGTTGCCGGAAACGAAGAGCCGGCATTATCCCGCAAGTTGTGCGCCGCAGAAAACGAAATAGCGCGACCGACAATGACTGACGCGTGGAATGCCCGGCGGCGCGGGGCAGGAATCCAGGTGGAATACCGTCTCAGTCGAAGTAGGTCCGGCCTTCCTCGAAGTGCGCCGCAAACCAGCCGCTCCTCAGACTTTCGGTGCGCACCTTGCCGCGGCTGTTGGGCGCATGCACGAAGCGGTCGTCGCCGATGTAGATGCCGACATGCGAGTACGACTTGTTGAGCGTGTTGAAGAAAACCAGATCGCCCGGACGCAGTTGCGCGGCTGGCACGGGTTTGCCCTGCCTGGCCTGATCCGCAGCCGAGCCGGCGAGCCGCATGTCCACCGCCTTCTCGAAGACGTAGCTGACCATGCCGCTGCAATCGAGGCCTGCGTCCGGATTCTTGCCGCCAAAGCGGTAGCCGGTTTCGATCAGTCCCAATGCGAACAGCACCACGTCGTTGGCCTTGGCGTTGATGTTCGCTGCGGCGGCGGACCCCGCCTCATGCGCCGTACCGCCAGCACCAACTCTTGAAACCACCGGCGCCGGCGACTGCGCACCATAATTGAGGACGCCGCACGCGCCCAGCACCAGCGTCGAACTGGCAAGCAGCGCAGCAAGCGAATAGCGGGAAGCCGACATAAGAGCAAATCTAATCCGCTACACTGATAGCGATAAACCCAAGCAAGGCAGAAAATCTCATGCAAATCCGCGCCGCCGTCCTCAGCCAGATGGAACTCCCGCGCCCTTACGCGCAAACGCGACCGATCGTGATCGAGAAGGTGAATCTCGCCGGACCGGGCCCTAATGAGGTATTGGTCAGGATCACGGCGGCCGGCCTGTGCCATTCGGATCTGTCGATCGTCAATGGCGATCGGCCGCGGCCGATGCCGATGGCGCTCGGCCACGAAGCCGCCGGCATCGTCGAGGAGACCGGCCCCGGCGTCACCGACCTGGTGCGCGGCGATTCCGTGGCGCTGGTCTTCGTTCCCAGTTGCGGCCATTGCCTGCCCTGCCTCGAAGGCCGCCCGGCACTGTGCGAGCCCGGCGCCGCAGCCAACACGGCGGGCACCATGGTCGGCGGCCATCGCCACCTTTCGCGCACCGACGGCACGCCGCTGAATCATCAGGTCGGCGTTTCCTGCTTTGCCGAATATGCCGTGTGCAATCGAGGCAGCCTGGTCAAGGTGATTCCCGACCTGCCGCCGGACGTCGCGGCGATCTTCGGCTGCGCGGTGCTAACCGGCGTCGGCGCCGCGATCAATTCGGCCCAGATTCGCCTCGGCCAAACGGTAGCCGTGGTCGGCCTCGGCGGTGTCGGCCTGTCCGCCGTGCTCGGTGCGCTGGCGGCCGGCGCGCGGCAAGTCATCGCCGTCGACACCCTGCCGGCCAAACTCGAAACCGCGCTGGCGCTGGGCGCAACGCAGGCCTTCTCTGCCTCCGATCCCGACCTGGTGGCGCAGATCAAGGCCGCGACCAGAGGCGGCGTCGACGTCGCCATCGAGGCGGCCAGTTCGGTGCTGGCGCTCGATGCGGCCTACAAGATGACCCGGCGCGGCGGCACCACGATCACCTGCAGCCTGCCGCCGCCCTCGCACACCTTCAACGTGCCGGCGGTCAATCTGGTCGCCGAGGAACGCACGCTGAAAGGCAGCTATCTCGGTTCGTCGGTGCCGGCGCGCGACATTCCGCACTACATCGATCTGTTCAAGGCCGGCCGGCTGCCGGTGGACAAGCTGATCACGCATCGCCTGAAGCTCGACCAGATCAACGAAGGCTTCGACCGCCTGGCCTCGGGCGAAGCCGTGCGTCAGGTGATTTTGTTTGATTGAGCGATGCACTCCAGAACCTACCTGTTCACCTCCGAGTCCGTTGCGGAAGGCCACCCGGACAAACTCGCCGACCAGATTTCGGACGCGATCCTCGATGCCTTCCTGAGCCGCGAGGCGACGGCCAAGGTCGCCTGCGAAACCCTCGTCGCCGATAATCTGATTGTCATCGCCGGGGAATTCAGGACCGCCGACGAAAAGGTATTCGACGCGGTCCGCGATCGCGCCGCCGAGATAGCCCGCCAGGTACTGCGCGATGCGGGCTACACGGACGCCGGCACCGGCATCGACCCGGACTGCTGCGAGGTCCAGGTGCGCTTCAACCATCAGTCGATCCAGATCAACAAGGGCGTGGTGCACGCCGACGGCCAGCTCGGCGCCGGCGATCAGGGCCTGATGTTCGGCTATGCCTGCGACGAGACGCCGGACCTGATGCCCTATCCGATCTGGCTCGCGCATCGCCTCGTCAGGCGCCAGGCCGAACTCAGGAAATCCGGCGCCCTGCCCTGGCTGCGCCCCGATGCCAAGAGCCAGGTGACGGTGCTCTACGAAGGCCACAAGGTGGCCGGCATCGCCGACGTCGTCGTCTCGACGCAGATCGAAAGCGGCCTCGACCCGGCCTGGGTGACGCAGGAAGTCACGCGCGCAATCATCGATCCGCTGCTGCCTTCGAGCCTGCGCACGCCCGACTTCCGCCTCTGGGTCAATCCCGCCGGCCCCTTCGAGATCGGCGGCCCGCACGGCGATACCGGGCTTACCGGGCGCAAGATCATCGTCGATACCTACGGCGGTTCCTGCCCTCACGGCGGCGGCGCCTTCTCCGGCAAGGACCCGAGCAAGGTCGATCGCTCGGCCGCCTACATGGCCCGCTACATCGCCAAGAACATCGTCGCCGCCGGCCTCGCGCGGCGCTGCCTGATACAGATTTCCTATGCCATCGGCGTTGCCGAGCCGGTGTCGGTGATGATCGACACCCAAGGTACCGGACACGTGCCCTACGAGTCCCTGGAAGCAGCGGTGAAGCAGGTCTTCCGCCTGACGCCGAGCGGCATCATCGCCGCGCTCGACCTGGCGCGGCCGATCTACCGCCAGACGGCCGCCTATGGCCACTTCGGCCGCAGCGATGTCGATCTGAGCTGGGAGCGGACCGACAAGGTCGAAGCACTGAAGGCAGCGCTGCGCTGAGGCTGCCGCGAAACTCTTTTTGATCTGGATCAACAGTGCGCCGCAGATACAGGCATAGGCTGGTGGGCTCACCGGGCCTTTTCTTGACGGTTTCAATACATCACTGGAGATGAGCCCGCACGTCAAGGCCGATGATTTTCACTGGAACCGTGGAGCAGCCTGCAATGACGCGCGTCAAAGACTTCGGATCGTTCGTGCAATGGGCGCTTATGCTCGCCGCCGCACTGCTGTCTGGCGCGTGCGGCAAGTCGGATGAAAGTGGCTACCAGCCGGAGCTGAGCCCGAAGAGTCAGCAGCAGGTGACGGAGTATGCGGTCGGCATCCACCCCCTGCACAACCCGCAGCGCCTGATGGAAGCCTACGGGCCGATCATGGACGCCATGAACAGTTCCATCCCGGAAGCGCGCTTCAAACTCGAGGCCTCGCGCAACTACGAGGAATTCGAGAAGAAGCTTTACGCCGGGCATTTCGCCTTCGCCATGCCCAATCCCTATCAAACGCTGCAGTCGCTCAAGCACGGCTATCGCATTTTCGGCAAGATGGCCGACGATGAGACTTTTCGCGGCCTCATCCTGGTGCGCAAGGATGGCGGCATCCGCACTGTTAAGGACCTCAAGGGCAAGGCCGTCTCCTATCCGGCCGAGACAGCGGTGGCGGCGACCATGATGCCGCAGTACTACCTGCAGACGCACGGCATCGACATCAATCGCGACATCGAGAACCGCTATGTCGGATCGCAGGAATCGTCGATCCTGAACGTATTCCGCGGCCATGTCGCCGCCGGCACCACCTGGCCGGTGCCCTGGAAAGCGTTTAGCGCAGAACATCCCGATATGGCGAGCCAACTGGAAGTGAAGTGGGAAACCGAACCCTTGCTCAACAACGGCTGGGTAGTGCGCAAGGACGTCCCGGCACCGATTGCCGGCAAGTTCGCGCGCGTCCTGTTCGGTTTGCATGAAGACGCAGCGGGCAGGCTCATCCTGAGCGGGCTGCCGATTTCGCGCTTCGAGGCGGCGACTGACGAGACCTATCGTCCGGTGGCAGACTTTCTCGAAAAGTTTTCCAGAACCGTGCGCCAGATAGAGCATTGACCGGGACGATCCGAATGAATCCAATCCGCTCCTTGCTGGCTCTGCTGCACCGAGGATGGAGCCAATCCATTCGCCGTCAGTTGGCGTGGACATTCTCGCTGACTGCTCTGATCATCGTTCTCGGGGCCGCCTCACTGCTCTTCTCGGTTCAGCGGGATTTTCGCTATGCTCAAGGCACCGAGAACGCGCTCGATCTGGGGCAGATGCTTTCCCTCAGTACGACATCCTGGGTGCTGGCAAACGATGTGGCTGGTTTGCAGGAAGTGGTGAGCGGTGCCGCGGGAATTGCCGACATCAAGTTCGCCGTCGTGCTTTCGCCACGAGGTGAAGTTCTGGCTTCAACCCGACCGGAGTATATCGGCCAGTTTTTCAGCGACGCGGTCAGCCAGCGCTTGCGAAATTTGCCCCCCGCCCCGCAAGTTCTGCTGAATGAATCCAATCTGATCGATGTTGCCGTGCCGATCCAGGCCGGCAAGCGCCTGGTCGGCTGGGTGCGGGTCGAAATGACGCGGGACGCGGCGAATGCCGATTTGCGTCGGATTGCCGCGACCGGCCTTGGCCTCGTCATTGCCCTGGTGCTGACCATCATCTTCATCGCCGCACGCTTGGCACGCAGGCTTACCAGCGGACTCGACCGCCTGGCGCAAGTGGCCAACGATGCGGAACATGGCCGACCGTTTCAGCGCAACGATATGGAGCGCACGGATGAGATCGGTGTGCTCGCACGCCACTTGTACCGGATGCTGGATGCGATCGAGGCAGAGAAGAAGGCCGCGTTCGAAAGCCAGGAGCGCTTTGGCCGGCTCGTCAAGATCATGCCGATTCCGCTGGCTTATTCATCAGCGGATGGCGTGATCGAGTACATCAACGATCGATTTGCGCAGGTTTTCGGCTACACGCTCAAGGAGGCTCCAACCGTCGAGGCATGGTTTCAGCTTGCCTACCCCGACGAGGCCTACCGCCGGTGGATCATCGCGACCTGGACTGCCGCGGTCCGGCGAGCCACAGAAGAAGGGCAGGACGTCCAGCCGATGGAAGCCCGGGTGGCTTGCAAGAGTGGCGATGTCCGCATCATGGAAATCTCCGGTGTC
>JANXRC010000238.1 GCA_025353195.1 Rhodocyclaceae bacterium
CCGATCTCTGATGTAGATGGCGAGCTGCGTCGCCTCCGGTCCCGGCAGCAGCATGCAGAAGTTGAGAGCGTGCAGATAGCGGTGCTCGGAGATCCAGCGCCGCCGCTCGACAAGTTCCTGATGCATCATCGCGATCTGTCCGGCGGGGCCGCCGAAACTGATGAAGCCGAGTTTCAGCCAGTACTTAAAGGCTTCGCCGAGCGTCGGTGCGGGAGGCGCGGTGGTCGGGATGTGGACATCATTCATGCGAATTCTCCTGCTGGTAGTTCTGATAAAGATTGTCGAGGACGCGGCTCGCCTCGGTCACCAATTTGTCGTCGTTGGGCGCGGTAGCCCGTGCGCCAGCCAGCACCGCCTCGATGCCGGCCGCCTCGGCCACCGGCACGCCGCCGACATCGAGGCAATGCACGATGGCAGCAATGCGGATGATGGCGAGATCACTGTCCAGACCGAAACTTGCCGCCAGCACCTCGAACGTAACCCGGCCATCGACATGGGTGAAAGTCGCACCGTCGAAGTCGAAGCCGAGGGCCGTTTTCGGGCATTTCTTCGGATTGTCGAGCCAGAGAAATTTCGCCCTTTTGTCGATGAAGCGGCGGATCAGCCACGCCGAGGCCATGCGATCGACCCAGAGGTTCTTCCGTGTCGCCCAGGTCCGGCCTGAATAGTCGACGCTGGCGAGACGGCGAATCCGGCCCGAAATCGCCGAAGGCTCACCGCTGGCAGCCACTTCCAGCGCCGCGAAGGCGTCCTGAGCCTGACGCCGCGCCTCGCCGGGGAAATAGTCAGTGGCAACCAATGCCGCCAAGTCGCGGCGCAGACTGCGCAGCACCTTGGCGTCTCCAGCATTGACGCCGGCCATTGCCACCAGCAGGCGGGAGTATTCGGGAGCGCGATCAAACAACGCAACGATTTCAGCTTGCTGCGCGTCGTCGCGCCCGCGAAGACGGTAGATATCGGCCGTGCCGTGCACCGCACCCACGTCCGCGGCAATCTGCGCCAATGCGGCCGCATGCTCCGTTGACTCGGGAAGCAGATACACGCCGTCGCGCAAGGTCGCGCAGCCCAAGGCGCGCAGCGCGCGCCAGATGCGCATGCGGCCGGCCGATTGCCGTGTCGGCAGGCTGACAAAAAGTGCGAGGAAGTCCATCGGCGGGTTACATCGCAATATTGATGTAACAAGTATAACACTATTGATAACTATATGACAACAATAATTCCCGGCAGCTGTCCAGGTCAGGCCAGTGAGACGATCTGTCCCGACCTGTCCCCGCCAGCGTCAATGAGTATGCCGGTGGTGAGCCTCGGGAAAATGCTGATGCGTGTGTATCTGCGGTGGGTGCTGGTGCGGGTGGCGGTGCCGGGTGCCGGGCATCACCGGAACCTCGTGCTCGTGCTGGTGGTGCTCGTCATCGGTGTGTTCATGATCGTGCCTCACAGCTTCGTGGGCATGTTCATGTTCATGGTGCTCGGTTACGTGCAACCAGGTGCCCAGCGCCATCAAGGCGCCGGCGACGAGCAACGGCATCGTCACCGGTTCGCCCATGAGCACTGCCAGCAAGGCGCCGAAGAACGGCGCGACCGAGAAGTAGGCACCCGTGCGTGCAGTACCCAGGTGGCGCAAGCCAACCACGAATAGCGCCAAACTAACACCATAGGCAAGAAAGCCCAGCACCATCGCAGCGGCCAAATTCGCCGGTGCCGGCAGGGAAGCGCCCAGTGAAAAAGCAAGGATCAAATTGACGACACCGGACACCAGACCTTTCACCGCCGCGATCCAGGTGGCATCCGCAAGCGAAATCTTGCGGGTCAGGTTGTTGTCGATACCCCAGGCGAAGCAAGCGCCGAGGACGGTCAGGGTTGGCCACCACCCGGCTAGCTGGGCGTCTCCCTGCCAACTAAGAACAACCGCGCCTGCCACGATGGCCGCCATGCCCAGAGCAATACGCCGGTCGAAATTCTCCTTGAACGCAAACCACGCCAGCAGCGCAGTGAATACGCCTTCGGCATTCAACATCAGCGAAGCGCCAGACGCGGGCATGCCGGTCAGGCCGACCATTAGCAGCACCGGGCCGACCATACCGCCCGCCAATATAGCCCCTGCAAACCAGGATACCTCACTGCGGGGAAAGCGAACCACGGGCGCGCGGATCAGGTAACGATACAGCGTCAGCCCAAGCCCCGAGCCAAGATAGAGCAGACCCGCCAATAACCACGGACTTACGCCATCGAGCAACCATTTCGCAAGCGGTGTTCCCGCGCCAAACAACAGGGCAGCTCCGAGTGCCGCAGGCACGCCCGGTTGGCGAAAGCCCTTTTTCCGATTCATGTGTTCAGCCGTCGATCACGTGTTTGCTCAGGAACTTGTTATGGCATACCGACAATCATCGCTCAAACGTCGCCGGCCAATCCCTTGCGCAGGAGTTCACCCACCAACTCGTTCAAACCAATCTGGCGTGACTCGGCGAGCGCACGGATCTCTCCGGCGAATTGCGCATCCAGCTTTACCGCAAAGGGAATCAGTCCCCTGGCCTGGTCCAGCTTGCGTTGCTCTTTGCGGTCGGGCATGGCGCCCCCGGCGAATCGATCCGGTGTCCCGGCGCGCTTCATGCGTTCATCGAGTTTGAGGGCCATGTTCTTTGCGAGGTCGGTTCTTTTCATTGGGGGCCTCAGGTAAGCGGCTGAAACAATACATCAAGATCGCCGGCAGTAATCAGATGACCACCGCCCTCGCCGCCAGAACCGCCTTTTTTCATCAGTTGATCGGCGAGGCCGCGCTTGCGGTTTTGCAGGGCAAGAATTTTTTCTTCGACCGTACCCTGTGTCATCAGTTTGTAGACAAACACCGGCTTGTCCTGTCCTATCCTATGGGCGCGGGCCGTCGCCTGTTCTTCGACTGCCGGATTCCACCACGGATCGTAATGAATCACGGTATCGGCGGCCGTCAGATTCAGGCCCGTACCGCCGGCCTTGAGACTGACCAGGAACAACGGCACGCGGCCTTGCTGAAAGTCGCTGATCGGCGTTTCACGGTCGCGGGTCTGGCCGGTGAGCTTGGCATAGAAGATGCCGCGCTTTTCGAGTTCCAGCTCGATCAGCGCCAGCATCGAGGTGAACTGGGAGAACAGCAGCACCTTGCGGCCCTCGTCGAGCAACTCATCGAGCATTTCCATCAAGGTCGCCAGCTTCGCCGAATGGGCATGACCTTTCTTCACCAACGCCTCGGCGGCCGGAAGTTTCACCAGGCGCGGATCGCAGCACACCTGCCGCAACTTGAGCAGTGCATCGAAGATCATGATCTGGCTGCGACCTATCCCCTGCTCGGTCAGTACCAGGCGAAGTTTACGGTCGAAAGCCACGCGCAGCGATTCATACAGATCGCGCTGACCGCCTTCGATTTCAACCCAGCGCACCATCTCGGTACGCGGCGGCAGGTCTGTCAGCACCTGTTCCTTGGTTCGCCGCAATAGAAAGGGTCGCACCCGGTCGGCAAGGCGGATGCGCATTTCGTCGTCGCCCAGTTTTTCGATCGGCGTTCGAAACACCTGGGTAAAGCGCTTGGAATTGCTCAACAGCCCCGGCATCAGGAAATCGAACTGGGCCCAGAGTTCACCCAGATGATTCTCCAACGGGGTACCGGTGAGCGACAGGCGATGACGCGCCTTCAGGCTGCGTGCCACTTGGTGCGACTGCGCCTTGGGGTTCTTGATGAACTGGGCCTCGTCCATCACCAGCAGGTGCCAGTCGTGCGCCAGCAGCGTTTCGCGGTCGCGCACCAGCAGGGGGTATGTGGTCAATACCAGATCGGCATCGGCGATCTCGCCAAAGCGCGTGGCGCGGTCCTTGCCGTGAAGCGTGAGTACCTTGAGCCCTGGCGCGAACTGTGCTGCCTCGTCGCGCCAGTTGGCCATCAGGCTGGTGGTAGCTACCACCAGACTGGGCCGATCCGCGCGGCCCGATGCCTTTTCCAGATGGAGATGGGCGAGGGTCTGCACGGTCTTGCCCAGGCCCATGTCATCGGCAAGAATTCCGGCCAGTCCGTACTCACGCAGAAATTGCAGCCAGTCCAGGCCGATCTGCTGATACGGGCGCAGCGTGGCGTTGAATCCGGGTGCCTGCGCACAATGGGTCAAGCCGGAAAAGTCGCGCAGGCGCCGACCCAGAGCACGCAACTCTTCGCCGCCGATCCATTGCGTCGGCAGATCATCCAGCCCGGCCAACGCCGCCGCATTGTGGCGCGACAGGCGCGGCCGGTCGTCGTCAAGAAATTCCAGCAAGGGCAACAACCACGCCTTGAGCCGACCCGCCGGCACCGGCAGGATGCGTCGCGCATCCAGTGCAACAGGAAATGTCTGGCTGTCTTCGAGCCCGCGCACCACGTCGAGCAAATCCGGCTGTTCGCGCAGCAGGCGCAGCAGTGGCGGCACCAAGCTCACACGCTCGCCGGCTACGCGCACGCCCAGATCCAGATCGAACCAGTCGTTGCCGACCGACTCTTCGACCGCGACGAACCAGTCTTCCGCCTGAGCGATGCAATACGGAAAATCCTCGGCAAGGACCACCGGAATGCCCTGTCGTTCCAGTTCGGGCACACCCTGATTGAGGAAGGACAACCAACCGACCGCATCGTTGCGCAGTGGCATCAGGCCATCCTCGGTCCCCTCAAGACGCTGATAGCTTCCCAGGCTGCGCTGCCAGTCCTCAAGCCCTGCAGCTTGCAGCAGTTGCCACACCTTGTTTTCTGCTTCCAGATCACGTTGCAGGGTTTGCCACTGTCCGCCAGCGCGCTGCCGCATGAAAGGCGAAGGCTGCTCGACGCCCACCACAGTCAAGCCCTGCGGATAGTCGAAATAAAGCACGGCGAGCGCCAGATCATCATGCAGACGATTCATCGCCGTGTGACGGAAGCGCCCCTGGGTCAACAGCAGCCGCGCGACAGGCTTTCCCGCGGCCACGGCTTCCGGCGCATCAGGCAGCGGCAGTGCCATCTGCCGCTCGCGCGCCAGCTTTGCCAACTGCTGTCGCACCAGCGGCGCATCGGCTTCATTCAGCGGCGGTGCGGTCATGAGTTGCTGCAGCAGATGGGCGGACAGGTCCGACTGCAATTCACCGACCACACGAGCCGCGGTATCGACATAGAACGGCGGCCAGGTGGGGATCATCTGCACGGAGGCCGGCAGGTCGAACACCAGTTGCTGCAGGCCGGCCGGATTGTGCGTCCACAGCAGATCGAGCGCCATTGGCGCGCCCGACTCCAGCGGCAGTTCGACCAGGCCGTCGAGATACAGCCTTCCCGTGCGCAGCGCCAGACGCAGCAGCAGAGCGCCGGTCTCGCCACTCAGGTCGACCGCCTCATTGTAGAAATAACTGCCACCGGCCTGCAGCGCAAGAAACAGGCGCAGCACGGGAATATCCTCGTCAAGGATGAACTCCCGATGACTGCGGGCGCTGCCCAAGTCATAGGGCTGCGGCCGGTAAACCGCCGGCTTGCCAAAGCCGCCCTTCTTCAGCGGCCGGCTTTTGCCCAAGGAAAGGCTGGGCGGACTGCCCGGCCGTAACAGATAGACCACGCGAGACTGGGAAACCTTTGCAGGTAGTCTGGTCGCCTCCGGTTCATCCAGCGAACCCAGCCAGTCGAGTGTCGCCGCACTGGGTTCGGGATAATCGCCGTCATGCCGCCTGGGTGTATCCGCGTGCCCGGCGAAATTGCCTATGTCGGTGGTCTGTGCCAGCGTCAGCAGTACCGACACCACATGCTTGCAATTTTCCTGCATCGGACACATGCAGACGCTATCGACGTCGACGATCGCGCCGCCCTGATCTACTTCCAGCCAGAGATCGACTTCGTATGGACGGGGTCGCGTCCCCTGCACCACCGCTTCGACATGGACTTCGCCGGGCGCCCGTTCCACCTTCTTCATCCGGACGCGACCTTCGATCGCATAAGCCCGACCGCGTTGTAGTGTTCCTCCGTCAAAGTGCGCGGCAAATTTGCCCAGAACATCGGTAGCGGGGATTGGATTGGCAGCCATTCAATAGAAGGAAGATCAGACAGTAGGGGGTCGGCGACCATAGCACATACCACCCGCCATTGAGCTTTTGATTTCCCGTTCAGCGCCTTCGTCGACAATTGCAGAACGCGCGCCGTAGCGCCAGCGCCGACTCTGCTGCCGGTAGCTGAAACATCACCAGGCCGGATAGCTGTCTGGGATGGCTGCATAGATGCTAACCATCTCGACATCGGCCTAATTTGGCAAGTAATTGATTCAATGGGAGTCGTTCAGCAACTTTGCCTGGGCATGGATTTTGTATGAGGTTTTGAATAGACTTCATACCGTGCACCGCTGAATAGGCTCCCATCCATGGATTTGCCCAACGACTGGATCGCTCTCCTCGCCCTGGTTTTCATCCTGGGCGCCAAGCACGGCCTCGACGCGGATCACCTGGCCACCATCGACGGGCTGACACGCTACAACCTGCGTTTTGCCCCTACTCGAGCCCGCTGGTGCGGATCCCTCTTCTCGCTCGGACACGGCGCTGTCGTCATGCTGATCGCGCTCAGCGTCGGCTTGGTGTCGACCGGGTGGCAGGTACCGGAATGGATGGAAGACCTCGGCACCTGGATTTCCATCACCTTCCTGACGATGCTTGGCATCCTCAATCTGCGTGCCGTGCTGATGGCACCAACCGGCGACATGGTCGCCACCATAGGCATCAGGGCCGGCCTCTTGTGCCGTCTGCAGGCCACGTCGCACCCTCTGGCGATTGCCGCCGTGGGTTCGCTTTTCGCACTATCTTTCGACACCATGAGTCAGGCCGCGCTGTTTGCCGTCACCGCCACCCGGCATGGTGGCGTCGCCCACGCCTTGACGCTAGGCCTGGCATTCACCGTCGGCATGTTGCTGGCCGACGGCGCCAATGGGCTGTGGATCGCTCGTCTGCTGAGCCGCGCCGACCACCGCGCACGCGTCGCCTCGCGCGTCATGGGCCTGATGGTGGCCGCCATCAGCTTTTCGGTCGCCGGCTTCGGTCTGGCGCGCTGGTTGCACGCTGATATCTCGCACTGGTACGAAGGCAAGGAACTGCTGGTCGGCGTCAGCGTCATTGCCTTGCTGACCGGCAGTTTTGTCTTTGGCAACTGGCTGGCGCGCAATCAGCGCCTGGCGGGAGTCGAATCCACCGCGCGTTGAACTACGGTCGGCAACCGGCTCTTGCCCGAAACAATCCGTCCGCGATAGGCCTGTTCGCGACTTCTTAAGTCTTGGGCTTCAGATGCACGTGGCCATGCGTCCGGCCGGCCGGCGTGTAGTCGTGACGATGCTCGCGACCTGAATCGACGTCGACATCGATCAGGTTGAGCTGACCGTGACGCACGCCGCGCTCGGCGACCAAGGCATCCGAAAAGCTGCGCACCGCGGCAGTCGACCCGCGCAGGATCACGCTCTCAAGGCAATTTTCGTGATCGAGGTGGGCATGCAGGGTGGCCACCGTCAGATCGTGCCGGCCATGCTGCAAGGCCGTCAGTCGTTCGGCAAGATCGCGCTCGTGATGGTTATAGACATAGGACAGATTGGCGACGCAATGGGTGGCCTCGCCGCGCTTCTGCCGCGCCTGCTCGAGATGCGCACGCAGCAGATCGCGCACCGCTTCGGAGCGATTCCGATAGCCGCGTTCGGCGATCAGGCGGTCGAACTCGGCGGCCAGATCGGCGTCAAGCGAAATCGTTATGCGCTCCATCTTACTGGCCGCCCTTCATTTCCAGCACTTTCTCGACCACGCCACCACGCTTCAAGGATTCCAGGCGATGTTGTCTTTCGATCTTTATCACGCGCTGCAGATAATCGAGATTGCGTTCAATCGATTCCATGTAGAAATTCCGCTCGGCACCTTGCTGCTCGCTGAAATGCTGTGTCAAATGTGTTGAAAGGCCATTCAGATCCTGGTCAAGCCGGGCCTTGGTCATGCCGTAAAAGGCAGTGGTCTTTTCCAGAAGTTCGTGAACATCGGCAAAGCCACCCATCCGCGCTTCCTCGAACTCGAAGTACAAAAGCAAGATCCGCTCTAGATATTCCCGGTTGGCCATCTGGCCGATCAGATCGGCGGTCGCGGTAGCGTAGGCGGCGCGCTGCTGTTGCGGGTTGTCGAACTTAACCCAGTCGGTGTGTTTGCGGTGGTCGGTGAGCAGAATCACCTTGGTGGTAGTGTCGAGCACATCCGGCGGCAAACCGGTCAGATGCCGACGCGCAAACTCGACGCCGCGTAGCACATGGCTATCAGTGAACTGCGCACCAGTGCCGCTGGCCTCCTCGTCATTCATCAGGTAGCCGACATCGTGCATCAGGGCACCAATCAGCGCAGCGTCGATGTGATCGGCATCGAGGCCTTGGCCGGCCAGATGCAATCCATGCAGCATGCGCGCGGCGCACAGCACGACTTCGTTGGTATGGGTGCGGTTGTGATAAAGCGTCTTCAGCTTCTGATAGCCCGGCAGATCGCCATCAAATGCACGATCCAGCAGACTGAAGGTGTCGGCAATCCGGGTCAGATCATGGCCTGGCGCAAAAGCATGGACGATCATGCCGACCTGCGCCTCCACCTCTCCGGTGTCGCGGGTGTTTCCCAGCGCGGCAAAGGGGCTGTCGTGAGTCATCGTCCGCGTTTCGCAAGGCCAAGGTAGCTAAGGCTAAATCGTAGCAGAGCGGCATCAGAAAAACTGCTGGCACGATAGAAACTCACTGTTTTTCCGGCGACGGTCGCCGAGATCGCTTGCAGGCGGACGCGCAGAATGTTGACCCAGATTAAATCGCTGCGATGCCACAGGGCTATGCTGCATTGCACTCGCGATACACGGAGCATCGCTTTCCGGGGTTCTTGCCATGTCCGATACCGATATGATCGACGCCGTTCTTGACCGCCACCACCGCGACGGCACGCGCCTGATGCAGATTTTGCGCGAAACTCAGGAGCAGTTCGGCTGGCTCTCTTCGGCAACACTGACCCGCATCGCCGAAGCCGTCGCCTGGCCACGCGCATGGGTGGAAGGAACGGCCGACTTCTACAGCTTCTTTCACACCCGGCCGATGGGTCGCTATCGGGTTTTGTGGAGCGACAACATTACAGACCGCATGCTGGGCAATAGCGATCTGATGCAAGCCATGTGCAAGAAGCTCTGGCTGGAGCCAGGGCGCGTTTCGGAAGATGGTCTGGTCAGCGTCGACACGACGTCCTGCACCGGCATGTGCGACCAGGGCCCGGCCGTGCTGGTGAACTATCGGGCCATCACGCGCATGACGCCGGCTCGCGTCGGAGAGATGGTCGGCCTGATTCGCAGCGAAACGCCGGTTGCCGAATGGCCCGCCGAATGGTTTGCGATCGACGACAATATCCGCCGCAAGGACATGCTTCTCGCTCACGACCTCGCCCCGGGACAGGCCCTGTCCGCCGCGCTCGAACGCGGCCCGCAAAAGATGCTGGCCGAGATCAAGGCCGCCAAACTGCGCGGCCGCGGCGGTGCCGGCTTCGCCACCGGCCTCAAATGGGAAGCCTGCCGCAACGCCGCGGGACATGGTGCGGGCGCCACGCACTATGTCGTCTGCAACGCCGATGAAGGCGAGCCGGGAACATTCAAGGATCGAGTGCTGCTGACTTCATATGCCGATCTGGTGTTCGAGGGCATGAGCATCGCCGGCCTGGTGGTGGGCGCCCGAAAGGGTCTGCTCTACCTCCGAGGCGAGTACCGCTACCTGCTCGAACCCCTGATGTCGGCGCTGGCGACACGGCGTACCGCGAAACTGTTGGGCAAGAATATTCTCGGCACGGCTTTTGAATTCGATATCGAGATTCATCTCGGCGCCGGCGCCTATATCTGCGGTGAAGAGTCCGCCCTGATCGAATCACTGGAGGGCAAGCCGGGACGGCCTCGCATTCGGCCGCCTTTCCCCGTCACCCACGGCTACCTCGACCAGCCGACGACGGTGAACAACGTCGAGACGCTCGCCGCGTCCTGCCTGATCGCTGCCCACGGCAGCGAATCGTATGTGCAGCATGGGACCGAGAAATCAACCGGCAGCAAGATACTTTCCGTCAGCGGCGACTGCGAGCGGCCGGGCATCTACGAATATCCCTATGGTGTCACCGTGCGCCAGGTGCTGGAGGACTGTGGCGCCTCGGATTGCCAGGCCGTGCAGATTTCAGGTCCATCGGGCCTGTGCGCTGCCGAAGCGGAGTTCGACCGCAAGATCGCCTTCGAGGATATTCCGACCGCAGGCGCCTTCATGGTCTTTGATGAAACCCGCGACATGTTCGAAGTGGCACGCAACTTCGCCCACTTCTTCGCCCACGAATCCTGCGGCTTCTGCACCCCCTGCCGGGTCGGCACGACGCTGGTCAGGAACCTCATGGACAAGATCGCGCGCCAGCATGGCTCGCCCTACGACATCGACGAACTGTTCAAGCTGCATCGCCTGATGCAGGGCGCCAGCCATTGCGGGCTGGGTAACAGCGCCTGCAATCCGGTATTCGACACTCTCAACAAATTTCGCCCGGCTTACGAACACCGGCTCATGTCACTCGACTACGAGCCGGCCTTCGATCTCGACGCGGCATTGTCCCAGGCCAGACAGATGACCGGGCGCGATGACGCCGGCGCGCATTTGCAGAATGAGGCCGAAACATGAACACGACCAGTACTTTCAATCTGGACAGCGAAGACATTCCCTTCACGCCGGGGCAAACCATCATGCAGGCGGCGACCGCGCATGGCACCTACATTCCCCATCTTTGCTGGCATCCGGATTTCAGCGCACACGGATCATGCAAGCTATGTACGGTCAAGGTCAACGGCCGTTTCGGTTCCTCCTGCACCATCGAGGCGCAGCCCGGCATGGAGGTCGAAAACCGCACTACCGAACTCGACGACAAGCGCCGCACGCTGGTGCAGATGCTGTTCGTCGAAGGCAACCACTTCTGTCCCTCGTGCGAGAAAAGCGGCAACTGCGCCTTGCAGGCGACGGCCTACGAACTGAACATGATGTCGCCGCACTTCGACATGTTCTATCCCGATCGTCCGGTGGATGCCTCGCATCCCGATATCCTGCTCGATTTCAACCGCTGCATCATGTGCGCGCTGTGCGTAGCGGCATCGCGCGACGTCGACGGCAAGAACATCTTTTCCATGGGCGGACGCGGCCTGCTCGGCCGGCGGGTGCACATCAGTAGCGAGAGCGGAAAACTCGGCGACACCGATTTTGCCGTTACCGACCGCGCCGCCAGCATCTGCCCGGTGGGCGTGATCGTGCCCAAACGCAAGGGTTTCGCCGTGCCCATCGGTCAGCGCACCTACGACCTGGCGCCGATCAGCAAGCAGGTCAAGGAAACAATGCCATGAATGCCTCCATGTCCGCGCCCAGGAAGCTGCGTGTCGCCACCACCAGCCTCGCCGGCTGCTTCGGCTGCCACATGTCCTTCCTCGATATCGACGAGCGAATTCTCAAATTGCTTGATCTGATCGAATTCGACCGTTCGCCGCTGACCGACATCAAGTACTGCGGCCCCTGCGATCTGGGTCTCATCGAAGGCGGGCTGTGCAATGCAGAAAACGTGCACGTGCTGCGCGAATTCCGCAAGAACTGCAAGATCCTGGTGGCCGTTGGCGCCTGCGCGATCAATGGCGGACTGCCGGCGCAACGCAATCACCTCGATCTGCGCGATGTGCTCGAAGAGGTCTATCAAACCGAGCCGGGCTTGTCCCACGGCGGCGTGCCCAACGATCCGGAACTGCCCCTGCCGCTGAACAAGGTGCACCCGATCCATGAGGTGGTGAAAGTCGACTACTTCCTGCCCGGTTGCCCGCCTCCGGCCGACGCGATCTGGAAGTTCCTGACCGACTTGCTGGCCGGTCGCACGCCGACTCTGGGCCACGGCCTGCTTCATTACGACTGAGACTGCCATGAGCTTCGAACTCGAAACCGCCGCCACCTCCGAAAAGCTCCGCCGTGTCGCCATCGATCCGGTCTCGCGGGTCGAGGGCCACGGCAAGGTCACGATTCTCCTCGATGAAGACAACAAGGTGCATCAGGTGCGCCTGCACATCGTCGAGTTCCGCGGCTTCGAGAAGTTCATTCAGGGCCGTCCCTACTGGGAAGTTCCGGTGATGGTGCAGCGCCTGTGCGGCATCTGTCCGGTCTCGCACCACCTCGCCTCGTCGAAGGCCATGGACATGATGCTCGGCGTGAAGCAACTCACGCCAACGGCGGAGAAGATTCGCCGCCTGATGCACTACGGACAGATACTGCAATCGCATGCCCTGCACTTCTTCCATCTCTCCTCGCCCGACCTGCTGTTCGGCTTCGGCTCAGACGTCGCCGCACGCAACATCGTGGGAATCGTCGCCGCACATCCGGAAATCGCCAGGAAGGGTGTCCTCCTCAGAAAATACGGCCAGGAAGTGATTCGCATGACCGCGGGCAAACGGGTGCATGGCACCGGGTCGATTCCCGGTGGCGTGAATAAGTCCCTCGCGCCGGACGAACGCGCCGAACTGATCAAGGACATCTACCAGATGGTGGCCTGGAGTCGCGATGCGGTAGGCATGATCCGCCAGTTGTTCGAGCAGAACCTCGTCGAGTACAACGCGTTCGGACGCTTTCCTTCCGCCGGCATGTCTCTGGTGCGTGCCGACGGCGCGATGGATCTCTACCACGGCGGTCTGCGCGCACGCGACGCGGACGGCCACAGGCTGTTCGACCATTTCAACTATGAGCGCTACTGGGAGGTCATCGGCGAAGACGTAAAGCCGTGGTCCTACATGAAGTTCCCCTTCTTCAAGTCATTGGGACCGGACGACGGCTCCTATCGGGTCGGCCCGTTGACCCGCGTCACGCAGTGCGACAGCATTCCGACCCCGCTGGCTGACAAGGAGCGCGAGGAATTCGTGGCCTTCGACGGCGGCAGCGTGGCCGGCGCGACGCTGGGCTACCACTGGGCGCGCATGATCGAAATGCTGCATGCGGCGGAGAACATCAAGGATCTGCTCCACGACGACGACATCATCGGCGACGATCTGATCGCCACCGGCGAGCGTCAGGGACGCGGCGTCGGCGTCATCGAAGCGCCACGCGGCACGCTGATTCACCACTACCGTGTCGATGAAAACGATCTGGTGATCCGCGCCAACCTGATCGTATCGACCACGCACAATAATCAGGCGATGAACACGGCCGTGCGCGAGGTGGCAAAAAGATACCTCAACGGGCGCGAAATCACCGAAGGCCTGCTCAACCACATCGAAGTCGCGATCCGCGCCTTCGACCCCTGCCTCTCCTGCGCCACGCATGCGCTGGGCCAGATGCCGCTGGAAGTGGCAATAGTCGGCGCTGACGGTACGGTGATCGACGAGGCCACGCGCGACCATCGCGGCCTGACCCGCGAAATTCCTTGACCGCGCCGACGCTGATCTTCGGCTGGGGCAATCCCAGCCGCGGCGATGATGCGCTGGGGCCGTTGTTCGTCGAGCACTTCGCAGCGCTTGCGGCACGTCATCCCGAATGGGGTGCGGTCGAATGCCTGACCGATTTTCAGTTGCAGGTGGAACATGCGCTGGACCTGCAAGGTCGCCGCCGCGTGCTGTTCGTCGATGCCAGCCTCAACGCGCCGGTGCCCTGCTCGCTCGCGTGCATCGAAGCCGCACGCGACGCCAGCTTCACCACGCATGCCATGAGTCCGCAGGCCGTGTTGCAGGTCTATGCCGACATCCAAGACGACGCACCGCCGCCCTGCTGGCTGCTGGCGCTACGCGGCGAGCGCTTTGAACTGGGCGATGAAATCAGCCGCAGCGCACGCAGCAATCTCGCCGCGGCACTGGCACAGGCAGCGCACTGGATCGAAGATTCTTCATGATTGGCGACGGCAGTAAGCACCAGCCGTATCCGGAAGACAGTCCTTGAACACAGACATTGCTCTGCGACCCTGAGCAGTGCCGCGTGGGGGCGGTGCCAAAGCAACGAGGAAGGACGCCCCGACGCACTACCAGCCAAATTGCGCTGGAGGGTAGGCCGCAGCGTCTTCATCGATGACCCCCGCGCCACTTCTGACCGTCGGAACGCGCACCACGTACACGCTGCAATGTGCACCGGCCGTTACGCTCGACGCGACCGAACGCCACCATGCAAGCGTGTGCTCTTTCGGGCCGGGAGCGCCGAGCACGATGATATTGACATTGTTGCGTCGCGCGAATTCCAACAGCGTATCAGCAGGATTCGCCGATTCGATCACATGCAGCGACAGGCGCTGCGCCGGAAGTCCGAGCGGCTCGACCCAGTGCCGCAGCCGCACCAGATGTTCAAGGTGCAATCCGGACGCGGTCGCGGTTCCGCCCGAGCCCTCGACCAAAGGCGCCGCCCGGATCACCGATACACAGATGAGGCGGAACTCGCCGGAAAGCGAGAGGATGCGGGATGTTGCACGTTGCAGCGCCGGGTGGCGCTGATCGTTTGGATGCGAGGTGTCCACCGCCACCATGACCATCGGCGCCTCGGTCGCCGGCACGAGCGGCCGTCGGCGGGTAATCGGCAGGTGATCGTGCGAGTTCCACCAGCGTCTGACCTGCTCGAAGAGTGAGGCGCTCTCCAGCTTGGTCGCCCGCTCGGTCAGCACCACCTGCTCCGGATTCCTCAGGTCGAAGGCGACGTACGCCGCCGACTGGTAGCGATCATCCGCTCGGGTCTCGAGGCAGCGCAGGATGATTTCCTGCAGCCACGGCGCCATGCCCTTGGCGATCGACCGCGGTGGCACCGGGTCGCGCCAAAGGCGGTCGCGCATTCCCTTCATGGTCTCCGGCATGCCGAAGGGCATTTCGCCGGTTGCCATTTCGTAGAGCACGACACCCAGCGAGAAAATGTCGCTGCGTGAATCCGAGCGGTCATCGAGCACCTGCTCGGGAGAAATGTAAGGCGCGGAGCCGGCGGCAAATCGTTCTTCCTCGGCTAGGAGATCGGGATAATGCGCATGATGCGCGAGTCCGAAGTCGATAAGCACCGCGGTGCCGTCGCGTTTCAATATGACGTTTTCCGGCTTCAGATCGAGGTGGATGGTGTGCTGCAGATGCACGCTGTGCAGTGCGTCGGCGATCGCCGCGCCAACGCGTGCAACCTCCACCGCCGGCAGTCGGCCGCCGTCCAGCCAATACTCCAAGCTCTCGCCTTCGACCCATTCGGTGACCAGATAAGGCGTCCTCGCCAGATCTCCAACGGCAACGAAGCGCGGTACATGCGGCCCCGACAATGCCGGCAGGATCATCGCCTCCGTCTCAAAGCTCAGCAAGCTCTCGCTGGATTCTCCTTGTCCGACACGCGGCACCTTCATGATAAGAGCATATTCGGCGTCAGGCGATGCGACACCAATAATCACCCCTTGTGCGCCGGAATGAATTCGTTCACCGATGACGAACCCATCGAGTTCCGTTCCGGGAGTCAGCTTCTCAAGCATCTCGGATCAGTCGGCGGCTGCGCAGAAGGGCATGAGTCCTAGATACCCTTTTGGACACGGTAGGCGAGCATCTCGGACAGTCCGGCCTCGCGAATATTGAGCGCGGCAGCGTGGTGATTGTACGGAATTCGATAAAAAGTAATCTGCTCGCGGGTCGTGTCGAACATTGCATATGCAGCGGCGGGATTGCCGTCGCGCGGCTGGCCCACCGAGCCCACCAGTGCCAGCCATCGACGGTGGCTGCCCACTGGAATCGCCGTCCCCGGCACCGGCTTGAAGGCACCGATCTTGTCCATCCCGGTTTGGAAGTAGAGCATTTGATCGTGCACGTGTCCGGAAAACGTATACACCCTTTCCGCAGCTTCGATGCTTTCAGACGCGGCGGTCTTGCTGTCGATGTAGTCCCAGCGTTCGGGAAATGAGGCCGAGGCATGCACGAAACATAGCTTGTCCTCGCGGACGCACAGCGGCAATCCGGCGAGAAATACTTTTGCTTCTCCGTCGAGCATTTTCCGCGCCCAATTGATTGCCTCTTGCGCAGACTCATTCATGTAGCCGGCGCGTCTATCGATAGCCTCGTCGTGATTACCCTTGACCACTACCGCACCCGCTGCCGCGTAGCGAGAGACAACATCGACCACGGCTTGAACGTCCGAGCCGTAACCGACCAAATCGCCGAGGAAGGCGTAGCGCACTGCGCCGTTGTCATGCGCATGCCTGAGGCAGGTGTCAAGCGCCTGCAGGTTGGCGTGAATGTCGGAAAGCAGCGCGATGATCATTGAGCTTGGATACGTAGTCGAAACCGTTGCGACAATGCAGCAGGATGGGGTCTCCGAGTCAGATGCAGCACTCAGCGCCGTGGTGACCATCCGGTCAAGCGTCGCGTATGTACTCCACTTTAAGACTTCTCCTCTTCGACGAGACGATACCCCAGACCGCGGACCAAGACAATCCGCAGACCGCTGTTCTCCAGTCGCCGACGCAAGCCATCCACTTCATTGTCAACTGCATTGTGGCCAACGTCGTTCATCCATTCGGATAAGCGCTTCGCGAACTCCTGGTTGCCAATCGACCTTGCCGCAAGCTGAATCAGCAGCCCCAGCAACGATCGCTCATGCGGTCGCAATTCAAGCGCGTCCTTGCGAAGCGAAATATCACCACTCGCCGGATCGAAGGTCAAAGGACCGAACTCCAGCGGCAACGACGTCGTGGCGAAGGGTTGTTGCGTGAGCTTGCCGATACTTGCTTCGAACTCCTTGAGTCCGAACGGCTTTGGCAGATACTCGTCGACCGTCAGGCCCATGCGAAGGACGCGATCATAGGCATCGTCAAGGCCACTGATGAGAAGCACCGGAAGGTGCGGATTTTGCGCGCGAAACGACTTCAAGACTTCCGTGCCGGCCACCTTCAACAATCCAAAATCGAGAACGAGCAGATCAATGCCGTCAGCATTGATTGCCCGGATCGCCGTCTCCCCGTCTGCGGCCAACGCCACCGAATGGCCACGTTTGCGCAGGAAATATGCAAGGCCATCGGAAAGTATTGAATCGTCTTCGGCGATCAGAATGTGCAATTTGGCAACTCCACATGAATAGCGCTACTTTCATTCAAGCGAGTTCCTCGATTCCTCCCTTTTCGCAACCCCCGGTGATTGGCTTCATCCTATAAGCTCCTGCGCCCGCAGCTTGAGTACTGCAGCAATTTCTTCGCCGCTACCCTTTGCGATAGCCTTGACATAGGCATCCATCAGACCGTTCAGTTCCTCACAGGTGAAGCATCTTTCCAGCTTCAAGGTAAACATGAATGCGCGCATTCCGAGGGCATCGACCACGGTGTCGTTCATGAATTTCTGCGCTGCCCTGAAACGATCGGCGACTGGGGGAGCTGCGACTGTTGCCGCAGCGACCGATGCAGGGGCCGCGGATCCGGTCTCGATGAGTCCTTCCGCCTGCAAGCTATCGAGAAAATCGGGCGGCACCCCCATCTTGGCCGCTATCTCCTGCAACTTTCCCGCGGTCAGGGTGCCATCCATCATGATCAATATGGTGCGCAGTCGTTGCGGCAGTCTTTTTGATCGTGCCTCGACTTCCGCCACACCCTTAGCGGTCTTGATGACAATGTCGTTACTATTCATGAGACCCCCAAAAAAGAGGAAGCCAGCACTTGGCTGGCATTCCGGTTAATTTAGCGCTACCAGCCAGGATCAGTCCTGATGGATATCGCGGTCCTTGGTTTCCCTGAGGAACAGCGTTCCGATCACCAGAGTCATGACCGCCACGCCTATCGGATACCACAGGCCGTAGTAGATGTCACCCGAGGCCGCTACCATGGCGGTCGCCAGCAGTGGCAGCATGCCGCCGAACCAGCCGTTGCCGATATGGTAAGGCAATGACATTGACGTGTAGCGGATCCGGGTCGGGAACAACTCAACGAGGAAGGCTGCGATTGGCCCATAGACCATGGTGACGTAGATCAACATGATGAACAGGATCAACAGGGTCATCGGATAGTTGACCTTGCTCTTGTCCGCCCCATTCGGATAGCCGCCCGCCTTGAGTACTTCCGCGGCCTTCTTCTCGTCCCACTTGCCCTTGAGTTCCTCCTTGCCGATCGTCACCACCACGGCCTCGCCGGACACGCCGGGCAGAGACTTGAATGACAGACCCTGCTTGGTCAGGAAGTCCTTGGCCCGGTCGCACTCGCTGAACTTGCTCCACGGCCCGACGAACATGTGAAAGTTGCAGTTCGCGGGCTCCGCCGCCACGGTGATCTTGGTATTGGCCGCGTAGACTTCCAGGGCCGGATTAACGTAGTGCGTTAGCCCGGCGAATAACGGGAAGTAAGTTATCGCGGCGATCAGGCAACCGGCCATGATGATCTTCAGGCGGCCTATCTTGTCGGAAAGCCAGCCGAAGAAGATAAAGAAAGGCGTGCCGAGCAGCAGCGATGCACCGATCAGCGCATAGGTGGTCAGATAGTCCAGCTTCAGCGTGATGATGAGGAAGAACAGGGCATAGAACTGTCCCGTGTACCACACCACGCCCTGGCCGGCGGTTGCGCCAAACAGTGCGAGAAACACGTACTTGTTGTTCGGATATCTGAGAAAGCTGTCGGTCAGCGGGGCTTTGGAGCCCTTGCCCTCAGCCTTCATCTTCTGGAAAACCGGCGACTCCTGCAGCTTGAGCCGGATGTAGATCGAGAACGCCAGCAGGATGGCCGATACCAGGAACGGAATACGCCAGCCCCACTCGGCAAAATCCTTGGTGTCCATCAAGATGCGCGCGCCGCCGATCACCGCCAGGGCCATGAAGAAGCCCAGGGTCGCCGTGGTCTGGATCCAGGCCGTATCGTAGCCGCGCCTATTGTTCGGCGCATGTTCGGCCACATAGGTGGCAGCGCCGCCGTACTCGCCGCCGAGCGCGAGGCCCTGTATCAGACGCAGCAGCACCAGCAGAACAGGGGCGAACCAGCCGATGCTCTCGAAGGTAGGCAGCAAGCCGACCGCGAAAGTTGCGCTGCCCATCACCACGATCGTTACCAGGAAGGTGTATTTGCGCCCGACCAGGTCACCAATGCGCCCGAACAGCAGCGCGCCGAAGGGCCGGACTAGAAACCCGGCGGCATAGGTGGCAAAAGCCGACAACAGTGCCGCGGTCTCGTTGCCCTTGGGGAAGAACAGCGCCGCAAAGAACGGCGCCAGCGTCGCGTATAAATAGAAGTCGTACCACTCGAACGTTGTTCCGAGTGAAGACGCGAAAATGACTTTCTTCTCTTCCGGCTGAAAATCGGCCGCTGCCTGACTCTGCGTAGACATTAGGGTCTCCTCCTTCGTTATGAATAGTCGGTAGTCGTGCGTCTTAACTGCGCTGTGACTCCGTGGCAAATACTATGGGCGACCGCGGATCACTTGGTACTAGGGAACACCCTAGTTTTTTAGCAGCCAAGTAAGCTTCGTGTAAGCAGGCACGTTGCCTGGCGCGAATCGGCGCGGGAGCCGGTCGACCGGTAAGGATCGCCGCTCAGCACGATCAAATGCCCGATGTTTCAGCTCGGCGCACCCGCTACAACGCTCTGCTGTCGAGATACATTTGGAATAGTTCCCGAAGCGAGCCAACTTGCAGTTTCTGCATGATTCCGCCGCGGTGAAACTCCACGGTCTTGACGCTGATGAACAACTCCTCAGCGATGATGCGGCTAGTCTTGCCGGCGAGCACCATGTCGAGTACCTGGTGTTCGCGGCGCGTCAGCGCAAGAAACCTCGCTTCGATCAATGCGTCCGCCGCCGCTTTGCGGCGAATCTTGTCATCAAGCTTCAGCGCATTGAACACGCAACATAGGAGTCGATGGTCGTCGAAGGGCTTCTCAATAAACTGCAGCGCGCCCTTCTTCACGGCATCCACAGCCGTCTGTATATCGCCATGGGCGGTGATGAAAATGATGGGAAGATCGATGCGCCTGGCGAGCAGCACATCCTGCAACTGCAGGCCGCTCATGCCGGGCAAGCGGACGTCAAGAAGCAGGCAACCTGCATAATCAGGCTGGTAGTAATCGAGGAATCTCTCGGCCGAGGAAAAGGCTTGAACCTGCAATCCGCTTGCGTTTAGCAGAAGCTGCAGACCATCGCGTACAGCCTCGTCGTCGTCGACCAGAAAGACCTCTTGTGTAGCGTCAACATTCACGTCAATTGAACCGGCAGGATGAGATAAAGAACGGTACCTCAATCGGCGCTGGACTTGTGCCGGATCGTGCCACCGTAAAGTTCAATGATAGCGCGGCAACCATCCGCCGGCATGGGCAAGAACTCGGCTTGCCGACTGGTTTCGTGCGCTAAGGTAAAGTAGCACCCTGAATCAAGACAGCAATCGATCGGCTTCATTCTGCAGATTCAGTTGCACCTTCGCCCGAGCGGCGATGCGCCGACGCTGTCCACATAAACAAGACACTGGTTGCCAGACGGACCCCCATGCAGATACGGTATCCACGATCCTTCTTCAAACTGCTCTTTGTCGGCTTCATGCTGGCGGTGCTGCCGCTGTTGGTCGGCTTGATTGGCAACATCTTGGCCATCGAGCGACTCGCGGCACAAAGCCAGCGAGCTGTATATGACGCGGCGCGCATTGCCCATGCCAGCCGCGAGTTGAACGATACGGCTGCTTCCCTGGAACGCGCCGCGCAACAAGCGACCGTACTACGCGACGCGGCGCTGTGGGAAGGCTACAGGAACTTCCGTGCGCGCTTCCGCGACGCAGGCGCGAGGCTGGCGGAGATGCCGCTCGCGGCGGAAATACGCAAGACACTCGACGACCTGTTGCAGCAGGAATCCGCTCTCCACGAATCGCTGACGCGAAGCGGAACGACGGCAACCGAGGCCACAGCCACGGCCCGGCGCTACGCTGAAGTCGCCGCGGCGACGAGAACTCTGCTGGAGGGCTCGAGTACGCTGATCGACCGCGAGGCCGAATCCTTGCGCGATTTGGCGGCAGAAACCGAGTCGCAGGCCCGGACCCAGCTGCTGGTACTGCTGCCGCTGGCGGTCTTCGTCGTGGCCGGCTTCACCTACCTGCTGGCGCGGCCGATCAAGGAGCTGAACCAGGGCATACGCGATCTGGGCGAGCGTCGCCTCGACGCCCGGATCGAAGTCACCGGACCGGAAGACCTGGAACAACTGGGTCGTCAGCTCGACTGGCTGCGCCTGCGCCTGATCCAACTGGAGGAACAGAAGAGCCGCTTCCTGCGACATGTCTCGCACGAACTGAAGACCCCCTTGACAATCCTGCGCGAGGGCTCGGAACTGCTGGCGGAAGAGGTGACCGGCAGCCTTTCCGGACGGCAACGCGAGATCGTGCATATACTGCAGCACAACAGCCTCGAATTGCAGCGCCTGATCGAGACCCTGTTGCGTCATGGCGAAGCCGAGTTCCAACTGGCACCGGTCAAGCTGCAGACGGTGAAGCCCTCGCAGATAATCGCCGCGATTGTGGAGCGGCAAAAGCTGGCCTATTCACCGAGGCGGATCCGGGTGACACTGCAGATGGAAGATTTCGCCATGCAAACCGACCCCGAACGATTGCGGGTAGTGCTCGACAACCTGCTGTCGAACGCCGCCAAGTATTCCCCCGACGACGGCGAGATCGTCGTGACCGCGAGAAAGGAAGAAGGATGGGCTGTGCTGGAAGTTCGCGATGACGGACCGGGAGTGGCGCCGGCGGAACGCGACCGCATCTTCGAGCCTTTCTACCGCGGCAGCGCCGACGCAGCCGGCGCGGTGCGGGGAAGCGGCCTCGGCCTGTCCATCGCGCGGGATCACGTCCTGGCCATGGGCGGAAATATCGCGGTGGGCGAGGGACAGGGGCGCTTCACGGTGACGCTGCCGCTGGGCACGCTATGAGCGCCCTGCGCCGGGTTGCGTTCATCTTGTGCAGCCTTCTCCTGTTGCCGGGGCTGAACAGTTGCGCGTTGCTGAAGGCGCCGCGCGACGCTTACTGGCTCGATCCGCAGGCGCCGCGGCCGAGCAGCGATGCGGTATCGCTGCTTCACTATTCGGTGTTTGCCAGGAACCTGAGCGGCAAGCCGCTCGCCGAGGAAACGGAGCGTGTCCGTCTGGCCTACGCCGCCGAAAAAACCGATTTCCGTTTGCTGCAATACGCGACAGTGCTTTCCGTGCCCGGCGCGACCGCGGCAGACCACCGCCGCGCCCAACAACTGCTCGAGCCGGCGCCGCGGCCGGCGGATGGCCGCGACAGCGAGTTGCAGGCGTTGGCATCATTGATGCGTGCGAACCTGGCGGAGTACCGCCGCCTGGAAGAAGGCAGCCATTCCCAGGCGCAAAGGGCGCGGGAAGAACAGCGGCGAGCAGAGGATCTGGAGACCAAGTTGGAAGCCCTGAAAGACATCGAAAAGAGCTTGCAGCGCCACGACAAGGGCGCGAAAGGTCCGAAATGAGCGACAGTCCGGGGAAGATCCTGCTGGTCGACGACGACGCCGATCTGTTGCGCCTGATAACGATCCGTCTCGAAGTCGCGGGCTATGCCGTCACCACGGCCGCCAGCGGCGCGGAGGCACTGGCGAAGCTCGCCGCGGACCGGCCACAATTGGTGATCACCGACATGCGCATGCCCGGCATGGACGGCAACGCCCTGTTCGCCGCGGTGCGGGCGAGCTACCCCACCCTGCCGGTGATCATCCTGACCGCCCACGGCACCATTCCGGAAGCCGTGGCGGCGACGCATCGCGGCGTATTCGGCTATCTGGCCAAGCCCTACGAGGCCCGGGCACTGCTCGAGCTGGTGGCCAAGGCCATCGAGATCTCGCCCGCGACCCCCGGCGGCGACCCTGACGCCGACTCATGGCATGCGAATATCGTCACGCGCAACACGGTCATGGCCGACCTGCTGGCGCAGGCCAAGCTCGTCGCGGCGGGCGATGCCAGCGTGTTGTTGCGCGGCGCATCGGGTTCCGGCAAGGAAATGCTGGCGCAGGCCATCCACCGAGTCAGTGCGCGCCACGAGCGGCCCTTCGTCGCCGTCAATTGCGGAGCGATTCCCGACAACCTGCTCGAATCGGAACTCTTCGGCTACGTGCGGGGAGCTTTCACCGGCGCTGTCAAGGATCATCCCGGCCTGGTCCGCGCCGCACAGGGCGGCACCTTGTTCCTCGACGAGATCGGCGACATGCCGCTACCGCTCCAGGTCAAGTTGCTGCGCGTGCTGGAGGAACGAGAAGTCCGGCCGGTCGGCGCCACCAGCGGAGAGTCAGTCGATATACGCATCATCAGCGCGACACACCGCGACCTCGAAGAGGAGATGAGTGCGGGACGCTTCCGCAGCGATCTCTACTACCGGCTCAACGTGGTCTCGCTGTCGATTCCCGATCTGGCCGAGCGGCGCGACGACATCCCCTTGCTGGCCAACCATTTCCTGCGCAAGCTGGCCCAGCGCTATCGCAAGGAAATTAACGGCTTCGCGCCGGAGGCGATGGAGTTGCTGATCCGCGCCAGTTGGCCGGGCAACGTGCGCCAGTTGCTGAATGTGGTGGAACAGGCGGTGGCGCTGACCACCGGTCCCATCGTGACGGTGGCCCTGGTGCAAAAGACGATCCACGATCTCGGCGAAATCGTGCCATTCGACGAGGCCCGCCGCAGCTTCGAAAGCGACTACCTGATACGCCTGCTCAAGATGACGGGCGGCAACGTCATGCAAGCCGCCAAGTTGGCCCGGCGCAACCGCACCGATTTCTACAAGCTGTTGCAGCGCCACGCACTGGATCCCTCGCTGTTCAAGTGAGCGTCGCCGTTTGGCGACATCGATAGTCCAGCAGATTCAAGCAGTTGCTTCGGAACTCCGGGTTCCTGTCGCCGTTTGGCGACGGACGCGCACAGTCCTGTCCGCCGGGCAATCTAATAACCCTATGATTATAAATAACTCTCCGTATTGGCATGGCGCTTGCGAAGGACCTGTTGAAGCATTCAATTCCGATGCTGCAACCACAAGGAGAGTAAGCATGAAAGTTCAAGCGATAGCGCGGGTGGCCCTCCTGGTCATGGTGCCGTGGCTGGCGGCCTGCACCGGCAATCCGAGCAGGCAGGAGATCGGCATGGTTAGCGGAGCGATCGTCGGCGGCGTAGTGGGTTCCGCGCTGACAGGCGGAAGCACCGTGGGCACGGTCGGCGGCGCGGCCGCGGGCACCTATGTCGGCAACCGGATCGCCAAGGATATGAAATAGTCATGGATACCACCACCATCGACTCGCTGGGCGACAGCGCGGCAGCAAGTTCTGCGCGGCCGAAACTGCTGTATCCATCACTGGTCATCGCGGCGATTTCGGTCACGATGTTCAGCCTGCTTGGCATCGCCACCCTGACCGGCCTCCTGCCGTCTGCCCATTCCACTCCGCAAGCGACCTTGGCGGCTAAATCCCCGCCGATAGGAAAATCAGCCCAAACGTCCAGCCAAACATCCCCTCAATCGACGCAGCTCGCGGCAACATCGTGCGCAGCTTGCGGCACGGTCGAATCGATCGCTGCCGTGGAACGCCCGGCGAGCACCACCGGCGTCGGTGCCGTGGCCGGCGGTCTGACCGGAGCCCTGCTGGGCAACCAGATGGGACGCGGCAACGGTCGCACCGTTATGACCCTCGCGGGCGGTGCAGGTGGCGCTTATCTCGGCAACCGGATCGAGCAGAACACGCGTCGCGTGACCTCTTACAAGATCGTGGTGCGCCTGGAGAACGGCAGCCAGCGCACGATCTATCAAAACGACGCGCCAAGCGTTGCGGTCGGCGGTCAGGTCCAGATCGTCGGCAATGCCATTGTCGCCCGCTCATGAAGACCCTGAGCCAGGCGAAGCAGCCGAACGGAATCAAGTTGCTCAGGCTGGTCACGATTTGCGGCGCCGTCGTGCTGCTCGGCGGCTGCGAGGCCATGGCCATTACGGCCTTCGGCGTCGGGGCGTCCACCGGCGTCGCACAAACCCTCAACGGCCGCGCCTACCGGACCTTCACGGCGCCGGTGGCTGAAGTCAAGCAAGCCACCCTGGCCGCCCTGGGGCGCATGGGCATGAAGGTGATTTCGAGCAAGCGGGTCGCCAACGAGGAAATCATCACCGCCAAAGCCACAGACCGGGAGATCGAAGTCACCCTGGAAATTCTCAGCCCCAATTCGACACGCATGCGCTCGATGACGAGGCAAGGAATGTTCTACGACAGCGCCACTTCGCTGGAAATTGTTTTGCAAACGGAAAAACGCATGATCAATGGATGAGGAGATTGACGAAATGAACAAACACACCCAAAGGCTGCTGGTCGTCAGCGCCACCTACTTTGCCCTGAGCCCCGCGTTCGCGGTGGAAGCAGCTGCCGGTACCGCCCCTGCCGTAACCATCACCGACACCAACACGGTCGGCAAAAGCGGCGGCGCCGTACCCGCGACCCGCATCGCCAACCACTTCGCGCGCTTTGCCGGTTCGCCGCAAAACGCCGCCAGCCTGGTCGCCGGACTACGCAGCGGCACGGCGATCACGCTGGTCTCACCAGGCTCGGCGACCGGTGTCAGTTTCACCCCGACGACCAAGCCGATGGGCTACGGCAACATTACCCACGCTCTGACGCTGGCCCAGCGCCAGTTGGCGGCCCAGGGTGTCACCCAGCCCACGCCGCAACAGTTGAATACCGCGCTGAATGGCGGAACGCTGACCATCATCAGCAGCAGTGGCGCCACCCGCACCGTCCAGATGTCGGGCGTCCTGCAGTTGCGCAGCCAGGGTCTGGGCTGGGGACAGATAGCCCACCAGCTTTCCGTGAGCCCCGGCAACGGTCCAACCACGGCCAAGGCAACCACGACGCAAGGCAGTGTCGATGTGCGCGGCAGTGCCAGCAGTCACGGCGCAATCGTCTCCGGCGACGGCACGATAATGCACGGTCGCGCGCCGGGTGTTTCGACCGCGGTCGAGAAGCGCGAGCAAACTGAGGCACACGGACAGGAGCAGGCCCATGCACGCGTGCAAGTCGTCCAGACCGGCAGCCCGTCGTCGATCGCCCAGAGTTCCTCACTCGCGGCAGGCAACCCGGCAATGGGCTCCATTCAGGCGCACGGTCACGGCCGCTTTTGAGATATCTCGACGCTCAGGCGGCCGGTAATGGCCGCCTGACGCCCAAGGAAGATTTGGAGATTGCCATGTTCCAAATGAGCAAACAGTTGTTCAATCAGTGCTGGCCCACCATCGCCGCGCAAATCGTCGATGGCGACGCCGCCGGACACCCGACGGGCGACGCTGCGCTGGAGCCCTCCCATGCCGTAGCCGCCGAAGCGGGATATGTTCTTGGCGTAGCCATGGGATATGCCCTTGGCGTGGACCCGGCGTCCGGTAACCAGCTCAGCGCATCGATTCCGGGTTGGCAAGCGCAGGCCTGCGGTGAATTGAACTGGCCGCGGATCGGCTCGCCCCGCATGCCATACGCAATAATCACAAGTCGGCGCTGACGCACCAATGCCCTGCCGGCAGCGACCGGAACGCAAGACTGCTCAGGGCTTTCGCGCGATAAGGCCGATCAGCGCCGAGCGCCCCTTGTGCCCGATTCCCTCCGCAATGTCGTCTTCGTAAGCGACCAGTTCCTCGATGTCCCACCCGGCAAACGCATCGAGCAGGATTTCCCGGGTGTAGAGATTTTCGATGGTGGACGGCCCGCCTGTTCCGTAGTCGAGTTGCTTCGGCGTGTAGCCATGCAACAGGATGCGACCTCCCGGCTTCGCCAGTTGTTTCATGGCCGCGAATTGCCGCAGGCGCTCCTCGGCGCCGACGAACTGGATGAACACGCCGATCACCCAGTCGAATGCGTTGTGCATATCGGCCGGGGGCCAATCCGGCGCCAGCATGTCGGCCAGCAGAAAACGGATCGCCAGCTTGCGCCCGGCAAGCAGCCGCCGTGCCTTTTCGACGGCGACCGGAGAAATTTCAACGGCAGTCACCTCCAGGCCCTGCTCGGCTAGCCAGACCGAGTTGCGCCCCTCGCCATCGGCGACCGACACCGCGGTACTCCCATTGCGCAGCAGTTGCGCCCGATGGGCGAGGAAACGGTTGGGCTCGGTGCCGAACAGATAGTCGTCACCGGCGTTCTGGTAGCGCGTATTCCAGCGAACTTCCTGGCTCGTCAATGAATTTCCTCCTCAGCTCGGTAAAGCATAGACCGTCGCGGCGCGTCCGGCGTGCTACGCGGACTGGATTGACTGGCGAAGCAAGAGTATATTAGATAAAACTAATGCGCCGGAGACCGTCATGAGCAAGGACCAGCAAACCCTCGGCGAGCAAGCCTACGACAAAGCCATGAAGTACGAACTCGACTACGGCTGCTGCCCGCAATGCGTGCTGGCCACCGTTCAGGAAACCATCGGCATTATCGACGACCAGACCGTCAAGGCCAGCCACGGCCTCTCCGGCGGCGGCGGCCTGCTCGGCGAAGGCGTATGCGGCGCCCTCAGTGGCGGCCTCTTGGCCCTGAGCGCAAAGTACGGCCGCGACCGCGACAAGCTCGACCGCGGCCGCTACATCAACAATTTCAAGAAAGCCCGGGAACTGACCGAACGCTTCCGCGATGAATTCGGCGGCGTCACCTGCCGGCAGCTGCAACAGCAATTCACCGGCCGCACCTACGACATGTGGGACGCCGCGGAATACCAAGCCTTCGACGACGCCCGCGGCCAGCAATGCGCCCACGCCACCGGCACGGTGACGAAATGGGTGGTCGGGATCCTCCAGGCGTAGTGGTTCAATCGCCGTTCAGCATGTTCGACCACGCCGGCACCCTGCCGCCGGCCTTCTGGCTGCTGGCGATTGCGGCCACGGTGCTGATCGGCATGTCCAAGGCCGGCTTCGGCGGCGCGGCGGGCAGCCTCGGCGTGCCGCTGATGGCGCTGGTAGTGGCGCCGCCCGTCGCCGCCGCAGTGATGCTGCCCATCCTGCTCGCCATCGACGCCATCGGTCTGGTGGTGTTTCGCGGCCGCGGCGATCCCGCCAACCTGCGCATCATTCTGCCCGGCGCCATGATCGGCATCGCACTCGGCTGGCTCACCTTCGGCCATGTCGACGCGCGCTGGATCCGGTTGCTGATCGGCATCGAAGCGCTGCTGTTCGCCTTCGACCGCTTTCGCGCCGCGCGCAGCCACCTCACCGCCGTACCGTCAGCGCCGACTCTTGCGCCCGGCATTATCTGGAGCGCGCTGTCCGGCTTCACCAGCTTCGTCTCCCATGCTGGCGGCCCGCCGATCATGCAATACCTGATGCCGCAGAACATGGACAAGATGCGCCTGGTCGGCACCACGGTGATCTTCTTTTCGGTGGTGAATTTCTCCAAGCTCGGCCCCTACGCCAAGCTCGGCCTGCTCGACGTCTCCAATCTCGGCGTCTCGCTGCTGCTGGCACCCGCCATCCCGCTCGGCTACTTCGCCGGCTACCGCCTGCTCCATGCCGTCGACATGCGCGGCTTCAATCTCGTCACGGCGTGGACACTGCTGGCAGCCGGAGCGAAGCTGGTCTACGACGGCCTGGCCGGATAATCGCAAAAGAGCTTGCGAAGCCCATACGGCATTCACGGGTGGCCTTGGCAAATTCTCAAAGGCCGCCGTGTCCTTCCAAGCCGCAGCAATCTACAAATTCTTGTTTGCGGCAGCCAACCATGCCTCGTAACCCCCCTTCAGAGGCCGTACCGATAAATAGCCTGCGTTGAGCAGACTACGGGCCGCTTGAATCGCACCGGCATCCTCCGGGCAGGCGCATAGCGTGACTATCGGCTGGTTCTTCGGCCAATTCCCGACTGCGTCCAAAAGGCGGTCATGCTCGGCGATTGTTGCCCCTGGAATCGGACGGGTATTGGCAGCCATGCTGTGTCCGCGCAGGTCCAGAAGCAGAGGGGACGGGTAATCTTCCATGGCCTCAAGGAGTTCATCCGGAAGGATATGAGGCACCGCAGACAGTTGCCGGAATCGATATCTTTGCCACAACTTCCAACTCAGCCAACAAGCCACGGCGCCCGCGACCAGTACCAGCACTCTTCCAGCATGCTCGTCCAGCGTGCTCATCGCTGTCTGAACCTCTTTACGCAAGATCCAGCCAGTCCCAAGGGCGAGTCCGGCCCACAAGGCCGCGCCCATCGCCGCAGAGAGCAGAAAGCCGGGCAGCGCCATACGCAATGAGCCCGCAATGGGCGGTGCAACCGTAGAGAATCCGGGTATGAACTTGGCTATCACCAGCGAACCGATCCCCCAACGGACAAACCGAGCTTCGGTTTGACTGACGCAGGAAGCGGGATTGATTGACAGCTTGCACAAGCCTGAAAGAACCCGATAACCAAAGGCCCGCCCGGCCAAATACCACATCCAGTCGGCGACGACCGAGGCGACTATCGCCGCCGCCAATAGACTGGCAAGTTCACCAGAGGTGGCTGCCAGGCTGCCAGCCAGCAGCAAGGTCGGGACAGCGGGAACCGGTAGCCCAGCCTGCTGCAGCAACACGTTCAGAAAGACGACCCAGACCGCGTCGCGATGCAGCGATTCAATGATCCGGGAGAGCTCCATCAAATTGTCGCCAGGCCTTCGTGGTCACTGCTTACAAGATTGATACAGATAATCGAACACAGCTGTCCGGTTAAAACGCGAACAGATTCAATTGGTTGTTGATGATGAGGCTGTCGGAACTGGAGTTGCTGCCCGGAAACGCTTGCTGCAAGGGCATCTTCTCGAAAAGGGTGACCGACAAGATCTGTAGCAATGTGTAGAGCGAGGCATCTATGCCAAGGCGCTTTTTGACGATAGCGACGAGCACGTAAACCGACACCGCGATCCAGATTTGTGTCTTGACCGCATTCTCCGACGTACCGAAGAAACGCTTGATCCGAAGATGCTGCTTGATCCATTTGAAGAACAGTTCCACCTGCCAGCGGTTCTTGTAGAGCGCGCAGATGGTGGCGCTCGGCAGTGTCATCTGATTGGTGAGGAAGACGAGCGTCTTGCCGGTCTCGGGGTCGTTGAATCGCACCCGGCGCAGATGTGCGGGGTAGTCCTGCTTCGTGTAGAAGCCATCGAGCGCGATGGTCTGATCGCAAATGATGCCGGCCAACCGATCCGTCTTGGCCGAATAGACGCGATGGAAATCCATGTTCGACTTGGTCCGCGTGACGAAGAACGCGCCGGCCAGATGCAGAACGTGAAGACGAGCGAAATCGACGTAGCCGCGATCCATGACGTAGATTGCCCCGGCCTCGGGCATCAGCAGGTCGAGGGCATGGACGTCGTGCAGCTTGCCGTCGGAAACATGGATGAAGCTCGGAATGTTGCCGCGCAGATCGAGCAGGGTGTGCATCTTGACCGCGGCCTTGGTCGTGCGGAAATGCGCCCAGGGAAAGACCGACAGACAGATCGATGGTCGTCGAGTCGAGCGCATACACCGTGTTCGACAAGTCCAGCCCCAAGTCCTCGCTGGCATACAGTGCTCTGGCCTGCCCAATCAGGCGCTGCGCGAAGTCGGCATGGATGCGCCAGTCGCGCAACTCGTTGGCATCGGCCAGCGTCGAGCGCCGAATCGGTTCGCGAAACCCCATGTGGTAGAGCTTGGCGTCCTGGGCCGACAGACACACTTCGATGTCCCGCAGGCTCTCGCGGTAGGTCAGTTGGGCGAAGGCCATCACCCGGAACTGCTCCGCACACGTCAGCGCACGAACGCCCTTGTCGCCGTCGTAGCGCGCAACGTACCGGGCGAAGGACGTCCATGGCAGGAAATCCATGAGCTGGGCGAACAGCGTCTTGCCTGTGTTCATGACTACCTCCGGGCAAAAGCCCTGAAGGCTGCCAGAATCGGCAATCGCCGTTCAAATCGACACCGCCCTTCGTCGCTCGGAAACCAGCTTCAGTCATGGCTTTCAGCGATTCGCTCCCTCATTTAACCGGACAGCAGTGATAATCGAAACGATCTTCATGTGGTGCATGAATTCCCGCAGGATCAGAAGCATTGCAGCGAACTCGATGCTTTCTGGCAATCCCGCGTGAGAGACGGGGCTCCCGAGCGTGACGGAGGCCATCCGGTCAAACGTCCGCTCGACGGCTTCAAGACTCAAGATCATTTCAGGGCTCTCCTTGACACCGGAGAGCATAGCCACCTCACGCACGGCTGCATCTGTCGTGTATAGCCGTGAGCCGTCCGGGATCAATGTTCGCGCGCACGCGATCTGATCCTCGACAGTCTGAATGGCATTTTCAAGCTCGAGCGGCGTTGGCGGTGTGTGTTTGAACTGCTCCCGCGCGGTCTTCTGCGAACCAATGGCCAGCACCAGTATCGCGTCTGGCTCAAAACCATTGCCAACGGCAACTGCAGTTTCTTCCAGCCCGATATGAAGCACGGAGATCTTGCTGACGTTCGGAATCGAGTTCCGAATCGTCGAAACCTGGCTCCGGATCTCGTCTCCAATACTGCGGGCAACTATTGCCGAATCAATACCTGGACTCCCAACAGAACTGTTGATCAGCGGACCTGACATGTGAAGCCTTTGTTGGTCGTCCAGATACTTGGCATGAATCAACCCTTGAACTTGGTCGCCACTTCCGCCACGCGCTTGCCGAACAACCTGGCCGTTTCGAGATCGCCGGGAAGCATCTCCGCAGGGCTGCTGTCCGACGGCGATTGCGCCATGGCACCGCTGAAGGAACCGACATAATTGACGTCGTTGCGTTGCGCCGCCTTGGCGTTGCTCGGCATCATGCCGGTGCCGACCCAGATGCCGCTGTGCTGCATGGCCAGCGTAAACAGGTAGTGCAAGGTGGACAGCTTGTCGCCGTTCATGGTGGCGCTGTTGGTGAAGCCGGCGAACACCTTGTCCTTCCATTGCTGGCTGAACCAGGGTTTGGAAGAGGCATCGGCAAACTTCTTGAACTGCCAGCTCACGCTGCCCATGTAGGTCGGGCTGCCCATGATGATGGCGTCAGCCGCCGCCAGGGTTTCCCATCCGCCCTCGGGCAGGTTGCCCTCGGCATCGATGGCGACGAGCGTAGCGCCGGCGCCTTCGGCGACCGATTGAGCCATGCGCCCGGTGTGACCATAACCAGAGTGATAAACCACTGCTACTGTTGTCATTTTCATATTCCTCGAAACGGGGTTAAAGAACTAAGGTGAGGCCGGGGCCGGCCGGAAAAAGCGGTTACTGCTCGCGACGGGCATCCAGACTCCATGCGCCGGCACCCCAGGCAGCCAGTGTCAGCAGGCCACCCGTCACGGCGATGTTCTTGAAGAACAGCAGTTGCTGCATGAACTGTTTGTCGGCCGGCACCGCCCAGTAGCCGTGGAAGAAGAATGACGCCACCAGGGTGAACACCGCGAGCACCAGGGCAGCCCAGCGGGTGCCGAAACCGGCGATCAAGGCCAGGCCGCCGAGAATCTCGACGGTCAGCGCCAGCACCGCCGCGACTTCCGGCATGGGCAAGCCGACCGAGTTGATATAGCCGACCGTGCCCGCGAAGCCGGTGAGTTTGCCGATGCCTGCCGGCAGAAAGAGTACGGCCAGCAGAAGGCGGCCCGCCAGGGCCAGAGGGTCTTGAAGTGTTTTGAACATGTCGATTCCTTTACGTCGATCAGGGTTGAGAAGAGAAGCTCAGGCAGCCAGGTCGAACACCAGCACCTCGGCATCGGTGCCGTGGCTCAGTTCGATCCGATTTTCGTTTTGCAGCAAGACGGCATCGCCGGCGTCGATGCGCTGTCCATTGACCTCCAGCGCACCGCGCACCAGATGCACATAGGCCTTTCGCGCCGGGTCCAGCGCCAGTTCGGCACGCTCGACGCCGTCGAACAGCCCGGCGTACAGCGCCGCATCGGCATGCAGGGTGACCGACCCCTGCGCACCATCGGACGAGGCCACCAGGCGCAAGGTGCCGCGCTTCTGTTCGGCCGGAACGGTCTTCTGCTCATAGCCGGGCGGGATGCCGGTCAACTTCGGCTCGATCCATATCTGCAGGAAATGCGTGGTCTGGTCCTTGGCGTGGTTGAACTCGCTGTGCGTCACCCCGGTGCCGGCGCTCATGCGTTGCACGTCGCCGGGCGGAATGCCCACGACGTTGCCCATGCTGTCCTGATGGGCCAGTTCGCCCGACAGCACATAGCTAATGATCTCCATGTCGCGATGGCTGTGCTTGCCGAAGCCGGTTCCCGGAGCGATGCGGTCTTCATTGATCACGCGCAGATTGCCCCAGCCCATGTGCGCCGGGTCGTGGTAGCCGGCAAACGAGAACGAGTGGTAGCTCTTGAGCCAGCCATGGTCCGCGTAGCCGCGGTCTTGCGATTTGCGAAGGGTAAGCATGAATAAATTCCTCCTTGACGATGGGATGAATTGTAGGAACTGCTGCTACCCTTGAGAGCCAGCCGATTTGATGGCATCATTCAAATAAATTGAACTGACGTGGGCCCTATGACGACGCCGCGCAATGTATTGACACCCGATGCCCTGGCCATGCTGCAGACCATCTCCAGCAGCGGCAGCTTTGCCGCCGCGGCCCGCGCCAGCAACATGGTGCCCAGCGCCCTCACCTATCGCGTGCGGCAGATGGAAGACGCGCTGGACGTGCTGCTGTTCGACCGCAGTTCGCGCCAGGCCCGCCTGACCGAAGCCGGCGCCGAGTTGCTGCGCGAAGGTGCGCGACTGCTGGCGGACATCGACGCCGTGGCCAATCGCGTCAAACGAGTGGCCACCGGCTGGGAATCGCAGCTCACGATCGCGGTGGACAGCATCATCAACCGGGCTACGCTGATGGAACTCTGCGAGGCGTTCTTTTCGCTGAGCCCCCCGACGCGGCTCAAGCTGCGCGACGAAACCCTTTCCGGCACGCTGGAGGCACTGACTTCAGGCCAGGCCGATCTGGCGCTCGGCGTGATGGTGGGCGCGACCACCATGGCGGGCTTGCATCATGAATCGCTGGGCACCGTGCATTTTGTTTTTGCGATGGCACCCCACCACCCGCTGGCGAAAATGCCCGAGCCGCTTAGCGACGAGGCCATCCGCCAGCAACGGGCAGTGGCGGTCGCTGACACCGTCCAGAGCGGCAGCGGCCTCACCATCGGGCTGCTGGCCGGCCAGGACGTGTTCACGGTGTCGGGCATGCCGGCCAAGCTGGATGCCCAGATCAGAGGCCTCGGCGTCGGCTTTTTGCCTGACTGCCTGGCCCAGCCCTACCTCGACTCCGGTCGTTTGGTGGCCCGGCGCGTGGAGCGGTCTGAGCGGCAGATCCAGGTCAGTTACGCTTGGCGCAAGAGCGGCAGGCCCGGCGAAGGGCGGGCGCTGCAATGGTGGCTCGCTCAACTGAAAAGCCCGATCACTCGCGCGGCGTTGCTGGGCGA
>JANXRC010000280.1 GCA_025353195.1 Rhodocyclaceae bacterium
GCGGCCTTGCACATGTCATAGATGGTCAGCAGGCCAATGGCAACGCCGGTGAGCGCCTCCATTTCGACGCCGGTGCGGCCGACGGTTTCTGCCGTGACTTCGATGGTCACGCGATGGCCCTTGGCGTCCAGCGCGAATTCGGCGCCGACGCGCGTCAGTGCAAGCGGATGGCACAGGGGGATCAGATCGGAGCAGCGTTTGGCTCCCTGAATCGCGGCGATGCGCGCGATGCCGAGTACATCTCCCTTCTTTGCCGAGCCGCTGGCGATCAGGGCAAAGGTGGCCGCAGCCATTCGGATATGGCCTTGCGCGCGGGCCACTCGGCTGGTTTCGGCTTTGGCGCCGACGTCGACCATGTGGGCCTTTCCAGCGGCGTCGAAATGCGTAAGTGGCGCCATTGGCGCCTTAAGAGGTGGCTTCATGAAATATGTTGTCACAACTGGTTTTTGCGAAGCCGCTATCATAGCGATATGAAACTGCATCCGCTCGCCCGCGCCCTGATCCTTGGTTTCGGGGTCCTCTCGGCGCCCCCCCTGTCGGTGGCAGAAGGCCTGCCCGATCTGGGTGAAGCGGCGCAAGTCGAGCTGTCGCCGGCCATGGAGCGCCGCATCGGCGAATCGGTGATGCTGGAAATTCGCAACGATCCAGCCTGGCTGGACGATCCCGAGATCAGCAGCTATCTCAATCGGCTGGGTAACCGCCTGTCCTCGCAGAGCGCGGGAGGGCGGCAGGAATTCGAGTTCTTCGCGCTGCGCGATTCCACGCTCAATGCTTTCGCCTTGCCCGGCGGTTACGTCGGTGTGCATACCGGGTTGATTCTTGCGGCCGAATCCGAATCGGAGCTGGCTTCGGTGCTGGCGCACGAAATCTCCCACGTTACCCAGCACCATCAGGCGCGTCTCCTCAACAAATCGGGGCAAGGGCAGGTGGCGAGCATTCTGGCGCTGGCGGTGGCGGTTCTTGCTGCGCGCAGCAGTCCCGACCTTGCCATGGGCGCGGTCATGGCCGGGCAGGGGGCCGCGATCCAGAACCAGCTGAACTACTCGCGCGATTTCGAACGCGAGGCGGATCGTGTCGGCCTCGGCCTGCTGGAGCGCTCCGGCTACGATATTCGCGGCATGAGCAGCTTTTTCGAGCGCCTGCAGAAGTCGGGACGCCTTTATGAAAACAACGCCCCCGGCTATTTGCGGACCCACCCCCTGACCACCGAGCGCCTGGCCGACATGGGCAACCGGATCCAGGGGCGGCCCTACAAACAGGTACCGGATTCCCTCGAATTCCAGTTGGTGCGGGCGAAGCTGCGCGCGCAGGAGGGCACCTCGCGCGACGCGGTGACGGAGTTTGAAACCCGGCTCAAGGACCGCCATTTTGCGGGCAGCGAAGCCGCCATGCGCTACGGCCTGGCTCAGGCCCGTGTGCGCGACGGCAATCTGGCTGCAGCGGAAAAGGAGTTGGGCGAGTTACGTCGGCTGAAAGTGGTATCGCCGATGATTGAAACGTTCGCCGCGCAGCTGCGCCTGAAGCAAGGCGACGCAGTCGGCGCAGTGAAGTTGCTACGGGCCGCGCAGCCGCGTTATCCGCAGGAACGCGCGATCGCCTACGATCTGGTTGAGTCGCTGCTGGACGCTCACTTGCCGTCGGAAGCGATCAAGGTCACCGAAGACGAACTGTCGAGCTACCCGTCGGATGCGAAGATGCATGGCTTGCAGGCGAAGACCTATTCCGCGCTCGGCAAACACCTGCAACAGCATCGCGCGCAAGCGGAAGCTTATGCCCTGCTCGGCCAGTTTCCGGCCGCGGTCGAGCAGATGGAGTTGGCACAAAAGGCCGGCGACGGTAATTTCTATGAGCAGTCGCAGGTGGATTCGCGCTTGCGCGAGATGAAGAAGCGCATGGTGGATGAAGCCAGACTGGCCAAGGAAGCCAAGCAGAGATAACCCCGTGAACCCTGCCAAGCCATCCAGCCGGGCCGATGTCCGCGCCGATATTCGCGATCTCGCGACGCCGCTCGTGCATCTCGCCAGCGAGCCGTACTACCACGCCACCGGCGATGAACTCGCCGTCTTCGAGGCGGCCGCCAGAAGCTGCCTGCCGGTGATGCTGAAGGGCCCCACCGGGTGCGGCAAGACCCGCTTCGTCGAGCACATGGCATGGCGCCTGCAGCGCCCGCTGGTCACGGTAGCCTGCCACGACGATCTGACCACCGCCGACCTGGTGGGGCGCTATCTGATCGTCGGTGACGAAACCGTCTGGATGGATGGGCCGCTGGTGGCCGCCGTACGTGCCGGCGCCATCTGCTATCTCGACGAGATCGTCGAGGCGCGCAAGGACACCACCGTGGTGATCCATCCGCTGACCGATTCACGTCGCGCGCTGCCGGTCGAAAAGCGCGGCGAGTACATCGAAGCGCCGCCGGACTTCATGCTGGTGATTTCCTACAACCCCGGCTACCAGAGCGTGCTCAAGGAGATGAAGCCGAGTACGCGGCAGCGTTTTGTGGCGCTCGATTTCGACTATCCGGAAGCCGAGGTCGAAGCCCGCATCGTCGCCCATGAAGGCGGTGTCGATGACGCTACGGCGAAGAAACTGGTCAAGCTCGGCAGCCTGACGCGCAAGCTGAAAGGCGCCGGCCTGGATGAAGGCGCCGGTACCCGGCTGCTGGTGCATGCCGCGCAACTGATCGCCGTCGGCATGGCGCCGGAGATTGCCTGTACCGCCGCCATCGCCCGCCCGCTGGCCGATGAAGCAGACACCCGCAATGCCCTGGATGACCTCATAACGGCAGTGTTTTGAGCTCCCATGAGCGAACGCAAGCTTTTCGCTCACGAACTTGAAGCGCGGCTGGATGAACTGCTGCTGCTTTCCTTGCGCCAGCGTTCCGCAGAGGAGCCCGCGGCGCTGCTCGAAGCTCTGCCGCGTCAGATGCAGGAACGCGTGCTGCACTGGGCGGGAGTCGCCGCGCAGACATCGGACGATCTCGGCTGGCTGATCGTTTCGCTCGCCGCGGTGAAGGCCGCGAGCCTCGGCGAGGATTTCGACGACTGGGTGCGCGCCGGGCTCGATGCCTATGATCGCAGCGGCCTTGCGGCCACCCGCAAGGCCCTCAACGACTTCGCCGAGGTACGCCGGAGCAGCGAGCAGCGTTCGCCGGGCAGCGTTTCGTTCGCTGCGATCGAGGGCCGCCTGTCGCGCTTCCTGCACGCGCTCGATGGCCGGCCGCTCAAGCTGGTCAGCGGCAAGACGGCATGGACCGATACCGAAACGCTCTGGCTGCCCGAGCGACTCGACCTGGCGGATGACGCAGCAGAAAATCGCCTTATCTACAAAGCCACGGCCGCGCTGCTTTGGGCGCAGACGCGCTACGGCACTTTCAATCTCGATCCCGAGGCGGAACTGGAGCTTTGGCCCGACCGTGGGCGCGGCCTGGCCTGGTTCGCGGTCGTTGAAGCCATGCGCCTCGAAGCCTGCATCGCGCTCGAACTGCCCGGCCTCGCGCTCGACATCGCCCGTCTGCGCGGGCCGTGGCCGCCGGCTCTCGATGCAGCGGCAGAGAAGCTCGCGCGACCGGAGGCCACGGTGGCCGACAGTCTCGACTGCCTGGCCGAGTTGCGAAGAGTCGGCGCTGGCGACACGCCGAATTTTCCCCATGTCGGCGCACTCGATCCGGTTGCCGCACGGCGCGTGCGCGCTGCCCGGATCACGCGCGAGATGGCGATCATGCGTCGCGCCTTGAACGTGTTGCGCGGCACGGGTCCGGATGGGGCCGCTGCAGACAAGTCCGACTATCCGCCACTGGCGGCGGAAGGCGAGACGCAGGTGGTCGATCCGCAGTTCGAACTGCTCAGCCTGCCGCCGCCGGCCCGCGAAGCGGCAAAATCGCTGATGCAGGATTTCGGCGAGATTCCGCCCGAAGCCCTGCATCCTGCCGGGCCGGGCGCGTGGCAGCCGGTGGACGGGGTCGATACGCCGATCACCGCTTCTTGTACCACCCCGCCCGACGCCTTCTATGATGAGTGGGACTACCGGCGCGCGGCGTGGCGGCACGACTGGTGTCACCTGTACGAGATGGAGGCGCCGCCAGGCGATCACGAGTGGGTCGATGAAGTACGCCAGCGTCATGCCCATCTGATCCGCAGCATTCGCCGGCGTTTCGAAGCCCTGCGCGGTGAGGACAAGCCGCAGAAACGCCAGTTCGACGGCGAGGAAATCGATCTCGATGCGCAGGTCGACGCGCGTGCCGACCGCAAGAGCGGCGCCGCGCCGTCGCCGCGCCTGTTCATCCACCGCCGCCGCGTCGAGCGATCGCTGGCGGTGATGTTCATGGTCGACATGAGCGGCTCGACCAAGGGCTGGGTCAATGATGCCGAGCGCGAATCGCTGGTGCTGCTGTGTGAAGCCATCGAGGCGCTGGGCGACAGCTATGCCATCTACGGCTTTTCCGGCTGGACCCGCACCCACTGCGACATCTATCGCATCAAGCGTTTCGGCGATCGCTATGACGCCGGCACGCGAAGCCGCATTGCCGGCATCGAAGCGCGCGACTACACCCGCATGGGCGTCGCGGTGCGCCATCTCTCCGGCCTGCTCGCCCGGCAGAACACGCGCCACAAACTGCTGGTGACGCTCTCCGACGGCCGCCCCGATGACTACGGCGATGAATACCGCGGCCGCTACGGCATCGAGGACACCCGCCGCGCGCTGCTCGAAGCGAGGGAGAAGGGCATCCGCAGCTACTGCGTGACCATCGACCGCCACGGCGCCGACTACCTGCCGCAACTCTACGGTCCCGCGCATTATTCGGTGATCGACGACGCGAAAAAGTTGCCGCAGAAAATCGCCGAGATCTACCGCAAGCTGACAGGGTGAGGCGGGACCTCGCGCCTTGGCGGTGCTCGACGGGCGTCGTTGAAATGTCTCTGAGTCGGCCCTCGCCGACGTTCGCCGGGGAAAAAGTTAGCGAAGCAGCCTGCCGAGTGTCTGGAGTTCAGCCGCATTGACGTCTGATACCGCCCAATACTGCATGCCACCGCCACGCCAGTGAAGGACGTTATAACCCTGGTGCCCGCCGAGTGTCGTCTGACCGTCGCCAGAATCTGGCCAGACGAACACATTGATCAAATGATCGTGACGCCGATAAACGAGGGCGGCGACGGCCCGGCCGGACAGATAGTCGAGGCGACCACCCACCAGCGGGAATCCCTGCATGCCCAAATCCTGTACCGGAGGGGAATAGTCCAGCTTGCCCTGGAACCACGGCTTGACCGTATGCTGGTCTGAGGAGGCGATGTCAGTCAGATGATTCGCCATGAGGGCCCGAACATGGCTGCCAGTTAGTTCGCCCTCCAGATTTCCGGCATCCCGAGGTTGTCCAGCGACAAGCATGACGACGGCGCCGACAATGATCCCGCAGGCGAAGCCAACCCCACCGAATCTCCATATGGGCCAGCGCCAAGGGGATGCAGATACGGGTCGCCGCATGGAAGCCGATTGCAGTGCGATCTCGGTCCGCACCGCGGCTTCGAGTGCCGGACTGGCCCGGTGTCTGGTCGCATGCGCGCGGATCAGGTGGCTCAATTCATCGTCGTTTTCTTCATTCACTTCATTTGTTCCTCCAGAACAAGGCCAGCGTGCCCTTCAACTCCGCGCGGGCCCGGGACAATCGCGACATTACCGTGCCGATCGGGATTGACGCGATCTGAGCGATTTCGGCGTAGGACAGTCCTTCAAGTTCCCGCAAGACAACCACCTCGCGGAAGGGAGGGGTGAGCGCTCGAATCGCGTCGTCGACCGCCTTGCGCGTTCGCTCCCGATCAAGGATCGCCCCCGGGTCCATGCCCTGTCCATGTTCGGGCGCTGACAAGGTGTCGATCAGTTCATCATCCAGTTCCACGCGGCCGGGGATGAGACGCTCTTCCTCGAGCCAGGTATAGCAATTGTTGCGCACAATGCCCATCAACCAGGGTCGTGGGTCGCCTTCGCGCAACGAGCCAAAGTATCGGTATGCCTTCAGGCAGGCATCCTGCACGATGTCCTCTGCCACATGATCGTCACGAACCAGCCAGCGGGCGAGGTTGAACGCCGCGTGCAGATGCGGGAGTACCAGTGTTTCGAAGTCGCGCTCGTTTGCCAATCAGGCTCCGATCAGGTTTCGACGATCAATGTGCCACTCATCTCCTCGTGGTGCTCTCCACAAAAATTGTCGCACAGGAACGCGAACCTGCCGGAATGCATTGGCTGGATACGCACGGGGACGACTTGGCCGGGAATCAGGTCGGCCCGTATGTTCAGATCAGGCAGACTGAAACCATGAGGAAAATCCAGGGCACGGAAAGCCAAAGTGACCACTTCGCCTCGCTTCACCACGATTTCGTTGGGCGTATAGCGGAAGCGCCTCGCCTCGATTTCGATGATCCGTCCTGCCTGCTGCTGGGCGCGGGGACCCTTGGCGACAAGGCCGGTGGTACCCGCTGCAACGATCATGGCGCCGAAGCGTTGCAGGGCCGCCCGACGGGACAAGCTACTCATGCGCGTACCACCGCAAATTCCCTTATTCCATAGGTCGCCGTCTGCGCATTGGCATTGACTTCGCGGAAACCGAGCCCCTTGTACGGCATCGCCGAATCCCAGGGCAACGGAGTCCGTTTCTCCTGCGATCCTGGCGCCGGCAGCGGAAAAATCAGGGATTTCGCCGAGTGATGCGCTATATGGCCGGTCAGGTGGTGGTGCTCCTGGTGAATATGCCCATAGAATACGGTCACATTCTGGAACGGCATGAGAATCTCCAAGGCTTTGGCACCATCCCGCGTCGCCCAGTCCCACTTGGGTGCCAGGTCGAATAGCGGTCGGTGCGTCAACACGACGATCGGGGCGGCGCTGTCGAGTTTCGCCAGATCGGCTGCCAGCCAGGTCAACTGCTCATCGCCGATCTTCGCTCCGGGGTCGGAAACATTGTCCAGCACGACGAAGTGCACGCCGCGGTGGTTGAACGTGTAGTGAGTCGCACCGAAGTGCTCGATAAAGGCCGCTCCACGATCGAGGGAAGCATCGTGCTCGCCGGGCATGAAGCGCACATCCTTGACTTTCAGGTCGGCCACGATGCGTTTGAACTCGGTCATCCGGCGCCGGCGCTCCGCCTGATCATCGGTCGTATGGGTCAGGTCGCCGGTAAATACGATGAAATCGGGTTGCACGTCGAGGGCATTCACGGTGGCCACTGCCTTGCCCAAGGTTACCGCAGCATCAGGGTTGTCCGGCCCCTTGTATCCCCAGTGAATGTCCGACAGTTGCACGAAATAGAAATTGGCACTTGCGGTCTTGTCCGTCCCGCCCAGATTGGCGCATCCCGGCAGACCCGCAACGAATACGGCACCTCCGCCAACCGCAGCAAGGCTCACAAAGCTTCGACGGTCCATGGCTTGTCCTCCTTTCCTTCGGTTTGAACAACGCCCCATCTTGGGGCTCACAGTTACATACTGCGAACCCGTCGAATTTATTCCCGCCACCTGTTGGCAACAGGCGACCGCTTTGACGGGGTTGATGCCAAATTGTTAGAAATTGTTTCCGTGCAGCGGATCGTCGTAATCCCGTGCTAGGCTGACGATGCATTTTGTAGCTTTCCTCCTATTCACCTTCGGGTGTTCAAAAAGTCCGACATCGTTCGGGCTTTTTTTTTACTGCACAATCACCGTGCCGCCTTGATACCATTTATCGTTCATGGGCAACAAGCCACCACCACGGGTTTTGGATTAAGGAGCCTGCAGCTTCTGGAAACCACCGGGGAATACTGCGTCGGCGATGCAAGCCAAGCGCACTTCACTGGTCCGGCTGATTGCCCTCTGGTCCCGGCAGCAAGCTGCTCTCGACCCACTCAAAGGAAGCCAACAATGATCGGCATCATCAAGACAATGCGGGCAAACTTGATCTGGTTTGTCCCGTTGGTACTTGTGGCAATAGTCATCGCCTTCGACAACCTGCTCAGCAGCTACCTCAACGTTGCTCTGTTCATGCATCGGCTTGGCTGGTCGAATAGCCTTCGTGTGTCGCTTTCGCCCTCCACATATATCTACTTTCTTGCGTCCGGCATTGCAATACTTCTTCCGTTTGTTGTTGC
>JANXRC010000287.1 GCA_025353195.1 Rhodocyclaceae bacterium
AACGGCTACCGCAAGAATCTTCTTCGCCGAATCCTGGCCGATCACGTACTGATCGAGCATCTCGCGAATCTCTTTCGGCGCCGGCAACTCGCGCTTGGCGGTGCCCTCCGGAACGGCAGCGATCTCATCGCGAATAATGTCGTTGCAGAGTTCGATGCACTCGTCGCAGATAAAAACGGAGGGGCCGGCGATCAGCTTCTTGACTTCATGCTGGCTCTTGCCGCAGAAGGAGCAATACAGCAGCTTTTCCCCGCTACCCGACTTCTTGTCCGCCATCTTCGTCTCCGTCCCTGATAACGATCAGGCCGCGACAGCCTCGGTGCGACTGGTCAATACCTTGTCCACCAGGCCATACTCTACCGCTGCTTCGGCTGAAAGGAAATTATCGCGATCGGTATCGCGCTCGACGCGCTCGATCGACTGGCCGGTGTGGTGTGCCAGCATGCTGTTGAGTTTCTGCTTGAGGAACAGGATTTCCTTGGCGTGAATCTCGATGTCCGACGCCTGCCCCTGGAACCCCCCCATCGGCTGATGAATCATCACGCGCGAATTCGGCAGGCAATAGCGCTTGCCCTTTTCTCCCGCCGCCAGAAGAAACGAACCCATGCTGGCCGCCTGGCCGATGCACAGCGTCGATACGTTCGGCTTGATGAACTGCATGGTGTCGTAGATGGCCATCCCGGCGGTAACGGAGCCGCCCGGCGAGTTGATGTAGAAGAAGATGTCCTTGTCCGGATTTTCGGATTCAAGAAACAGCAGTTGCGCCACGATCAGATTGGCCGTTGAATCGTTGACCGGTCCAACCAGAAAAATCACCCGCTCGCGCAGCAGGCGCGAATAGATGTCATAGGCCCGCTCGCCGCGACCGCTGGTCTCGATGACCATGGGCACAAGGCCCAGCGCCCGGGTGTCGGGGGTCGGTGCATCGTAGGCACCAGCGTTTTGTCGCGAACCGTACATGGACATCTCCGGCAGGATCATGCTGCATTTCCCATCAGCGTATCGAAGGCGATGGGGGCTTCGCTGACTTGGGCAGTGGCAAGTACCCAATCCACTACATTGTTCTCCAGCGCCAGCGCCTCTGCCTCTGCCAGCCTCTGTGGCTGGGAATAGTACCAGCGGACAACTTCCTTGGGGTCTTCGAAGGTCTCGGCGAACTCATCAACGATGGCGCGCACCTGTTCGGGCTTGACGTGCAGGTCCTTGGCCTTGACCAACTCGGCGAGCAGCAGGCCGAGTTTCACCCGGCGCGTCGCCTGCTCCGTAAACCAGGAAGGTTCCACCGGAATGTTCTTCATCCCCATCCCGCGCGACTCCATGTCGCGGCGTGCCGCTTCAGCCATCTGCTGCGACTCCATCTCGACCAGCGCCTTCGGCACCTCGATCGGATTCACCTTTAGCAGGGCCTCCATGACCTGCTCCTTGACCTTCGCCAGCAGGCGCTTCTTGACCTCGCGTTCCAGATTCGAACGAACCTCGACGCGCATTTTCTCGACGTCGCCATCGGCGACACCGAGTTGTTTAGCGAATTCGGCATCGATCTCCGGCAGGTGGGGCGCCTCGACCTTCTTTACGCTCACCTCGAACTGCACCGTCGCTCCGGCCAGTTCCGCGGTCTGATAGTCGGCGGGGAAGGTCACGTCAAAGGTCTTCTTGTCGCCGGCCTTGACGCCTTCCAGCTGGGCCTCGAAATCCGGCAGCATCTGGCCGCCGCCCACCATCACGGCGAAGTCGGTGGCCTTGCCGCCAGGAAATTCCTCGCCATCCCTGCGTCCGATGAAGTCGATCACCAGGCGATCTTCCTTCATTGCGCCACGGTCGGTCTCGGCATAGGAAACGCGCTGCTTGCGCAGGACCTCAAGGGTCTTGTCGACCTCGGCTTCGGTCACCGTCAGGGTCGGCTTTTCGATCGCCTGGCCGGTGACATCCGCCGGCTTGATCTCGGGATAGACCTCGAACACCGCGGTGAAGCCGAGGTGTCCGGGGCCGGCGTCAGCCTTCGGCTCGATGCGCGGATAACCGGCGACGCGCAGATTCTGCTCGCGCACCTTCTCGCCGTAGGCTTTTTCCACCGCTGCACCAATCGCCTCCGAACGCGCCTGCGGGCCGTATTGCTGGGCAACCATCTTCATCGGCACTTTGCCCGGACGGAAACCCGCCATCTTTACGGTGCGCGACATCTGTTTGAGGCGCTGCTCGACATCCTTGTCGACCTCCGCCAGAGCCACCATCATTTCGATGCGCCGTTCCAGTGCGCTGCTGGTGTCGATTGCCACGTCCGTACTTGCCTTGTCCGTCATCTCTATATCCGTCATTGAAGAATTCATTAAAAGAACCGCACCCGCACCGAACTGCGACCAAACCCCGGGTCTGCGCCCGAACGCTGGTGCCCAGGAAGGGACTCGAACCCCCACGCCTCGCGGCGCCAGAACCTAAATCTGGTGCGTCTACCAATTCCGCCACCTGGGCGCATGTCGGGACCGGTCAGCGATGCAGACCGGAACGACACGACGTGGACCGCGAATTTTACCTGCTTTCACAATTTCTTTCCGACCGGCCCCTCTCCGGAGGCAGGGGGCCGCAATAACCGTGGCGAGAAGGCACCGGCAACATTCCGCGCCCTGTCCCCTGTATATTTCTGCGGGATCATGGCCGTCGAGCACTACGAAAACTTCCCCGTTGCTTCCATCCTGCTGCCCGGCTCCTTGCGCGAACCGGTAGCCGCCATCTATGGCTTTGCCCGCAGCGCAGACGATTTCGCCGACGAAGGAGATCTCTCGTCAACGCAACGCAGTACCCTACTTGCCGCCTACCAAGCTGAACTGGACGCGATTGAACGCGGCGAACCGACCAATCACGCCATATTTCTCCGCCTGCGGCCGGTGGTCGCCCGCTACCGCCTGCCGCTGCAACTGTTTCGCGACTTGCTCGATGCCTTCCTGCAGGACGTAAGCAAGGACCGTTACCGCGATTTCGCGGAATTGATGGATTACTGCCGCCGCTCCGCCGATCCGGTCGGACGCCTGCTGCTGCATCTTTTCGGCCAGGCCACCGCGGACAACCTCGCCCGTTCGGACGC
>JANXRC010000288.1 GCA_025353195.1 Rhodocyclaceae bacterium
CTCCGCCCCCTGCAAACGGCTGTGAACTTGATGTTGATCGCCGTTTTCGGAGACGTGGCCGAGTGGTCGAAGGCACGCCCCTGCTAAGGGCGCATCTGGGCAAAACCTGGATCCAGGGTTCGAATCCCTGCGTCTCCGCCAAAATTTCAGACACAGCGCCCCTTGCGGGGCGTTTTGTTTTTGTGCCCGCCTTTACGCGAACACCACCATCGACGGCAACAATTCCAGCGGCCGCACCAAGATCGATTCCTATCAGGTCACCGCCTACATCAGCCATGCGCCGGGACCCTGGTTTGTCCAGGGTGCTTTGACAACCGGGGTGGACAGCTACGACGGCTCACGCTCCATCGTGATTCCGGGCTTGAATCGCACGGCGAGCGCCGACTACACCGGGCAGCAATACGCCGCTATCGTCACCACAGGAAGACATTACGTCTTCAACCAGGCTACTGTAACTCCGCTCGCTTCGTTGCGGGTGTCCCGCATCCATGTCGGCAGCTATACGGAAAGTAGCGCCGGCGACGCCGATCTGCGCTTGAATAGCCAGACTTACGACTTCGTTCAGTCAAGCCTGGGAGGCAAGGCAAAGCGCGTCATACAATCCGGCAGCGGCACGTATTCCCCCGAAGCGCACGTCAAGTGGCTGCATGATTTCAAGTCGACGACCATGCAGCAAGACGCGACATTCACCGGCGGCGGTTCAACGTTTACGACGGCAGGGATCAAACAGGACCGCGACCTGTTCAATGTCGGCGCCGGCATGACATTTCTTTCATGCAAATGTGGCCAGGACACATGGACGGTCAAGGGACAATACGACTATAAGTGGAACCAGAGCAGTTATTCGTCGCATCAGCTGGCCGTCATAGCCAGTCTCAAATTCTGATGCCGTCATGCGTCAAGCGGCTCAGCGGTCCTTGCTCTCCAGCACGGTCTTGTTGATCTTCACCGGGTACTTTTCCTTCAGGGTCGCTATCCAGGCCGCGAACTCTTCCTCCGCAATCAGGCGCGCGTATTGCTGGGCCAGTGCGCGGCTGCGCGGGTCGTCCTTGCCCGCTTCGCCGGCCTTGACCGAACTGATGCGATACAGCGCGTAACCGTTGCCGGGCGAGGCGAAACCCGCGTAGGCCGGCAGTTTGCCGACATCCGCCTTGAACACGGCACGCAAGGCGTCGGGTGGAAGCCCTTGTGGCTCGCTGCGGCTCACACCACGTGCAGGCGACCATTTGAGGTCGACCGCTTCGCCCTTTGCCAATCTGGCCAGCTTTTCCTCGCCATCCTTCATCGCCAGGTTGAGCGCTCCGTCGCGAATCAGGCGCTTCTCGATGTCTCCCTTGACCAAGTCCAGGGGCTGCAAGGCGGCCGGCTTGTGTTCGAGCACGCGCGCAGACACCAGAGTGCCCGGTGCGACTTCAACCGCCTCCGTATTGCGCTTGTTCTTCAGTCCATCATCGCTGAAGAGGGCGGCCGTCAATTTCGGATTGTCGAAGGGAGGGGGCAACTTGCCGCCCTTGGCCAGCCACTGCGTCTGACGCGGCTCGAGTTTCCACTTCTCGGCAGCCGGCTTCAGACTGTCGGCTTGTTCATAGACCACGTTGCCAAAAGCTTCTGCGGCTTCCGCATACTTCCGGGTTCCGGTTTCCCGCTTGAGTTCGGCAAGGATCTCGGCCTTGACGTCCTCAAACGGTTTGACGCGCTCCGGACGGACGCCCGTCACGCGAAGGATGTGAAAACCGAAATCGGAACGCACGAGGTCTGAAATCTGGCCTTCCTTCAGTGCAAAGGCAGCTTCCTCGAACTCTTTCACCATCCCGCCGCGACCAAACCAGTCGAGGTCTCCACCCTTCTCGGCGGACCCGGGATCCTGCGAATTCAGCTTGGCGAGTTTGGCAAAATCACCGGGGGTCTTCCTCGCCTGCACCAGGAGTTCATCCGCCTTGGCCTTTGCTGCCTTGACCTCGGCCTCCGGCGCATCCTTCGCCGCACGAATCAGGATATGACTGGCGCGGCGTGTTTCGCCTTCCTTGTAGCGGTCTGCGTGCGACTGATAGTAGCTCTTGACTTCGTCGTCGCCGATAGCGGCCTGCGCCACCATCGCATCCCGGCTCAACACGAGAAATTCGGCGCGCACCAGCTCCGGCGATTCAAACTGCTGGCGATTGGCCTCGTAGTATTTCTGCGCCGCGTCGGCGGCGAGTTTCACCTGGCCGGCGTAGGCCTCCGGCAGCAGTCGTGCCTCGCCGATTTCCCTCTGTTCCAGTTGTGTTGCCAGCCAGCGACCAGCGCCAGCCTGACCCGTGATTCCGGCTTGCGCAACCGGCATGATCATCTGCTGCATGGCCATGTCCTGCCGCAGGCGTGCTTCGAACATCTCCTTGCTCAACCCCTGCGACGCAACCAGCGCCTCGTAGCGCTCCTTGGAAAACTTGCCGTTCTCCTGAAGCGACGGAACTGCAGAGATGAACCGGGCCAGTTGCTCGTTGCCGACGACCAGCCGGGCTTTCTGCACCTGCTCACCCAGCAGGCGTTGGGTAATCAGTGAATCCAGGACGGAGCGACGCATTTGCGGCGTGTCGAACAATGCCGGGTCGACTTTCCCACCCAACTGGGCGCGCATCCGCTCCTGTTGTTCGCGCGCGGCGGAGTCCAATTCCTGCCGCGTAATCTTGCTGCTGCCGACGGTGGCTACACCCGGCCCGACATCGGCATTGCGCACGTAGGATTCAACGCCCCAAAAGGCAAACGGCAGCGTGATCAGGGCGAGGAAAACCTGGGTGATTTTCTTGTTGTTGCGGATGATATCGAGCATGCGCTGTAAACCCTAGATGCGACAAAGGCGAACTGCAGTTCGCCTTTGTTCGGTGGTGGGTGCTGACGGGGTCGAACCGCCGACATTCTGCGTGTAAGGCAGACGCTCTACCAACTGAGCTAAGCACCCGCTGAACAACGGCTGGCCACATCGGTCAGCCGGCCGCAATTCTATCAGTTCACGGCCGCTCAGTGGGTCACCACACCGGTCACCGCGGCGTCGCCGGGAACCACTGCGGCAGCGGCTATGACCGGCTCAGGCAAGGGCTCCGGCATGCGTTCGAGCGCCAGTTCCAATACCTTGTCGATCCATCGCACCGGCAGAATCTCGATCCGGTTCTTGATGGTGTCGGGAATTTCCGCCAGATCCTTGACGTTCTCTTCCGGAATCAGGGCCAGACGGATGCCGCCGCGCACGGCCGCCAGCAGTTTTTCCTTGAGGCCGCCGATGGGCAGCACTTCGCCGCGCAAGGTGATTTCACCCGTCATTGCCACATCGGCTCGCACCGGGATGCCGGTCAGGACCGATACCAGAGCGGTACAGATGGCAATACCGGCGCTCGGCCCATCCTTTGGCGTCGCACCCTCCGGCAGGTGAATGTGGATATCGTTCTTCTGATAGAAATCGTCCGCGATGCCAAGCGACTGGCTGCGTTTGCGCACGACCGACAGCGCGGCCTGGATCGACTCCTGCATGACCTCGCCGAGCTTGCCGGTGGTCATGGTCTTGCCCTTACCGGGCAAGGCGACGGCTTCGATGGTCAGCAGTTCGCCGCCGACTTCGGTCCACGCCAGGCCGGTGACCTGACCGATCTGATTGTCCTTTTCCGCCATGCCGAAGCTATAACGGCGCACGCCGAGGAACTTGTCGAGGTTCTTGGCATTGACCACGATCTTGTTCTTGCGCGCCTTCATCACGAGAGACTTCACCACCTTGCGGCAAATCTTCGAGATCTCGCGTTCCAGGGCGCGCACGCCCGCTTCGCGCGAGTAGTAGCGCACGATATCGCGCAAGGCGTCTTCGGTGATGGAAAGCTCATCGCGCTTGATGCCGTTGTTCTTCATCTGCTTCGGCACCAGATAGCGCAGAGCGATGTTGACCTTTTCATCCTCCGTATAGCCCGACAGGCGGATCACCTCGAGGCGATCGAGCAAGGCGGCCGGGATGTTCAGGGTGTTTGCGGTAGCCACGAACATGACGTCGGACAAGTCGAAATCGACTTCGATGTAGTGATCCTGGAAGGTATGGTTCTGCTCCGGGTCGAGTACCTCGAGCAACGCAGAAGACGGATCGCCACGGAAATCCTGGCCCAGCTTGTCGACTTCGTCGAGCAGGAACAGCGGGTTCTTGACCCCGACCTTGGTCATGTTTTGCAGAATCTTGCCCGGCATCGAACCGATGTAGGTCCGACGGTGGCCGCGAATCTCGGCCTCGTCGCGAACGCCCCCGAGGGCCATCCGAATGAACTTGCGATTGATCGACTTGGCGATCGACTGCCCCAGGGACGTCTTGCCCACTCCGGGAGGACCGACCAGGCACAGGATCGGCGCCTTGACCTTGTCCACCCGCTGTTGCACGGCGAGGTACTCGACAATGCGTTCCTTGACCTTGTCGAGACCGTAGTGGTCACGGTCGAGGACTTTCTCGGCGGCCAGCAGATCCTTGCTGATGCGCGACTTCTTCTTCCATGGCAGGGCCAGCAGGGTTTCGACGTAGTTGCGCACCACGGTGGCTTCGGCCGACATGGGCGACATCAGCTTGAGCTTCTTCACCTCCGCATTGATCTTGACCAGGGCTTCCTTGCTCATGCCGGCGGCCTTGATCTTCTTTTCCATCTCATCGATGTCGGCGCCTTCTTCACCTTCGCCGAGTTCCTTCTGGATGGCCTTGACCTGCTCATTAAGGTAATACTCGCGCTGACTCTTTTCCATCTGCCGCTTGACGCGGCCACGGATACGCTTTTCGACCTGAAGAATATCGAGTTCGGCTTCCAGCTGGCCGAGCAGCTTTTCCAGTCGTTCCGGCACGCCGAAGACTTCCAGAACCTCCTGCTTCTGTTCGAGTTTCAGGGGCAGGTGTGCGGCGATCGTATCGGCCAGACGCCCGGCCTCCTCGATGCCGGCCAGCGAGGTCAGCACCTCGGGCGGAATCTTCTTGTTCAGCTTCACGTACTGGTCGAACTGAGCCAGCACCGTGCGGCGCATGGCCTCGATTTCGTTGTCGGCACGTTCTTCGACCGGAATCAGGCTGATATCGGCGACGAACAGGGCGCGCTGGTCTTCGATGCGCAGCACGCGGGCGCGCTGCACTCCTTCGACCAGCACTTTCACGGTGCCGTCGGGCAGCTTGAGCATCTGCAGAATGTTGGCGAGGCAACCAATTTCGTACATGTCTTCCGGCACGGGCTCGTCCTTGGCGGCGGATTTCTGCGCCACGAGGAGGATGTTCTTGCCGGTCTCCATGGCCGTTTCCAGCGCCTTGATCGACTTGGGACGCCCGACAAACAGCGGGATCACCATGTGCGGGAATACCACCACGTCGCGCAGGGGCAACAGCGGCAGGGATTGGGTCTCTACGGGGGCGGCGGGTAGGCCAGACATCATCGTGTCCTTCGGTTATGAGTCACGCCGTCCACATTGGGGCAGGTGACGGGTATTCAAGGCGGCCTATGGCAAACCCGGCCGCCGGTTTAGCTCTTCGAGCCTGAAACCTTGGGCTGATCGGCGTAAATCATCAGCGGCTGGGTGCCGCTTTCGATCGTGTTCTCGTCGATCACGACCTTGCTCACACTCTCCATGGTGGGAATCTCGTACATGGTATCGAGCAACACCCCCTCCAGGATCGAGCGCAGTCCTCGCGCACCGGTCTTGCGCTTCAGCGCCTTCTTGGCGATTGCCTGAAGCGCCGAGGGGCGTACTTCGAGTTCGACGCCTTCCATGGCAAACAGCTTGTGATACTGCTTGATCAAGGCATTCTTGGGCTCTATCAGAATTTCGACCAGAGCGGCCTCATCGAGCTCCTGCAAGGTCGCGATCACCGGCAGGCGGCCGATCAGCTCCGGAATCAGGCCGAACTTGATCATGTCTTCGGGCTCGACCTGCTTCAGCATCTCGCTGACATTATTCGCGATGAGATCGCTGCCGTTCCGGAGGGCACCGCCAAGCGCGAGTTGCCGGCGCCGAAAGAGATTCGCGAGATGCTCGATCAGTACGTGATCGGCCAGGATTCGGCGAAGAAGATTCTTGCGGTAGCCGTT
>JANXRC010000007.1 GCA_025353195.1 Rhodocyclaceae bacterium
CTGCGTCAGAGCACCTTGCGCCCGCTGATGATCCTGAGCAGGACCACGACGATGGCGATAACGAAAAGAATATGGATGAATCCACCAGGGTGTATGAAGTAACCAACTCGAGAAGCCAAAGGACGATGGGGATTACGGCGATTGTGTAAAGCATGGGAGGGCCTCTTTGCTGTTGGACAGATGCGGAATGAAAAGACAATTGCGTGAGACTGCCGGCGCGGGTCGGGCCGGAACGAACAGCAATTCTTATCGCATGCAACGGTTTGAGTATTTGCCACTACCGTCGGTCTGTCCGTGCGGTAGAGTACATTCGGATGGCTGCAAGAACCGCCGTCCCGCCAGCGCCGACTTTTGAAGGCGCCGGGCCGCGTTGGTTAATCCGAAGCCACAGCCTTGTGTCGCTGTGTTGGACGGCGCACAGACATGAATCCCGACAGCCTTTAGCCTTTCCCCGTCGACGCGATGATTGTGCGATTCGCGGGACGGGTCGAATCAGACGCGGGCATCAAGAAGATCTGAAGCGCCGCTCCGTGGCGCCGCTTGCGAATCGAGAATCAACCGCGCGTCGCGGCTGATTTCTTGCGTCCGGAACGAGCGTCGGTTCAGGTTTCCCCCAAGCAAGTTGGAGTCATGACTCATGCAAGACACGCCGACAGAATTCAAGCCTGCCGTTCCACCTTCCGCCAACGCGGAGCCCGGGAAGATGCCAGATGAATCGGAACGCGACCAGATCAGCCAGAATATCGATGCGGTGCTGGACTTCTACAAACGTGAAGAGCAGAAGGTCAGCCACTCGCAACGGTTCCTTGAACGCGTCAGCCTCTTTATCAGGCAGCCGGTTGTTCTTGACATCATTCTGCTTTTTGTTGTGCTCTGGATACTCGCCAGTAACACGTTTCGTTAGCTCCGCCTGATCGAATTCGACCCGGCGCCTTATTTCTGGCTGCAGGGAATTGTCGGGCTGGGTGCGCTGCTGACCACCACCGTGGTGTTGATCAAGCAGAACCGGCTCGACAAGCTCGCGGAGCAGCGGGCGCACCTGGACCTGAAAGTGACCTTATTGACCGAGCAGAAGGTCGCCAAGCTGATCGATCTGCTGGAGGAGTTGCGGCGCGACTTGCCGAACGTAAGAAATCGCCATGATCCCGAGGCGATAGCGCTGAAGCAATCAATGAATCCCGATCTGGTGCTCGCCGCTCTGGATGAATGCAGCGAGCCGGCGAATCGCTCGGAACCCGCCTAGTCGCCCAGCAATTCCGCGACGGCCGCGAGATGGTCAACACGCTGTGCCGCCACTTTGACGATCACGATGATCGGAGCGCTCAGCAGCATGCCCCAGATACCCCAAAGCCAGGCCCAGAAGAGCAGCGAGACGAATATCGCTGCCGTGTTCATCCGGGCAGTCTTTCCCGTCATCCAGGTCGCCATGAAATGCCCGATGGCCGTACCGGTGACCAATGACGCGCCGGCTGCCAGCAACATCATCGAGAGCGTATCGAACTGCATGAATGCTGCCATGCCGATGATGACCGCGGTAACGAGCGGACCGAGGTAGGGGACAAGATGCAGCAGCCCTGCGGCCACGGCCCAGGCGCCGGCGTTTTCGAGCCCGATCGCGCTCAATGCGACCCAGGTCAACAGCCCTACCAGCAGATTGGTAACCAGCAGCATGAACAAGTAGCGCTGAATGGATTCGTTGATGTCTTCGAGGATGCGCACGGTAATCTTCCTGTTCGACAGCGACGGGCCGGTGAGGCGCACCAGCTTTCGCTTGTAGGTGTCGCCGGACAGCAGCAGGAAGAACGTCAGGGAGAACACCATGCCAGCCTGGCCGATCAGCGCGGCGGCGCCCATGGAATTCGCCCACAGGAAATTGCCGAGCTTGAAGCCGGGCGTGTCGATGACGACGCGGGTCACACGCTGTTGCGGCGGCGATGCCAGCCCTGCCGCCGCGCTGGTCGCCTTTTCGATCTCGCTCGCGGCGGTCTGCATCTTCTGCATGGTACTGGTCTCGCCTTGACGCAGTTTGGCGATGCCGACCGACAGCCTGCCAACCGCTTCCGGCACCTGATCGAGGATGGTCTGTATCTGCCCGCTGAGGGAGTTGGTTCCAAGGACGATCGCGCAGACGACGCCTGTCATCACGATGCTGGTTCCGGCGCTGCGGGGAATGCGGATCAACTCGAGCCAGACGACGAGGCGATTCAGGGTGTAGGCGAAAAGGATTCCCAGCAGCAGGGATACCACGAAGCTCTGTGCCCACTTCAAGGCGAACACCATGGCGACGGCGGCGAGGATGAACAGCGCCATGTCCCGCGCCGATGTCGGTTCCGGACTTGTGGAAAGCGACGCCGCCGGCGAAAGGGCTGTGGGGGGCTGATGGTCTGTTGGGGCTGCCGTTTCGGCAGTTGCGATCGCTGTCATGTGCAGGCGCTCACTGGATGATTTGAGACGGCGTCACGACCGGGGATGAAATGGATTCCCTGCGAGCATTGCCGGACCTGAGTCCGCCAGTGTCCGCAGGGAATCCGGCGCTTACTTGACGCGCATGTCGTTCTTGACGGACTTCACGCCGCGGACAGCGTTTGCCAGCGCGACCGCCTTGTTTGCCGCGTCATACGAACTGACGAAGCCGCTCAACTGGACGACGCCCTTGAATGTTTCGACGTTGATCTCGGCGACCTTCAGGGTGGGGTCGTTGAAGATGGCCGACTTGACCTTGGTGGTGATGACGCTGTCGTCGACGTATTCGCCGGTGCCTTCTTGCGTCGAGGTCGACGCGCAACCGACGACGAATACCAGCGTAAAGGCCAGGAACAGCGCGGAAAGATACTTGCCTAGTTGTTTCATGATTGACATCTCCAGATAGGTGCGGGCAGGTGCAGGACGGGCTTGCGGTGGTGGTGCCGAACCAGGCAAGCTGCGCTCTGTGCCGATACCTGCACTGGAAGATAGTCAAAAGCCCGGCTGCCGTCGGTACGCTGCCGTACATAGCGCGGCCGTGCGGCCGACGCATTCGCTACATGCGCCACTCCACGTAGGAATAGATGTAGTTCGAGCCGCCATTCACGTTGCCGAGCAGACGCGAGGTGCCGAAGATGCCGGAACGATGCGATACGCCGAGGCCGACGTAGGTCTCGCCCATCGACTTGACCCCGATCAGATCGCCGAGACTGATGTCGATGCTGGGATCGAGGTAGTTGAGCAGCCGCGAACTGCTGCGGCCACGCGCCAGCTGGTCGCGCATTTCAACATAAGGTACGCGCTCGGCATAGGAGACGCCGACGCCCATGCCAAGGCGGGTGCGCACGCGCTCGCTCCAGGGGAAGCCGTAGTAGTAAGCTTTTACGTAGGCGTTGGCCTGCCAGGCGTCTTCCTGCAAGCCGCGCTCGCTGTGGCGAAGCAGGCCGACATAGCCGACAAAATCCAGTGGCCAGCCGTTCAGGCCCTCGATGAACGGTCGCCCCAGTTCAACCGAAGTGACGCGGGTTTGATCGACAGTGCTGGTCGAGAAACATTTGAGCAGCATCACCTGAGCCACGTCGCAATCACTGGCCTTGCCATAAAGCGCCTTGACGATCAGCGGCCGACCCGTGGGCCAGGCGTCATGTTCTGGCGTGAAATCGTAGGCGACGCCGAGTTGCGCGGCCAGCTGCGTGCGGTTTTCGACGATGGGACTTGCGCGCACGCCGGACGACCAGCGTCGGGCGGACATCCCGCCGACCAGCCGCCAGCGATCGGAGAGCCGGTAGGCGGCGGACAGGCCGAGTTCCGCATTGATGCCGCCGCCGGGTTCGAAAGCCGGGCGCGTCGCCGTGGCTTCGGACGGACGCACGCCATAGTAGTAATTGTTCAGTCGTGCGTCGCGCCATGCCAAGGCGAACTGCGGTTGCAACTGCAGCTTGCCGAGCTTCCAGTCGTAGCGATAGCCGCCGCGAATTTCGCTTCCGCCCGACCCGCCGGCGGCATCGGTCAGGACTTCGCCGAACAGCGTGCCCCACGCCTGGTGTCGCTGATAGCCAAGACCCAGATCGACGCCCGATCCGCGATTGGCCATGCCGGCCAGACTCGCCGGTATGCGGTCGTAGGGGAAGCCCTCGAAACGATAGCCGATGAAGGCGTCAAGACGCGAGTCAGGGCTCTCATCGAGTTTCAGGCCAACGCGGTACGCCTCGAGGAAAACCCGTTTGCCCTCGTAAATGTAGAGCGGGACAAGATCGTTGCGCGTGCCCCCGCCGCGATAGGCCGAACTCTCGAAGCGGGTGGCAAGGCCCAATCCCGCCCCGCCCGTGGCCACCGGCACGGCTGCCGCGCCGATGGGAGGGGTGGCCTCTGCCGCCCATCCATGCAGCGGCAAGAGGGACAGGCAAAGTGTGACAGCCGCTGCCTGCAGCCCATAGCCGCAACCTGAGTTCATCGCATCCTCCTCCGTTGTGCTTGCCACCATGCTTGCTACTGTGGTTATGCCGTTCATGGTCCCTGATTTACCCGAGACGGGGAAGCGATTTCTTACCGCCCGCCGAGATCATTGATGGCATCGACGACCATCCCGGTCCCGATCGCCAACAGCAGTATGTCACCAGCGACGCGCACGTAGCGATGGCCTGCCGGCGGCGGGCCGATCTGCGCCACCAGCGGCTGCGGCACTTCGTAATAGATCACCTCGCGCGGCAGCGTCCGCCCGACCTGCCATTGCTTCTCGTGGCCCGGCGGCATGCAGCCGTTGTGCTTCTTCGCCAGTCCCGGCGGGCAGCGGCGACCGCGGTAATGCTCGGCGTAGTATTCACGCACCATCACATGCTGCCGCTCTTCGAAGTGGTGATTTTTTCCCGAGGAGCCGCGGTCGTCGTCGCGCCGCTCCTCCCGCTGATCGTCGCGTCGGTCATCGCGCCGTTCGTCGCGCCGCTCATCGCGCTGATCGCCGCGATCATGTTTGCCGCCCTTGTCGGCCATGACCGGACTGGTCATCAGGATGCCGCCTATGGCAATCGCCAAAGCTGTTGTAAGGGAAACGAGTTTCATATTGGTTCTCCGGATTGCGTTTGTCTGGTTCGGCGAACCGTCCAGAAAATCACCGTATCGCCAGCGCCGACTTTTGTCGGCGCTGCGCGCACGGATCACTTCTTCCTGTCGCTCTTCGCGGCGTCCTGCAGGCTTTCGCCGGCCTTCTCGACTTGCTGCCCGAGCTTTTCCATGGCCTGGTCGGCTTTCTTGCCGGCGCGTTCCGCCGGCCCTTCCTGCTGGCAGGCGGCAAGCACCGACAACATCATGGCCATGGCCAGGACTGCAATGGGCGCCTTCACTTCTTGCCGACTTCGTGCCCGATGACGCCGCCGACAGCGGCACCGCCAACGGTTCCGGCCGTGCTGCCACCCGTAAGAACAGCTCCCACAACCGCTCCGGCGCCGGCGCCGACCGCGGTGTTCTTTTCCTGCGTCGACATGCCGGAACAGCCGCCCAGGCCAAGTAGCGCTGCCACGACGAATGCACTGACCGAGAATCTCTGTATCGTTTTCATTGGATTACCTCTTTGTCAAAAATTGTTTTCCGGATTGGATTGCGCGGTTGCCGTGCCCGAGGCAACGCCCATCGACAAAGCACACATTACCGCCGTGCCGATTTGCTTTCTTGTGAATGAAGTTTTCATGTTCTTTCCCATTTCATGGTTTGGATTTCTCTCCGCCTTCCGCTGCATTCCTTCGTCCGACTGCCGGCAAAAGCGGCGAGATACCGACAGCCAATGTCGACATCATTCATCGAATCCGGAATTATCTCTGTGCGCCAGCGCGCATTGCACCGGTCGCCACCCCAAGGCGGGCGCTGTGTGCGTTGGCGTACGGACGATCTCTCCGGGCTGCGTAGACTTTCGCATAATTGCTTCAAAACCGTTTGAAGTTCTTCACTTGATATGCCTATCAATTGCGGATTTGTTTTCGGCGACATGAATGAACCTTGAAAGGAAAGCGAAATGAATTGTTTCAAGAGATGGAAATTGCTCGGTCTCTCGATGGTGCTGGTTGGTGGGCTCGCCGCATGCGACAAGCCGGGTCCGGCGGAGACCGCGGGCAAGAAGATTGACCAGACCGCCGATGCGGCAGGCAAGAAGATGGGCGAAGCCGCGGACAAGGTCGGCGACAAGCTTGGTGAGCAGGGCTTGAAGGCCGGCGTGGCCATCGAGGACACCGAGATCACCGCCAAGGTCAAGGCTTCCATATTTGCCGAGCCCGGCCTCAGGACGCTGCAAATCAGCGTCGATACGGTAAAGGGCGTGGTCACGCTGACCGGATCGGTCGATACGCCGCCGAGCAGCGACAGAGCCGGAAAATTGGCGGCCGCCGTTGCGGGCGTAAAGGAAGTTGATAACAAGCTGGTGTCAACGTCGACCAAATAAGGTCAGTTTATTGCCAATCACTCAAGGAACGAATCATGGAATTGCAAAACGCATACAGACAGAAAATGGCGG
>JANXRC010000077.1 GCA_025353195.1 Rhodocyclaceae bacterium
GGTGGCGATCCAGTTGGCGAAGCATCTCGGCGCGGAATGCATAGTCACCGTTGGCAGCGAAGAGAAAGCAGCCTTCTGCCGTACCGCCGGAGCCACGCACGCGATCAACTACCGCAGCACCGACTTTGCCGAGGAAGTGAAGCGACTCACCGACGGCGCCGGTGTGGACGTGATTCTCGACATGGTCGGTGCCCCCTACCTGCCGCGCAATCTGGCCTCGCTGCGGCGCGACGGGCGGCTGGTGTATATCGCCTTCCTCGAAGGCAGCAAGGGCGAGCTTGATCTGATGCCGATCATGCTCAAGCGGCTGACGGTCACCGGCTCGACCATGCGGCCGCGCACGCTGGCCGAGAAGACCGCGATCCGCGATGCGCTGGCGGCCAACATCTTGCCGGCGCTGGCACGCGGCGAACTGCTGCCGCACCTATTCGCCCGCTTTCCGCTGGCGCAGGCCGCAGAAGCGCACCGTCTGATGGAATCCGGCCGCCACATCGGCAAGATCGTACTGGAGGTGGGACAGCCATGACTGAACTGACCATCGATGTCGTCTCCGACGTCGTCTGTCCCTGGTGTTTCATCGGCAAGCACCATCTCGATCGCGCGCTGCATCTATGGCACGCGGAGCAGCCGCAGAGTCACGTCGCCGTGCGCTGGCACCCGTTCTTCCTCAACCCGGATACGCCGGAAGCTGGTGAACCCTACCGGCCGTTTCTGGAAAAGAAATTCGGCGGTCCGGAGAAACTGGCCGAGATCTGGCAGCGGGTCAGCGCGGCCGGACAAACGGCCGGCATCGACTTCGCCTTCGAGAAAATCGAAGTGCGTGCCAATACGCTGAACGCGCACCGCCTGATCCACCACGCCCAGACAGTCGGCGCTGACGGAACGGCGGTAAATAGACTTATCGAAGGCCTCTTCGCGGCGCAGTTCATCGAAGGGCGAAACCTTGGCGATCGTGCCGTGCTGGCGGCCGTGGCCGGAGAATGCGGCATGGACCGCGCCGCGGTGCAGAGCTATCTGGATACCACGGAAGATGCCGATGAGGTACGCGCCGCCGCCACGGAAATGCAACGCATGGGCATCAGTGGCGTGCCCTTCTTCATCTTCAACAAGCGCCTGGCCGCCTCCGGCGCGCAGCCACCGGAGGCTTTGCTGAAAGCCATGCGCGAGGCCGCTCAAGAGAGTGCAGCGGCGGCCTGAGCGAGCCTGCTGCCGCGGTACGCAGCGGCGTCAGGAGGCGTTGCGCCGACCCTGCCCGGCCGCCTTTTGTTCGACGGCAAAAACAGCGGCCTCGACACGCGAAGTGAGGTTCAGCTTGGCCAGAATGTGCTTGACGTGGAGCTTGACGGTGTCGTGGCTGATGTCGAGCACGCGGGCAATGGCCTTGTTCGACAGTCCTTGCGACAGCTGCTGAAGAATCTCGCGTTCGCGGGCAGTGAGCAGCTTCAAGGTATCGGCCTTGGTCGCTGCCTCATTTCCGCCTTGCAGCAGGTTGACCAGCTTGAGCGTCATCGCCGGGGCTACCACCGTTTCGCCGCGCACCGCGCGTTGCACGGCGTCGACCACGTCTTCCGGTTCCATGTCCTTCAGCAGGTAGCCCTTGGCGCCGGCCTGCAGGGCAGCGGCGAGATCTTCCTCGGCATCGCTGACGGTGAGGATCAGCACCGGACCGTTCCAGCCATCGGCCCGTAACTGGCGCAACAGGCTGAGGCCACCGCTGGGCGGCATGTTGAGGTCGGTAATGATGACGTCGGGTCGCACTTCGGCAAGTGTGCGGCAGGCATCATCAGCGTTGCCCGCGATGCCGGCCACCGTGATGGCACCGCGCTGCTCCAGCAGTTCGGCAAGGCCCTTGCGAAACAGCGTGTGATCGTCGACCAGCATGACGCGAATCGGTTCGGCGTTGGTCGGCAGGCTCATCCCGAGACGCCCCCTCCGGGCGGAAAGCTGAGTCTGACGCGAAAGCCGCCCTGCGGCAGATTGACGACTTCCAGACGACCGCCAATTTTCTGCGCCCGCTCGCGCATGATCGAAAGGCCGAAGTGATCCCGCAACCCGGGATGCTCTTCGAAACCACCGACGCGATTGGCAATGGCGAAAAAGCCCTGCCCTCCCTTGCCATTGTCTTCGACCGTGGCGTTGTAATAATCGCCGGCGGACTCCAGCGTCAGGCTCGCCTGGGTGGCACCGGAATGGCGGGCAACATTGGCCAGCGCTTCCTGCAGGATATGGAACACCTGGCTCTCCTGTTCCGGCGTAAGGCGCAGATCGGTGACCCGGTTTTCATAATGCAGTTCGATACCGGTGCGTTCCTTAAAACCGCAGGCCAGGCCTTGCAAGGCATGCTGCAGACCCATCGGGTCCATCCGGCTGCGAAACTGCACCAGCAACTCGCGCAGGTGGCCGTAGGCATCGTCGAGCGCCTGACTGACATCGCCGGCGTATCGGGTGGTGCGCTCCGGCGACTGGTCGGCAATGGCATCATTGAGCATCGCCATGCGCATCTTCATGTAGGCCAGAGTCTGCGCCAGAGAATCATGAATTTCGGCTGCCATCATCTGGCGTTCGCTGGTCAGCACGATGCGCAGGTTTTCGCGCTTGAGCCGCGCGTTCTCCAGGGCCATGCCGAGGTGCTCGCCGATCGAGCGGAACAGCAGCGCCACTTCTTCGGGCAACTCGAACGCTTCAGGCAGGAACAGGTTGTAGGTGCCCAGCAGTCGCCCGGCAGTCTGCAGCGGCACCACCACCATGGCCTGGCAGCCGGTCTTGAAGAATTCGTCGCCGGTGCGCTCGGCACAGCCCTTCAGGTCGATCTCGAACAAGGGTCGGTTCTGGCGGATGGCAATCCCGCACTGGCCGCAATCGCGCGAGACCAGGCGCTCGTTTTCCACCAGCCCCGGCGGCAGACCGCGCGACGCAACCATGCGCAAATGTTGGCCGTCGCTGGTCAGCACCCGTACCACGCCGGCGTCTGCCTTGGCCAGACGAATCATGGTGCCCAGGAATCGGCCCAGCAGTTCGTCGAGGTCGTCTTCATCGGCGAGGGTGCTGGAAATCTCGGCGAGGACATGCAGCGCTTCCAGCGTGTGGCTGCCGGATGGATCGAGATCCAGGTCCTGGCGGGGAGTTTCGCTGCCCATCTTGTTCATGTCGTTCATTCCGGAACGGACCACGTGCCAGAATCAATCTTGTCCGCCCACATCAAAGCGGCGATGCTCTTGCCATCGGTTATCTCGCCGTCGCGCACCGCCAGAATGGCCTCGGCCACTTTCATTTCGATGACCTCGATAAACTCGCCATGATCGCGTTGATGGCCGACGTAGATCAAGCCGTGGGCCCAGAAGATTTCAATGCGCTCGTCGGAATAACCGATGCACGGGTGCATGGTCGCCAGATGCCGCCAGAACCTGGCCTGGTGGCCCGTCTCCTCGCGCAGCTCTCGCTTGGCCGTGTCCAGCGGATGTTCGCCGGGATCGATCTTGCCGGCGGGAAGCTCCACGAATATCCGTTGCAGGGGATAGCGGAACTGGCGTTCGAAGAGCAGCTTGCCGTTGTCCAGTGCCGCCAGCACCACCACGGCACCGGGGTGGGTGATCCACTCGCGGACCGTCTCATGACCGTTCGGCAGGCGCACCGTGTCGCGTCGCACATGCAGCAGCTTGCCGTCGAAAACCGGTTCGCTGGCCACGGTGTGTTCAATCAGGTCGGAGTCGTCCATCTCGTTATCATGCGGGTCATTGATACTTGAATGCGCACCAAAGCTGACTATGTTATATCAGGCGGCTGCCGAAACGAAAAAGCCGCGGTGCGACCTGCGCACCGCGGCTTCCTTCGTTTCGCTATGGTCGCGCCTCGCGGCGCAATGACGGGCGCGTTGCCTAGAGCGAGCGCATCAGGGCGGTGGTGCAGACCATCATGACCGCATCGGGGAACAGGCCGAAGGCAGCGACAGCCAGGGCGTTGAGTGACAGCAGGACGCGCAAATCGATACCGGCGGTGATCGGTGCGGAATCGACCGGGGTGTCGAAATACATCAGCTTGACCACGCGCAGGTAGTAGAAGGCGCCGATCAGCGAGAACATCACGGCAATCACGGCCACCGCCGTGTAGCCGGCCTTGATGGCCGCCAGCAACACGGCAAACTTGGCGAAAAAACCGATGAAGAACGGGATGCCGGCCATGGAGAACATGATGATCAGCATCATGGCGGCGAACCACGGACTGCGCTTGTTGAGCCCCTTGAAGTCTTCAAGGTTCTCCGCATCGTAACCGGCTCGCGACAGCAGCAGCACCATGCCGAAGGCGCCCAATGACATCATTACGTAGGCGACGGTGTAGTACAGCGCCGAACTGTAGGCATTGACGGCGGTGAAGGCGTCGACCTGGCCGCCGACTACGCCCGACATCAGACCGAGAACCATGTAGCCCATGTGCGAAATCGCGGAATACGCCAGCATGCGCTTGATGTTGGTCTGCGCGATCGCCGCCAGATTGCCGAGACCGATGGAAAGTACGGCCATGATCAGCAGCATCTTCTGCCAGTCGACTGCCAGCCCGAACAGCGCATAGACCAGCAGACGCAGGGCCATGGCGAAGGCGGCGAGCTTCGGCGCGGAACCGATGAACATGGTCACTGCCGTTGGCGCACCGTGATAGACATCGGGAATCCACATGTGGAATGGCACCAGGCCCAACTTGAAGGCCACCCCGGCGACGAGAAAGACCAGCCCGAATACCAGCACCGGCCTTTCCGCCTGGCCTTGGTACAGCACCTGCGCCACACCGCCGATTTCGAGGCTGCCGGTGGCGCCGTAGATCATGGACATGCCGTAGAGCAACAGGCCCGAGGCCAGTGCGCCGAGCACGAAATACTTCATCGCCGCCTCGGTGCCTCGCGTCGAGTCGCGATCAATGGCAACCAAACCGTAGAGCGAGAGCGACATCAGTTCAAGACCAAGATACATGGTCAGGAAATTTGCCGCCGAAATCATCACCATCATGCCCAGCGTGGCGTAGAGCACCAGCAGGTAAAACTCGCCCTTGTCCAGTCCGCGGTCGGCCATGTACTGCCGGCTGTAGACCAGCATCATGATCACCGCGAGGTAAGTCAACAGCTTGAGGAAGTCCGACAGAAGGTCGTCGACGAACATGTTGCTGAAGGTCAGGGTAGTCTGGCCGTCCGAGGTGGCCAGCGTTATGACGGCACAGCCGATCAGGGTGATCACGGTCAGCATGGCCGCCATCCAGCGACGAGTGGCGCCAAAGATCAGGTCGACAAACAGCACCACGAACGACATCAGCAGGAGAAATATCTCCGGCGCCGCCGGGTACAGGTCGGGCATCACGAAATTATTCAGCATCGCTTCTCTCGTGTCTCTCGGGTCGTGTGCCGTTCATTTGGGTGCATTAGAGTTTGCTCACCGCAACGTGCTTGAGCAGGTTATCCACCGACGCGTGCATCACTTCGGTGAACGGGAAGGGGTACAGGCCCATCGCCAGGACGCAGACCGCAAGCACCCCAAGGACCAGGAGCTCGCGACTGCCGATGTCTTTCAGTTCGGCGACGTGGGCGTTGCCGACAGCGCCGAATACCACGCGCTTGACCATCCACAGGGTGTAGGCGGCGCCGAGTATCAGCGTAATGGCGGCAGCGAAACCCACCCAGAAATTGAACTTGATGGCGCCGAGGATCACCATGAACTCGCCGACGAAACCGGAAGTTGCCGGCAATCCGGAGTTGGCCATGGAAAAGAACACGAACAAGGCGGCGAACTTGGGCATGGTATTCACCACGCCGCCGTAATCCGCAATCATGCGCGAATGCATGCGGTCGTACATGACGCCGACGCAAAGGAACATTGCCGCAGAAACGAAGCCGTGGGAAATCATCTGCACCAGTGCGCCTTCAACCCCGATCTGGTTGAAGATGAAGAAGCCGAGCGTGACGAAGCCCATGTGCGAAATCGACGAGTAGGCGATCAGCTTCTTCATGTCGGTCTGCACCAGCGCCACGAAGCCGATGTAGATTACGGCGATCAGGGACAAGGCGATGATCAGCGGAGCCAGTTGATGGCTGGCGTCGGGCACGATAGGCAGGGAAAACCGCACGAAACCATAGGCACCCAGCTTCAGGGCGATCGCGGCAAGTACCACCGAGCCACCGGTCGGCGCCTCGACGTGGGCATCCGGCAACCAGGTATGCACCGGCCACATCGGCACCTTGACCGCGAACGAGACAAGGAAGGCGATGAAGATCAGGATCTGCGGCGCCATGCCGAGCCGCAGCTGGTGCCAGTCGAGAATGTTGAAGCTGCCACCGGACTCGAGGAACAGCCAGATCAGGGCAACCAGCATCAGGAGCGAGCCGAGCAGCGTGTAAAGAAAGAACTTGAAGGCCGCATAGACGCGGTTCGGTCCGCCCCAGGCGCCGATGATGATGTACATCGGGATCAGCGAGGCCTCGAAGAAGACATAGAACAGCACGCCGTCAAGCGCGCTGAAAATGCCGTTCATGAGGCCGGACATGATCAGGAAGGCCCCCATGTACTGGGCCTGCTTGTCTTCGATCACCTCCCATCCGGCCAGCACCACCAACACCGTGATCAGGCTGTTGAGCAGGATGAAGGGCATCGAAATGCCGTCAATCCCGAGCAGGTACTGGGCATTGAAGCGGGTGATCCAGGGCGACTGCTCGACAAACTGCATGCCGCTTAGCGTCGCATCGAAGTCGGTGTAGAGCGGGATGGTGACCAGAAAGCCGGCCACGGCAACCGCCAGCGACAGCCAGCGCACCAGCGTGCGGCGCTCGGAGCCAATCCAGAACACCGGCACGGCACCGAGGATGGGGACCCAGATTGCAAGACTCAGGAGTTGCGAATTCATCGGATTAATATTCCATCAGACCGGTGTGCATTGGCGTCTAGGCCCTGTTGAACCAAAGCGTCAGCAGCGCAAAGACGCCGAAAATCATGCTGAAGGCGTACTGGTAGATGCGGCCGGTCTGGAACAGGCGGACCAGCCCCGAAATCCAGCCGACGGCACCGGCCGAACCATTTACCATCACGCCGTCGATCAGCACCTGGTCGCCGCCCTTCCACAGGCCGCGGCCAATCAGGCGCGCACCACCGGCAAAGAACCAGTCGTTGAATCTGTCGAAACCGTATTTCTCTTCTAGGATGATCGCCACTACACCCGACTTTCTCTTGATCACTGCCGGCAGGTCGGGACGAACGATGTACAGGAACCAGGCCGTAGCCGCACCCGAAATCGCCAGCCAGAACGGCAGCGTTGTCACGCTGTGCAGCATCATGGCGGACACGCCATGGAATTCTTCGGCCATCGTCTCCACGCCCTTGTGCACCTCGGCAATGTAGATCGCATCGCCAAACCACTTGCCGTAGAGAATCGTGCCAATCAGCCAACCCGCGGCGACCGCCGGAATCGACAGCAGGATCAACGGCACGGTCACGACCTTGGGCGATTCGTGCGGCTCGGCGCCATGATGACCGTGGTCGTCGTGATGCGCGTCATGGCCGTGGGCGTCATGCGCAGCTTCGCGAAAACGCTCCTTGCCGTGGAACGTGAAGAAGATCAGACGGAATGAATACAAGCCGCCAACGAACACCGCTGCAAGCGCACAGAAATACGCGAAGCCTGCCCCCGGTACCTGGGCCAGATGCACGGCCTCGATGATCGAATCCTTGGAGAAGAAGCCGGCGAAGGGCGGCAGGCCTGCATTGGCGAGGGCGCCGATCAGCATGGTGGCGTAGGTGATCGGCATGTACTTCCGCAGGCCGCCCATGCGGCGCATGTCCTGCTCGTGGTGCATGGCGATGATCACCGAGCCGGCACCCAGGAAGAGCACCGCCTTGAAGAAGGCATGTGTCATCAGGTGAAAGATCGCCACCGAATAGGCCGACGCTCCGAGTGCCATGGTCATGTAGCCGAGTTGCGACAGCGTCGAGTAGGCGACGACGCGCTTGATGTCGGTCTGCACGACGGCAATCAGTGCCATGAACAAGCAGGTGATGGCGCCGATGACGATGACGAAAGACAAGGCCGTGTCGGACAACTCGAACAGGGGCGACATGCGCGAAACCATGAAGATACCGGCCGTTACCATGGTCGCGGCATGGATCAACGCGGAGATCGGGGTCGGACCTTCCATCGAATCGGGCAGCCAGACATGCAGCGGGAACTGTGCCGACTTGCCCATGGCGCCGATGAACAGGCAGATGCAGATGGCGGTCATCAGTGGCCAGCCGGTTACCGTTTCGGTGATGGCGGCAAGCTCTGTCCGATGGTCAAACACGTACTTGTAGTCCAGCGATCCGGCATAGGCAGCGATCAGTCCGATGCCCAGCAGAAAGCCGAAATCGCCGACACGGTTGACCAGGAAGGCCTTGAGGTTGGCGTAGATTGCCGTCGGACGGGTGTACCAGAAACCGATCAACAGATACGAGACCAGTCCTACCGCCTCCCAGCCGAAGAACAGCTGGACGAAGTTGTTCGACATCACCAGCATCAGCATGGAGAAGGTGAACAGCGAGATGTAGCTGAAGAAGCGCTGGTAGCCGGGATCTTCCGCCATGTAGCCGATGGTGTAGACATGCACCATCAGCGAAACGAAGTTGACCACCAGCATCATCATGACGGTGAGCGGATCGATCAGGAAGCCGACTTCGAGCCGCAGCACGTGGTCCCCGACGACGGACTCCATCCAGGTGTAGACGGTGCCGTTGAACAAATGGCCGGCCTGTACGTCCTGATAGATCAGCACAGAGAGCGCGAAGGAAATCGCGACGCCGAGAATGGTGACGATGTGCGAACCGGCACGGCCGAGGAGCTTGCCGAAGAAGCCGGCCAGGATGGCTCCGGCCAAGGGCGCCAGGGGAACCAGCAAGTAGAGTGTCTTCATGCCCATGTACCCACTAGCCCTTCAGACTGTCGAGTTCTTCGACATCGATTGAGGACAGATTGCGGAACAGCACAACCAGAATGGCGAGACCTATACCTGATTCGGCGGCAGCCACGACGAGAATGAAAAAGACGAAGAGCTGGCCCGAGAGGTCATTGAGATAGTGCGAAAAAGCGACGAAATTAATATTCACCGCCAGCAGCATCAGCTCAATGGCCATCAGCAGCACGATCAGGTTCTTCCGGTTGAGGAAGATGCCGACCATGCCGATGGCGAACAGGATGGCGGCCAGGATCAGGTAGTGCGAAAGCGAGATCATGCCTGGTCCCCTTCCTTCGCCGCGGCAGCGGGAGGGTCGACTTCCGGCGCCATCTTGACCAGGCGCATGCGATCCTTGGCCTTGACGGCAATCTGGTCGGATGAATGCATGGCCTTGTTGTCCTTGCGCCGGCGCAGGGTCAGCATGACGGCGGCGATGATGGCCACCAGAAGTATGACGGAAGCGATTTCGAACGGATAGGCGTAATCGGTGTAGAGCAGGCGCGCCAGTTCCTTGGTGTTGCTGTAGTTCGCCGGCATGTTCTGCGGCGGCAGATTGGCCAGACCGAAATAGCGGCCGGAAAGCACCGCAGCCATCTCACCCACCATCAGCAAGCCGACCAGGCCGCCGAGCGGCAGGTTGTTCCAGAAGCCCTGACGGATGCGCTCGATATTGATGTCGAGCATCATCACCACGAACAGGAAGAGCACCATCACCGCGCCGACATAGACCATGACCAGCGCCAGCGCGAGAAACTCGGCCTGCAACAACATCCACAGCGCCGCCACGTTGAAGAAGGCCAGCACCAGGAACAGCGCGGCATGCACCGGATTGCGCGCCGTGATCACGCGCAGGGCGGCGACAACCGTCACGGCGGAGAAGATGTAGAAGAGTACGGTCTTGAATTCCATGACGGGGTCAGCGGTAAGGGGCATCTTGCGCACGATCGGCGGCGATCTGCGCTTCGTTGCGATCGCCCACGGCCAGCAACATCTGTTTGGTGTAGTAGAGATCGCCGCGCGTTTCGCCGTGATATTCGAATATGCGAGTCATGACAATGGCGTCGACCGGGCAGGCTTCTTCACAGAAGCCGCAGAAAATGCACTTGGTCAGGTCGATGTCGTAGCGCGTGGTACGGCGACTGCCATCCTCGCGCTCTGCCGATTCGATGGTAATCGCCAGCGCCGGGCAAACCGCCTCGCACAGCTTGCAGGCGATGCAGCGCTCCTCGCCGTTCGGGTAGCGGCGGAGGGCATGCAGGCCCCGAAAGCGGTTGCTTTGCGGCGTCTTCTCTTCCGGATACTGGATGGTGATCTTGCGCGCGAACATGTAGCGCCCGGTCACCGCCATGCCCTTGAACAGTTCCTTGAGGAACAGGCTACCAATGAAATCTCTTGCACCCATGGTGATCTCTCTCGGCCCTATTTCCAGATAGTCAGCGGCGACATCATCCAGACGCCAACCACAAGAATCCAGACCAGCGTCAGCGGTACAAATACCTTCCAGCCCAGACGCATGATCTGGTCATAGCGATAGCGCGGGAAAGTGGCCCGAATCCAGAGGAAGAAGAACAGGATCGCCGCCATTTTTGCAGCCATCCAGTGGAAGCCGTCGGGCAGGAAACCGATCGGGGACAACCAGCCGCCGAGGAAGAACACGGAGACCATCGCCGAGATCAGGATCATGTTGGCATATTCGGCGAGGAAGAACATCGCGAAGGACATGCCCGAGTATTCGACCATGTGACCGGCAACGATTTCCGATTCGCCTTCGACCACGTCAAACGGTGCGCGGTTGGTTTCCGCCACGCCGGAAATCAGGTAGACAGCGAACATCGGCAACAGCGGCAGCCAGTTCCAGGAAAGGAAACCGACACCCATGCCGGCAAACATGCCTTTGCTCTGGGCGCCGACGATTTCGGTCAGATTCAAACTGCTCGACACCATCAGCACGGTGATCAGCCCGAGGCCCATCGAGACCTCGTAGGAAATCATCTGCGCCGATGCCCGCATGGCGCCGAAAAACGGATACTTGGAATTTGACGCCCAGCCGGCGATGATGATGCCGTAGACCCCAACCGAACTCACGGCCAGCAGGTACAACACGCCCGCATCCACGTTGGCCAGTGCCCAGCCCGGAGAGAAGGGAATCACCGCCCAGGCTGCCAGCGCCGGCGCTATGGCCATGATGGGGCCGAGCACGAAGAGCTTCTTGTCGGACGCAGTCGGAAAGATGACTTCCTTCAGGAACAGTTTCAGACCGTCGGCGATCGGCTGCAACAGGCCCCAAGGTCCGACCCGGTTGGGACCGATGCGAACCTGCATCCAGCCGATGATCTTGCGTTCCCAGAAAGTCAGGTAGGCAACCGTCAGCAACAGAGGGGCGAGAATCAGGACGATCTTGAGCAGGGTCCAGATCAACGGCCACACCGGCCTGACGGTGGGCCAGATGGAGCCCAGCAAGCCTTCGACGAAGGGCAGAACGGTGGCTTCCATCACGCCTTCTCCACGCTGAGGATGGCGGACATCGCGCCCAGTGCAACGGTATCGGCATGGGCCGCCGCGACACGAACCACGCCATCGGGCAGACCGGCATCGAGTTCGGCGGCAAGAATCGCCGTACCGCCAGCGCCGACTCTTGTCTTGTCGCCGGAGACCAGCCCGAGTTTCGCCAGCGTCGCCGCATTCATGCGCGCCGTCGGCGCTGCGGAGTCGCGCGCCTGCTGCAGGGCCGGAGCACGCCGCACCAGGGAGTCGGCAAAGTGAATCGGCACATCGGCGACTCGCTCGAGGCCATGGACCGATGCCGTCAGGTTCAGAGCAACGGCATCGATGCCGTTATCCAGACCGGAGACAAAATCAGGCTGGCCGCCCAGCGCTTCCGCACGAACGTCCTCGCTGCTGTTGAATTCGAAACCCGCGACGTCGAGCAGGTTACCCAGCACGCGCAACACCTTCCACGCCGGACGGGCCTCGCCCTGCGGCTTGGCGGCGGCATAGAAACTCTGCACGCGACCTTCGGTATTGACGAAAGTGCCCGAGGTTTCGGAGAACGGCGACACCGGCAGGAGCACAGCCGCATAGTCGAGCATCGCCTGCGACTTGAAGGGGCTGAGGACCACGACGGCTGCGGCTTTGGTCAAGCTCACCAGTGCCTGGGCGCCATCGGCGCAGTCAAGCTCCGGCTCCGCAGCAAGCACCACATAGGCCTGACGCGGGTCCTTCAGCATCGCCGCTGCGTTCATTCCAGCGGCGCCGGGCACCGCCTTGGCCACATAACCGCCGACGCTGTTGGCCGCCTCGCCAAGGAAACCGAAGCTGCCACCAAGGGCAGACGCCAACTGACGCCCCAGCGCATGCAGGGTCGCCGCCTGCGGGTGCTGCTGCGCAAAGTTGCCCAGCAGAATGCCGCTGTTCTTGCCACCATCCTTGCCCGCTACCAGGCTCTGGGCAATGGCTTGCGCTTCCGCCGATACCGCGATCCCGGCAAGTGCTGCGTCAGCCGCCACACCCTTGAGCTGACAGGTGGCCTTGACGATCTGGGCCAGCACCGCCGGCAGTTGTGACGGCGCGGCAATGGCGCGCGCCGCCAATTTGATCAAGAGGTCGTCGTCGGCACTGTGCAGGACGCTGATCTGCGCGCCGCGCTTGGCCGACTGGCGCAGGCGCTGGGCAATCAAGGGGTGATCCTTGCGCAGGAAGGAGCCGACGATCAGTACGCTTTCGAGACGGCCGATGTCGGCGATCTTCATGCCCAGCCAAGGCGTGCCGGTACGCTTGCCGTCGGCCGAAAAATCGCTTTGGCGCAAACGGAAGTCGATGTTCTCGCTGCCCAGGCCACGCAGCAGTTTCTGCGCCAGATACATTTCTTCCAGCGTCGCATGCGGACTCAGCAAGCCGCCGATCGCCGCTCCGCCGTGTGTCTTGGCGACGTCGCGCAGGGCATGCGAGGCGTAGTCGAGGGCGACATTCCAGTCGACTTCCTTCCATGCTCCGCCCTGTTTGACCATCGGTCGCGTCAGACGCTCGGCCGAATTCAGTCCCAGATAGGAGAAACGCTCCTTATCGGTCAGCCAGCACTCGTTGATTTCTTCGCGTTCCAGCGGCAGGACGCGCATCACGCGATCATTCTTGGTCTGCACGATCAGGTTGCTGCCGAGGCCGTCATGCGGGCTCACCGACCTGCGCCGGGAAAGCTCCCAGGTCCGTGCCGAGAAACGGAAAGGCTTCGAGGTCAGCGCACCGACCGGGCACAAATCGATGATGTTGCCGGAGAGTTCCGTATCGACGGTCTTGCCGATGAAGGGCATGACCTCCGCGTGCTCGCCGCGGAAGGACTGGCCGAGTTCCATGAAGCCGGCGATTTCCGCGGTGAAACGGATGCAACGCGTGCAGTTGATGCACCGGGTCATGTCGGTCGACACCAGCGGACCGAGATCCTTGTCGGGCACGACGCGCTTTTCTTCCTCGTACTTCGAGGCGGACTCGCCGTAGCCGACCGCAAGATCCTGCAACTGGCACTCGCCGCCCTGGTCGCAGATCGGGCAATCCAGCGGATGATTGATCAGCAGGAATTCCATCACGCCCTTCTGTGCCTTGACGGCCAGGTCGGAATGCGTGAAAACCTTCATGCCGTTGGTCACCAGCGTGGCGCAGGCCGGCATCGGCTTCGGCGCCTTTTCAACCTGGACCAGGCACATCCGGCAGTTCGCCGCAATTGAAAGCTTCTTGTGATAGCAAAAATGCGGGATGTAGGTGCCGAGCTGGTGAGCTGCCTCGATGACGGTACTGCCGTCTGCGACCTGCAGCGTCTTGCCGTCGATCTCGATTTCGAGCATTACGCGGCCCCCGCTGCTGAAGATGCGCGGAAGAAACCGCTGCCCGCACGCTGGACTTCAGGACTGACGAGACACTTCTTGTGCTCGATGTGATATTCGAATTCGCTCTTGAAATGCTTGATGAAACTGCGCACTGGGAAAGCGGCGGCATCGGCCAGCGCACAAATGGTCTTGCCCATCATGTTGTCGGTGACGCGGTTCAGCAGATCGAGATCTTCGGGTCGGCCCTGACCGTGCTCGATGCGATGCACCACGCGATACAGCCAGCCACTGCCCTCGCGGCATGGCGTGCATTGGCCGCAGGACTCCTCGAAATAGAAGTAGGACAGGCGTTCCAGCGCCTTGACCATGCACACCGTTTCATCCATCACGATCACCGCACCGGAGCCAAGCATGGAACCGGCCTTGGCGATGGAGTCGTAATCCATGGTGCATTCCATCATCACGTCGGCCGGCAGCACCGGCGCCGACGATCCGCCGGGAATCACCGCCTTGAGCTTGCGCCCGCCGCGCATGCCGCCGGCCATCTCCAGCAGCTTGGCAAACGGCGTGCCCATCGGAACTTCGTAGTTGCCCGGGCGATTGACATGGCCCGACACCGAGAACAGCTTGGTGCCGCCATTGTTGGGTTTGCCGAGATTGAGGTAAGCCTCGCCGCCCATGCCCATGATGAAAGGAATCGCGGCGAAGGTTTCGGTGTTGTTGATGGTGGTTGGCTTGCCGTAGAGGCCGAAGTTAGCCGGGAAGGGCGGCTTGTATCGCGGCTGCCCTTTCTTGCCCTCGATGGATTCGAGCAGGCCGGTCTCCTCGCCGCAAATGTAGGCGCCCCAGCCGTGATGTGCGAAGAGATCAAAGCTGAAGTCCGAACCAAGAATCCGTTCACCCAGATAGCCTGCGGCACGGGCTTGGTCGAGCGCTTCTTCGAAGCGTTGATAGATGTCGAAGATTTCGCCGTGAATGTAGTTGTAGCCTCGCTTGGCACCCACCGCATAGGCGGCGATGATCATGCCCTCGATGGTCGAGTGCGGGTCATAGCGCAGAAGGTCACGATCCTTGAACGTCCCGGGCTCGCCTTCGTCGGTATTGCAGACGACGTACTTTTCGGCTGCCGCCTTGGGCATGAAACTCCACTTGAGGCCGGCGGGAAAGCCGGCACCGCCGCGGCCACGCAAGGCAGACTTCTTGACCTCGGCAATAACGTCATCCTGAGACATCTTGCTGGCCAGAATCCGCTTCAACTGGGCGTAACCGCCGCGCGACTCGTAGTCCTTGAGACTCCAGCCGGCGTCGCCTTTCGACCAACCGGTGGTAAGCAGGGGATTGATGGTGTCGATCAGAGCCATGTCAGTTGCACTCCGCCAACAACTTGTCGATCGCTTCGGGCAACATGAAACTGCACATGCGCTTGTTGTTCACCAGCATCACCGGCGCATCGCCGCAGGCACCCATGCACTCGCCTTCCTTCAATGTGAATTTGCCGTCCGGCGTGGTCTCGTTGAAATCGATGCCGAGCTTTTCCTTGACGTAATCCGCTGCATGCACGCCTCCGGACAGAGCGCAGGGCAGATTGGTGCATACGGTGAGTTTGTACTTGCCGACGGGGTGCAGGTCGTACATGTTGTAGAAACTGGCCACCTCGTAGGCGGCAATCGGCGGCATGCCAAGATAGCTGGCGACAGCAGCGATGGTTTCCTTGGGCAGCCAGCCCTTTTCGTCCTGCGCGATGACGAGCGCCGCCATCACCGCAGATTGTTTCTGGTCCGCCGGATATTTGGCCACTTCCCGATCAATCTTCCTCAGCGCTTCGGGGCTCAATTCCGGACTCAACATGTCGTTTTGCTTATTCATGCTCGGTCTATCGGTCAACGTCGCCAAGCACCAGGTCGATGGTGCCGATAACGGCGGTCGCATCGGCCAGCATATGGCCTCTGACGAGTTCATCGACACCCGCCAGATGCGGAATCCCAGCCGTGTGCAGTCTGATCCGGTACGGTTTGTTGGCGCCGTCGGACACCGCCCAGACAGCCATCTCGCCCTTGGGATGCTCAATCGCGGCATAGGCTTCGCCGGCCGGTACGTGCATGCCCTCGGAAAACAGCTTGAAGTGGTGAATCAGTTCTTCCATGCTGCCCTTCATCTTCTCCCGCGACGGCGGCGCCACCTTGTGATCATCGGTGATGACCGGGCCTGGATTCTTGCGCAGCCACTCGATGCATTGCTTGATGATGCGGTTGGCCTGGAGCATTTCCTCCATGCGCACCAGATAGCGGTCATAACAGTCGCCATTCACGCCTACCGGAATATCGAAGTCCATGCGGTCATAAACTTCATACGGCTGCTTCTTGCGCAGGTCCCACTCGACACCGGAACCGCGCAGCATCGGCCCGCTGAAACCCTTCTGCAAGGCGCGCTCGGGGCTGATAACACCGATGCCGACGGTGCGCTGCTTCCAGATTCGATTGTCTGTCAGCAGAGTATGGTATTCGCTCTGATACACCGGAAAGCGGTTGGTGAAGTCTTCAAGGAAATCCAGCAGCGAACCGCTACGCGCCTCGTTCAGTTCCTTCACCGTCTGGGCGTTCTTGAACTTGTTTTCCTTGTACTTCGGCATCTGGTCCGGCAGATCGCGATAGACGCCACCGGGCCGATAGTAGGCCCCATGCATGCGTATGCCGGTCAGCGCCTCGAGCACGTCGAAGATATCCTCGCGCTCACGGAAGGTGTACAGCACCATGGTCATGGCGCCGATATCCAGCGCGTGGGTGCCGATACTGAGCAGATGGTTCAGGATGCGCGCCATCTCGTCGATCATGACTCGTATGTACTGTGCCCGGATTGGCACCTCGACGCCAAGCAAACGCTCCACCGCCAGGCAGTAGGCGTGCTCGCTGGGTATCATGGACGTGTAATCAAGGCGATCGAGAAAGGGCAGCGTCTGCAGCCAGGTGCGCGATTCGGCCAGTTTCTCGGTGCCACGATGCAGCAGGCCGATGTGCGGATCGGCGCGCACGATGACCTCGCCATCCAGTTCCAGCACCAGGCGCAAGACGCCGTGGGCAGCCGGATGCTGGGGTCCGAAGTTGATGGTGTAATTCTTGATGTCAGCCACGGCCGTCACCCTTTCCGTAGCCTTCTTCGCGGACGATGCGCGGCGTAACTTCACGCGGCTCGATAGTCACCGGCTGATAGATCACGCGTTTCTGCTCGGGGTCATAGCGCATCTCGACATAGCCGGAAACCGGAAAGTCCTTGCGAAAGGGATGGCCGACGAAGCCGTAGTCAGTCAGGATGCGGCGCAGATCGACATGACCCTCGAAATGGATGCCGAACAGGTCGAAGGCTTCGCGCTCGTACCAGTTGGCGCTGTTCCAGATATCCATGACTGAAGCAACCACGGGAAACTCGTCATCCTCGGCAAAGACCTTGACGGTCAAACGCCAGTTATGGGTGATCGACAGCAACTGGCTGACGGCGGCATAGCGCTTGCCCTGGTAACCGGTGAATTCGGAATAATCGATACCACCGAGATCCATCAGCTGCTCGAAGCGCAACGCGGGGTCGTCACGCAACTGGCGCACCACGTCGAGATAGTTCCCGGCCTGCACCACGACAGTAACCTGACCGAACGCCAGCACCGGTTCGCCGATACGATCACCGAAGCTTTCCTTCAGTTGTCGTATAAGGCGGTCCAGTTTTGCACTCATGGGATAAGCTTGTAAGGGTCAGCGGGCAATGGTGGTGGTGCGTCGGATCTTGCTCTGCAACTGGATCAGGCCGTACAGCAAGGCCTCGGCCGTTGGCGGACAGCCCGGCACATAGACATCGACGGGGACGATGCGGTCCACGCCACGCACCACTGAATACGAGTAGTGATAGTAGCCGCCGCCATTGGCGCAGGAGCCCATCGAAAGGACCCAGCGCGGTTCCGCCATCTGGTCATAAACCTTGCGCAAGGCCGGTGCCATTTTGTTGGTCAGCGTGCCGGCGACGATCATCACATCGGACTGGCGCGGACTCGGCCGAAAGACGATACCGAAGCGATCCAGGTCGTAGCGCGAACAACCGGTGTGAATCATCTCGATGGCGCAGCAGGCCAGACCAAAGGTCATCGGCCACATCGAACCGGTACGGGTCCAGTTGATGATCTTGTCCAGCGACGTGGTAACGAAGCCTTCTTGCAGAATGCCTTCGATGCTCATGCGCTGGAGTCCTTGATCCCGCTCATTCCCAATCCAGCGCTCCTTTGGCCCACGCATAAACGTAGCCAACGACGAGGATACCGATAAAGACGAACATCTCGACGAAACCGAACAGCTTCACCGCCTCGGTATTGACGATCTCCTTGAAGATCGCGGCCCAGGGAAAAAGGAAGGCAATTTCAAGATCGAACAGGATGAAAAGAATGGCGATCAGGTAGTAGCGCACATCGAACTTCATGCGCGCATCTTCGAAGGGAGCGAATCCGCACTCGAACGCAGAAAGTTTTTCACTGTCGGGACGGTTGGGCGCGATCAACCAACCGAGGAGGATGGGCACGCACCCGAAGGCGAGGCCCACTAAAACGAAAACGAGGATCGGAAAGTAATTATCCAGCATTTTGTGGCAAGCCACTTCACTCGTTATTGTCGACCGGTCAATGCGCAATTCTCTGCAAGACAACCGGCGCTCAACTACTTTGTGCCGCTTTACCTACTGCGAAATTCTGTTGGTGCCGACGGTGAGACTCGAACTCACACAGCTTTCGCCACTACCCCCTCAAGATAGCGTGTCTACCAATTTCACCACGTCGGCTTTGCGCTACTGCGCGAGTGGCGCGAATTATATATCAAGCGATTGACTCGTTCGTGCGCCGCAACAAAAAAATCCATCGATCGAAGCTTGACTGAATTACTTTGGAATGTCCTTGGTCTTCGAATCAGGTGCTGCCGGTGTCTGCGCCGGAACCGCAGGTGCCGTCTGCGCCGGAGCTGAGTCCATCACGCTGCCCGATGTCACGGGGCGCGAAGTGGCGATATAGGAGAGTCCAAGGCTGGTCAGGAAGAACACCGCCGCAAGGACTGCCGTGACACGCGACAGAAAATTCGCGGAGCCTGTGGCCCCGAACAAGCTGCCCGATGCTCCGCTACCGAAAGCCGCGCCCATGTCGGCTCCCTTGCCATGCTGGAGCAGCACGAAGCCGATAACGCTGAGACCGGCAATGATATGAACGGTCAGAATCACGGTATGCAATAAGTCCATGAGAACCTCTATAAATAATGTTCAGGCGGCGGCGCAAATGGCGAGAAAGTCTGCCGCCACCAATGAAGCGCCACCAATGAGCCCACCATCGATGTCGGGCTGGCCGAAAAGCTCGGCCGCGTTGTTCGCCTTGACACTGCCACCGTACAGAATGCGCAGCCCGGCAGAGATGTCAGCACTGTCGCGCGCAAAGCGGGCGCGAATCAGCGCATGAACGTCCTGCGCCTGTTGCGGCGACGCGGTGCGCCCGGTACCGATCGCCCAAACCGGCTCATAGGCCACGATTGCACCAGCAAAGGCGGCAATGCCCGCTCTGTCAAGCACGGCGTCAATCTGGCGCGTCACGATCTCGCCGGTGATACCGGCCTCGCGTTCGGCGAGCGATTCGCCGACGCACAACACTGGCGTCACCCCGGCTTTGAGCGCTGCGGCAAACTTGGCGGCGACCACTGCGTCGGTGTCGCCAAAGAAGGAACGGCGTTCGGAATGGCCTACCAGGGCAAAGCGGCAACCAAAATCTGCCAGCATCGCCCCGCTCACTTCGCCCGTCCAAGCCCCCTGCACATGCTCGGAGACATCCTGCGCACCCCACGCGACATTACTGCCACCAAGCACTGTGCGAGCTTGTGCGAGATACGGATAAGGCACGCACAAGGCGACCTCGGAACGGCCGGCGGCGCCATGCCGCACGGAATGCAGCAGCCCCAGGTTAGTGGCGAGACTGCCATGCATTTTCCAGTTTCCGGCAACAAGTTTGGTGCGCATGGGACACAGAAGCTTTTACAAGAAGCCCGCGATTATAGCGGCTGTGCCGCCCGAATGCCAGACGGAAGACCCCTTCGAATTGCATAATATGCCGCTGGACGGCCGGCCCATTGCAATGAGTTTCGTGGCTCCTTTGTCACATTTGATACAAGTCAACAAGAACTCCGGCAAAACCCCGACAATGGCGGCCCGAGACCAACGATTACCTTATGGATGGGCGGAATGGACACGATATCGACTGATGTTGCAATCATAGGTGCGGGAGGGGCGGGGCTGCGTGCCGCCATCGCCCTTGCTGAAACTGATCCCACGCTGCGCATCGCACTGATTTCCAAGGTGTATCCGATGCGCAGCCATACCTGCGCGGCCGAGGGAGGCGCCGCCGGCGTGATCAAGCCGGATGACAGCTTCGATCTGCACTTCGACGATACCGTGGGCGGTGGCGATTGGCTGTCCGACCAGGACTGCGTCGAATACTTTGTGCACGAAGCGCCCAAGGAACTACTCCAACTGGAACACTGGGGCTGCCCCTGGAACCGCGAGGCGGATGGCTCGGTGGCGGTGCGGCCTTTCGGCGGCATGAAGAAACAGCGTACCTGGTTCGCCGCCGACAAGTCGGGCTTCCATATTCTGCACACCCTGTTCCAGACTTCGTTGCAGTTTCCGTCGATCACCCGCTACGATGAATACTATGCGCTCGACCTGCTGGTCGATGACGGTCGCTGCCAGGGCGTTACCGCAATGGAAATGCGCAGCGGCCAGTTGCGCCAGTTTCATGCCAAGGCGGTAATCATTGCCGGCGGTGGCGCCGGCCGCATGTTCCCCTTCTCCACCAACGGCGCCATCAAGACCGGCGACGGCATGGCCATGGCCTACCGCGCCGGGGCGCCGTTGAAAGACATGGAGTTCGTCCAGTACCACCCGACCGGCCTGCCCAACACAGGCAGCCTGCTCACCGAGGCATGTCGCGGTGAAGGCGGCATCCTGGTCAACAAGAACGGTCGCCGCTATCTGCAGGACTACGGCATGGGCCCCGAAACACCGGTGGGGAAACCACAGCTCAAGACCATGGAACTGGGCCCCCGCGATCGCGTCAGCCAGGCCTACTGGCACGAACTGCAAAAAGGCAACACGGTGCCGACCCAATGGGGCGATTGCGTGCTGCTCGACATGCGCCACCTCGGCGAAAAGAAGATCAACGAGCGCCTGCCGCTGGTGCGCGAGTTGTGCGCCAGCTACCTTCAGGTGGATATCGTCAAGGACCCGGTGCCGATCCGTCCCGTGGTGCACTACATGATGGGCGGTATTTCCACCAATACGGCAGCAGCCACGCCGCTGCCCGGCCTGTTCGCCGCTGGCGAGTGCGCCTGCGTCAGCCTCAACGGCGCCAACCGGCTGGGCTCGAATTCGCTGATCGAACTTCTGGTGTTCGGCCGGCGCGCCGCGCTTTCCGCCATCGAGCACATACAAGGCCTGCCCGCATCCAATACGGCGGCACTGAATGCCCGCGCCGGAGAAACGCAGCAGCGCATCGACAAACTGTTCTCGAGCACCAACGGCACCGAATCGATGTCCGGCCTGCGCAAGGAGATGATGGACACGATGGAGAAGAACGTCGGCATCTACCGTACCGAGGACGGACTGCAGGAAGGCGTCAGCAAGATTCACGAACTGCGCCAGCGCTACTGCGACGTCAAGCTCACCGACAAGAGCAACGTCTTCAACACCGACCTGTTCCAGGCGCTGGAACTGGGCTCCATGCTCGATTGCGCCGAAGCCGTTACGGTAGGTGCGCTGGCGCGCAAGGAATCGCGCGGCTCGCACCAGCGGCTCGATTACGTCGAACGCGACGACAAGAAGTTCCTGTGCCACACCATGGTCCATCACCAGGGTCTGGATGTTCCACGTGTCGACTATCTTGACGTGGTGATCACCAAATCGCCGCCAGGCGTGCGCGATTACTCGGGAGACCACAAATGACGCAGATGAAAGAGCGCCTTGTCCAGCTGGAAGTCCTGCGCTACAACCCGGACACCGACACAGAGGCTCACTTCCAGCGCTATGAAGTGACCTGCTACGAAGAAGGGGTAGTGCTCGATGCCCTGAACAAGATCAAGGCAGACATCGACCCGACGCTCAACTTCCGCTGGTCCTGCCACATGGCCGTGTGCGGCAGTTGCGGCATGATGATCAATGGCGAACCGAAGCTGTCCTGCCACACTTTCCTGCGCGAATACGAAGGCGTGATTCGGGTCGAGCCCCTGACGCATTTCCCGATCGAGCGCGACCTGGTGACCGCGCCCGACGATTTCATGGAGAAGCTCAAGCGCGTCAAGCCCTACATCATTCCGAAAGAGGACAAGCCGATCAGCGAGGGCGAATACAAGCAGACCCCGGCGCAGTTGATGAAATTCCGCCAGTATTCGATGTGCATCAATTGCATGTTGTGCTACGCCGCCTGCCCGCAGTACGGGCTGACGCCGGAGTTCATCGGCCCCGCGGCACTGACGATGGCACACCGCTACAACCAGGATTCACGCGACGGCGGCCGCAAGGAGCGCCAGGAAGTGGTCGCCACCCATGAAGGCGTCTGGGAATGTACCTTCGTCGGCGCCTGCTCCGAGGTATGCCCGGCGCATGTCGATCCGGCCAGCGCATTGCAGCAGATGAAGATCACCAGTTCGATCGACTGGATTGTCGAACACATGATTCCGGGAGGAAAAAAATGAGCCGCAGACCCCTGGTTCGAGAAGTACCACCAACCTCCTGGTATTTCCGCCATCCACGTTATTTGCGCTACATGTCACGCGAGATCACCAGCATCTTCGTCGGTGCCTACTGCCTGCTGCTGGTGGTCGGCCTGCAGCGCCTTGCCTCCGGACCGACGGCTTGGGAAGGCTTCCTGCTGGGACTGAGGAGCGCCGATTCAATCGTGTTCCACCTGCTGGCCCTGGCCGCTGCCGTGTATCACGCCACCACTTGGTTCAACGCCACGCAAAAGGCCATGCCGATACAAATCGGCGAGGACTTCGTCCCCGGTAACGTGATTTCCGGTGCGCACTATGTTGTCTGGGTGGTACTGTCGTTCGCCATCCTCTTTCTTGTGGGAGTGTTCTGACCATGGCCAAATCACACAAACCTGTCGTCTGGTTCCCGTTCGCCGCCGGCGGCACGGTCATCGCCTTCTTCATTCCGGTGATCGTCGTCCTCACCTTCATGGCCGCGCTAGGTCATATCCCCCCCGGTCTCAGCTATGAAAAGATGCATGCCTTCGCCAGCAACGGCTTGGGCAAGCTGATCATCTTCGGCGTGGTCGCCCTATCGCTGTGGAGTTCGGCACATCGTCTGCGCTGTACGTTCTACGATTTTGGCGTGCGCGCTGATACACTAGTCGCCATAGTCTTGTATGTGGCGGCAATAGCGGGTAGCCTTTTGTCTGCAGTGTACCTGCTGCAAATCTAGTCGGCGTCAGACCGAAGTCACTCAATTTCACCGAAGGAAAGATCACAAATGGCGCCACCCCCACTGGCCTCTCGCGAGGCGGTACGCGAACAACGTTTCAGCGACGTCTGGAGCAACGATTTGAACGACGTGTTTGCCGACGTCGCGCCGTATTACGACCGCGCCAACAACATCGCTGCCCTGGGCCAATTTGGCAATTTTCTCAGGCGCTTCATGCAATTGGTGGATCTGAAACCGAAGCAGAAGGTGCTGGATGTCTGCGCCGGCACCAACGCCATCGGCATCGCCCTGCTCAAGCGCGAACCGACACTGGACGTGCATGCCATCGATCGCAGCGTCGCCATGCAAACCGTGGGCCAGCAACGCGCTGCCGCCCAGGGCTTTAACATCAAGAGCACCATCGGCGACGTACACACCCTGCCCTTCCCCGACAATCACTTCGATGTCGTTACCTTGCAGTTCGCCTCGCGCCACCTGCGGGTGCGGGAGGTGTTCAGCGAGATCCTGCGGGTGCTCAAGCCCGGCGGACATTTCCACCACTCCGACATGCTGCGCCCGCGCAATGTGATCGTGAAGAACTTGTATTACACCTATCTGCGGGGCTGCCTGAAATTGACAGGCCTGATAGTCGGCAGCGGGCCGGCGGCGGTCAAAGCCAAGCAGTATTTCCTCGACGCTCTGGAACTGTTCTACACCGCCGAAGAGTTGTCGATCGTGCTACGCGAGCTTGGCTACGTCGAAGTGAAGGTGGATACGGTATTTCACGGCATGCTCGGCTTTCATCGCGCGGTAAAGCCAGTAAAGGCCTGAGAGCCTGACCGAGGCGCACGCGTCGTGAAGCGAGCGCAGTCACTCGCCCGACTCAACGGCCGGGTCCTTCGTGTCTTCAGCCGGCGCACCACCACGGCGTTGCGCGCTGCCTTGCCCCTGCGCCTCGCCCTGCCTCACCTGGAACCGGTCCTGGCGCTGAACGTCACCAAGGAAGTGCACAAGGACACGCTGGTGATCGTCCGCGCCTGCGAACTGGCCGCAGACTACCCCGCGGCCTGGACTGACGTCCTGCCGCAACTGCTCCACGCGACGAAGGAAATCGACCGGACGTTTCTCGCTCGCGTTGGCACATTCCCGGTCGGAATCGTGATTCGCTACGAGGAGATTGCGCCGATTCGCGCCAGGCGCATGAAGCTGCTTTACGATGCGGCGCTGAAGATACTGGCGGCGCGCGACAGCGACCGCCGCTTGCGCGGCGCCATGCAGGCAACATTCTCACGAGACGAATTCGATCTGCTGCTGTACGAGTTGTTCCGGTTGTATGCCGAGGAAACCCGGTCACTGAGCCGCTCGGTGCGCCTGCCCGGACTACTGGTGCCCCTGCGCAATCTGATCGCGCAGGAACTGTTCGGCGTCATGCTCCGGGTTGCACGGCCGCTGGCGCATGAGATCGCAACGGCGGCGTACCGGCCCGGGGCCCCAGGCGCATGGAAATGACAGCGTCCGAGATGGCTCGGTTGGTCAGGGATGGTGCTTCGATTTCTTGAGGGAAGGCCCTGCCGGCAGTTCGTGGCTACGTGCCGAAGGCTTGCCGCACGGCCGCGGCAATGGCCTCGGCCTGCCCCAGTACCAAGGCCGCTTCGCGTCCCTCCACCATCACCCGCAGCAGCGGCTCGGTGCCGGATGGACGCAACAGTACCCGTCCGCCACCGTCCAGCGTCGCCTCGGCCGCTTTCACCGCCGACCGGATGCCGGTGTCGGTGGCCCACTCAAAACCGGCAGGCATCCGCACGTTGATCAGCTTCTGCGGATACAGCTTGAGGTCGGCGCAGGCCGCAACCAGGGTTTCGCGGCTCGCGCGCAACGCTGCCAATACCTGCAAGGCAGCGATGATGCCGTCGCCGGTGGTATGGCGATCAAGGCAGATGATGTGCCCCGAGTTCTCGCCACCCAGCAGCCATCCCTTCTCCTGCATCATCTCCAGCACATAGCGGTCACCGACCTTGGCTCGACCGCAGACGATTCCCAATCTCGCCAGCGCACGTTCAAGACCGAGGTTGCTCATCAGCGTGCCGGCCACGCCCGGCACAGGCTGGTTGCGCGCACGATGACGGGCGATGACGTAGAGCAACTGATCGCCGTCGTAAAGGGTGCCCGCTGCATCGACCATGACCAGCCGGTCACCGTCACCGTCGAGCGCAACGCCATAGTCGGCCTGGGTTTCCCGCACGGTACGACGCAGTGTTTCCGGGGCAGTGGCACCCACGTCCTGGTTGATGTTCAAGCCATTCGGCGTGTCGCCAACGCCGACTATCTCGGCGCCAAGTTCATGGAAGACGCTGGGCGCCACGTGGTAAGCGGCGCCGTGGGCGCTGTCCACCACGATCTTGAGGCCGCGCAGGTCAAGATCATTGGGGAAGGTGCTCTTGCAGAATTCAATGTAGCGCCCGGCGGCGTCGTCTACGCGGCGCGCCTTGCCGAGTCCGACCGAAGCCATGCAGGTCATTGGCTGGTCGAGCCGCGCCTCGATGTCCAGTTCCACTGCGTCCGGCAGCTTGGCACCCTGCGCCGAAAAAAACTTGATGCCGTTATCGTCGTAGGGATTGTGCGAGGCGGAAATCACCACCCCGGCCTGCAGGCGCAGCGCGCGGGTGAGGTAGGCGACAGCCGGTGTCGGCATCGGGCCGCAGAGCACCACGTCGACACCCGCGGCGGAAAATCCGGCCTCAAGCGCGGCTTCCAGCATGTAGCCCGAAATACGTGTGTCCTTGCCGATCAATACTGCCGGCCGCCCGTTTGCCGGCAGCCCGTCGCGCGCCACCAGAGCGCAACCTGCTGCAAAGCCCAGGCGCATGACGAATTCCGGCGTGATCGGCAATTGCCCGACGCGACCGCGGATCCCGTCGGTGCCGAAATACTTGCGGCCCATTCAGTAGTCCTCCACCGCTTGCAGGATCGCCAGCCCATCGCGCGTCGCCGCGACGTCGTGCACGCGTACTATGCGCGCGCCGCGCTCGACCGCCAACACATTCGCCGCAACTCCGGCGTAGGCCCGTTCCGGCGCCGCACGCCCGGTGAGCAGGCCCAGCACCGACTTGCGCGAAAGACCGACCAGCAGGGGGAGGCCCGGCACTACCAGTTCGCCGAGATGGCGCAAGAGTTCGACGTTGTGCGCCAGCGTCTTGCCGAAGCCAAAACCCGGATCGACCGCAATCCGGTTCAGGGCGATGCCCGCCGCTTCAGCCGCCGCAACGCGCTCGGCAAGAAACTCGGCAACCTCGGCGACGATGTCGTTGTAGTGCGGATTATCCTGCATGGTGCCCGGGTCGCCCTGCATGTGCATCAGGCAAACTCCGGCCTTGCCCGCCGCGACCAGTTCCAGCGCCCTCGGAGCGCGCAATGCATTGATGTCGTTGATCATGTCGACGCCGGCCGCCAGCGCGGCGCGCATCACTTCCGGTTTGACGGTATCGATCGACAGCGGCGCGCCGCAATCGCGCAAACCCTCGATCACCGGCAGCAGGCAATCGATCTCCCGCTGCGCCGCTACGGGTTTCGCCCCTGGCCGCGACGACTCGGCTCCGATGTCGAGAATGTGCGCGCCTTCTTCCACCATTCGCCGGCCTTGTGCGATGGCGGCTTCGACATTGCCATGCAGGCCATCGCCGGAAAAAGAATCATCCGACAGGTTGACGATGCCCATGATGAGCGGTCGCTCGGCATTGAGGACAAAACGGCCGCAGTGAAAATTTTGCGTCATAAAAAAGGAGCCGCCGAATCGGCAAGGCTTCGGCGGTTGTTCTGAACTGAGTTGGCTATCAGGCCGGCGCCGTCGCGGTGGGTTCCGGACCCGGCGCGCTGTCGCCCCTGGGTACCGGCGGCGCACTCGAAGGCTTGGGCGGACGCGGTGGCAAGCCGGCCATGATGTCGTTGATCTGGTCGGCGTCGATGGTCTCCAGCTCCAGCAGCGCCGCAGCCATGGCCTCGACCTTGTCGCGATTGTCTTCCAGCAGACGGCGCGCGCGCGCGTATTGCTCGTCGAGCATGCGGCGAATCTCGGTATCCACCTTTTGCATGGTCGATTCCGACATGTTCTTGTGCGTGGTAACGGAACGACCGAGGAAAATCTCGCCTTCCTCTTCGCCGTAGACCATCGGCCCCAGGCTGTCGGACATGCCCCACTGCGTCACCATGCGCCGGGCTAGATCGGTGGCGCGCTGGAAATCGTTGGACGCACCGGTGGTCATCTGCTGCATGAACAGCTCTTCGGCAATGCGGCCGCCGAACAACACGCAAATAGTACTGAGCAGGCGTTCACGATCCTGACTGTAACGTTCCTGGTCAGGCAACTGCATGGTCAATCCCAAGGCACGTCCACGCGGGATGACGGTCACCTTGTGCACCGGATCGGTCTTGGGCAGCAGTTTGGCCACCACGGCATGGCCGGATTCGTGGTACGCGGTGTTCCTGCGCTCCTCTTCGGGCATGACCATCGACCGCCGCTCGGCGCCCATCATGATCTTGTCCTTGGCACGCTCGAAATCTTCCATGTCCACCAGGCGCTTGCTGCTGCGCGCGGCAAACAGCGCGGCTTCGTTGACCAGATTGGCCAGATCGGCGCCGGAAAACCCCGGACAGCCGCGGGCCAGAATCGACGCGTCGATGTCCGGCGCCACCGGCACCTTGCGCATATGCACCTTGAGGATCTGTTCGCGGCCGCGAATGTCCGGCAGCGGCACCACGACCTGGCGGTCGAAGCGACCGGGGCGCAGCAGCGCCGGGTCAAGCACGTCGGGACGGTTGGTGGCAGCCACCACGATCACGCCCACCGAGGGCTCGAAGCCATCCATCTCGACCAGCATCTGGTTCAGGGTCTGTTCGCGCTCGTCATTGCCGCCACCGAGGCCGGCGCCGCGCTGGCGGCCAACGGCGTCGAGTTCGTCGATGAAGATGATGCACGGTGACGCCTTCTTGGCCTGGTCGAACATGTCGCGCACGCGCGCGGCGCCTACGCCAACAAACATTTCGACGAAATCGGAACCGGAAATGGAGAAGAAAGGTACCTTGGCCTCGCCTGCAATCGCCTTCGCCAGCAGCGTCTTGCCGGTGCCGGGCGCGCCGACCAGGAGGACCCCACGGGGAATGCGGCCACCGAGCTTCTGAAACTTCGACGGATCGCGGAGGAAGTCGACCATTTCGTAGACTTCTTCCTTGGCTTCGTCGCAGCCGGCCACATCGGCAAAAGTGATGGTGTTGGAGGATTCATCCATCATCCGCGCCCGGCTCTTGCCGAAAGAAAAAGCTCCGCCCTTGCCGCCACCCTGCATCTGGCGCATGAAGAATACCCAGACGCCGATCAGCAGCAGCATGGGGAACCAGGAGACGAAAATGCTGGTCAGAAAAGATTGTTCTTCCTCGGGCTTGGCGACCACCTTGACGTTGTTCTTCAACAGGTCGGAGACCATCCACAAGTCCGGCGGAGCGTAAGTGGTGATCTTCTTGCCATCGGTCGTGGTGGCTTCCAGCGTGCGGCCCTGAATGACGACCTTGCTGACGCGGCCCTGCTTCACCTCTTCGAGGAACTGGGAGTACTCCAGCGACCCGAGCACTGCCTGGCGCGTGTTGAACTGATTGAACACCGTCATCAGGACAATGCCGATCACCAGCCAGATCGCCATGTTTTTGAACATATTATTCAAGGTGAAGCCTCTCTTTCCCGGGGCGGGATTGCATATCAAGTCATTCTAGTGCTGATTGCCATGCCCTGCAAACCGCAGCGACCAGCGATCATGTCCGCTTGCCGCGCGCCAACAGGTAAATCTCGGCACTGCGATTGCGCGAGGCGGCCGGCTTTCTCATTTGCAAAATTCGAAACTGTTGCTGCAACGCACGGCGCAATTCCATGAAACCGTCGCCCTGAAATACCTTGACCAGCAGATCGCCGCCCGGTTTCAGATGCAGCGCACAGAATTCCAGAGTCAGTTCGGCCAGAACCATGACGCGCGCCTGATCGACCATGCCTATACCCGACATGTTGGGGGCCATGTCCGACAATACAAGGTCGACCTGACGGCCATCGAGGGCATCCACCAGTTTCTGCAGCACCGCGTCGTCGTGGAAATCGCCCTGAATGAACTCGACGCCATGCAAGGCGTCCATCGGCAGTAGGTCAAGCGCAATCAACCGCCCGCCGGGGGCCACACGCCTGGCGGCAACCTGCGACCAGCTGCCGGGCGCCGACCCGAGGTCGACTACCGTCATGCCCGGCTTCAGCAGCTTGTCCTTGTCGTCGATTTCGGTCAGCTTGAACGCGGCGCGGGACCGCCAGCCCGCTGCCCGGGCGCGCTGCACGTAGGCGTCATTGACGTGCTCGGTGATCCAGGCCTTGGTGGTCTTGTTCTTCTTGACCTTCTTGTTGCTCTCGATCTTGCCGCTCACGTTACAATTCCGCCATGACTGAACTTGCCCCCACCCAGCGCCGCGCCCTGCGGGCCGCCGCGCATCATCTGAATCCCGTCGTTTCCATCAGCCAGAAGGGCCTGACGCCTTCCGTCCTGGCGGAAATCGACCACTGCCTCAAGGCCCACGAACTGATCAAGTTGCGACTTTACGGCATCGAACGCGAAGCTCGGGATGCCCTGTTCGCTGAAATCTGCACTGCGCTCAGTTGCGTCGCTGTGCAGCACATCGGCAACCTGCTGGTGCTCTGGCGCGAGAATCCCAAGGATGCTGCCATACAGGAGTCGGCGCCGGCGCGACGGCGGAACGCTGCGCCGGTCACCAAGAAACAGGCCGCCGCGCGCACCGAAGCCCGCAACCGCAAGCGCTGAAACTATCGGCCCTTGCCTCTTTCCTGCAGTATCACCAGCGCGATCCCCAGCATGGATTGCAGCAGATAGAGCGCACTCGACACGCCGTGCCAGGTAGTAAAGCGATCACGCAGCGCGCTTTCCATGACCCGGCGCGGCAGGGCATCGGCCTGTAGCTGCGTCAATATCGGCTGCACGCCGAAATGCCCCGCCACCGTCAGAGCGAGCATCAGCAGCACAATCCACAACACGCCGGACTTGATCGCGCGCCAGCCTTTGGCGAACACGACGAACAGCATCAGGTAAGCCCCGCAGGCAAGGCCGACCCACGCCATGACGTTGAACATCGCACCCGCCAGATTGCCGGCCACGGCCCGATCCGCAAGCTGGGTGAACAACACCGGCGCGGCAATCAAGCCGATCGCCAGCAGGCTGCCAACCCAGACGGCAACCCCGATGCTGTAGAGGGCGGACGCCAGCCTTCCCATATCAGATATATTTGACGTCGAGTATCTCGTACTCGCGCCTCCCGCCGGGCGTCTGCACCTCGGCGACGTCGCCGGCGAACTTGCCGATCAGCGCGCGCGCCACCGGCGAGTTCAGCGAGATCATGCCGGACTTGATGTCGGCTTCGTCGTCGCCGACGATCTGGTAGGTCACGCTGCTGCCGTTGTCCATGTCTTCCAGTTCAACCGTGGCGCCGAACACCACGCGCCCATCGGCATCGAGCGATGCCGGATCGATGATCTGCGCGTTGCCGAGTTTGCCCTCGACTTCCTTGAGACGGCCTTCGATAAACCCTTGCCGTTCCTTGGCCGCATCGTACTCGGCATTCTCCGACAGGTCGCCATGCGAGCGAGCCTCGGCGATGGCGGCGATCACCGCCGGACGATCGACCGTCTTCAGCCGCTGCATCTCTTTTCGCAGCAGTTCCGCGCCGCGCAGCGTGATGGGGTATTTTCCGCTCATACGGTTAACTCGGCGTGCAAGGCCTGCAGGGAATAGGTTTCAAGACCGGCGTGACGCATGCCGGCGCAGGCGGCGCGCGCGCCCTCTATGGTGGTAAACAGCGTCACTTTGGCGCCCAACGCGGAGGTGCGAATCGAGCGCGAATCTGCAATCGCGGTGCGCTTTTCCTCGACAGTATTGACGATCAGCGCGATCTCGCCATTTTTGATCATATCAACAATGTGCGGCCGCCCTTCGGTCACCTTGTTGACGATGCCGACCGGAATGCCGGCGGCGGCAATCGCGCCACCCGTGCCGCGCGTGGCGACCAGCGCAAAACCGAGCTCGTGCAACTCGCGCGCAACATCGACGGCCTTCGGCCGGTCTGCCGGTTTGACGCTGACAAAGACCTTGCCGGACTTCGGCAGCCGCGTCCCGGCGGCGAGCTGCGACTTGACGAAGGCTTCGCCGAAGGTGCGACCGACACCCATCACCTCGCCGGTGGATTTCATCTCGGGGCCAAGGATGGTATCGACGCCGGGAAACTTGATGAAGGGGAAAACCGCTTCCTTCACGGAAAAGTAGGGCGGGATTATTTCGCGCGTCATGCCCTGGTCGCGCAGACTGCGCCCGGCCATGCAGCGCGCTGCAATCTTGGCCAGCGGCAGGCTGGTGGCCTTGGAGACGAAGGGAACCGTGCGCGACGCGCGCGGATTGACTTCCAGCACGTAGACCACGTCCTCGCCGCTGCCTTGCGCATTCTTCTGAATCGCGAACTGCGCATTCATCAGGCCAACGACGTTGAGGCCCTTGGCCATCATCTCGGTCTGACGGCGCAACTCGTCCTGAATCTCCACCGAGAGCGAAAACGGCGGCAGCGAACAGGCCGAGTCGCCCGAATGGACGCCGGCCTGCTCGATGTGTTCCATGATGCCGCCGATCAGCACTTGCGTGCCATCCGACAGGGCATCGACATCCACCTCGATGGCGTCATTGAGGAAACGATCGAGCAGCACCGGGGAATCAAAGGAAACCTTGATCGCATCGCGCATGTACCGTTCGAGATCCTTCTGCTCATGCACTATTTCCATGGCACGGCCGCCCAGCACGTAGGAAGGCCGCACCACCAGCGGGTAACCGATCTCGGCGGCGAGGCGAATTGCGTCCGGCTCCGTGCGCGCCGTCCGATTCGGCGGCTGCCGCAGGCCTAGATCATGCAGCAGTTTCTGGAACCGCTCGCGATCCTCGGCGGCATCGATCATGTCGGGACTGGTACCGATGATGGGGACGCCGTTGGCTTCGAGCTCGCGTGCGCGCTTCAGCGGGGTCTGGCCGCCGAACTGCACGATGACACCGGTCGGTTGCTCGACGTGGACGATTTCGAGAATGTCTTCCAGGGTCACCGGTTCGAAATACAGGCGATCGGAAGTGTCATAGTCGGTTGAAACGGTCTCCGGATTGCAGTTGACCATGATGGTTTCATAGCCGTCTTCGCGCATGGCCAGCGCCGCGTGCACGCAGCAATAGTCGAATTCGATGCCCTGCCCAATGCGATTCGGCCCACCGCCGAGCACCATGATCTTGTTGCGGCCGGTCGGATTCGCTTCGCATTCGTCTTCGTACGTGGAATACAGATACGCCGTCGCGGTGGCGAACTCGGCGGCACAGGTGTCGACCCGCCGGTACACCGGCCGCACGCCGAGTGCATGGCGT